>JBBASN010000247.1:0-1030 GCA_040399225.1 Prochlorococcaceae cyanobacterium | reverse complement strand
AGGCCCCCTGCCAGGGGGTGATGTGGCTCGGGGACCTGGCCCTGCTCCAGCCCGAAGGCGGACTGCCGTCAGGTGGCCGGGCCCAGTTCGCCGGCTGCCAGGTGATGCACTTCGGGGCGGACTACGGTCCCGGTGGCATCGGTTTATTGGTGCAGCCGCTGTTGGGGGAAGCGATCCAGCTGGTGCTCAGGCCCCACAGCGTGCTGGTGCTCCGGGATGGCGACACGTTGAACCTGATCGCCGAGCGCTACGGCACCACCGAAAGCAAGCTGCGCAGCCTCAATCCGGTGCTGGAGCAGAGCCAGCCCTACGTCACCCGTGAGGGTGAGACCTTGAGCAGCGTGGCGGCTGAGCAGAACCTCAGCCTCTCCCTGCTGCGCCAGTTCAACGCGGAGCTGAGCAGCTGGCCCAGCACTGAGCCGCTGGCGGCCGGCACCACGCTGCTGCTGCCCGTCTACCGCTCAACCCCCCCCTCCCGGCTAGAATGCATTTACTGGTGCCGGGGTATCTGCCCTCCACGGCTCTGCCGGCGGGGGAGTGGGTCTACTTGCCGGCCCGGCGGTCGGCGTCTGCTGCTGCTGAGGAGGGCGTGGAGTCTCTGAGCTGAGAGCCGGCGAAGTCCTCAGGCCGCCAGCGGCCAGTGCTCCACCCGCCCCCGGGCCGGTGTGAACAGGAACGTCTCGGCATCGATGCGGTGGGTCTGGCCGTCGATCGCCTCCATGCCGCCGCAGGCGAAATCAATCAGCCGCTGGGCCTCCCCGGCGTCGGCACCGCTGGCATTGAGCACCACCGTCTGATTGGCCTTCACGGCACGGATCAGGTCCTGGGCATCCTCCAGCTGGCGCGGGTGGAACACCAGCAGCCGAGCGCCGCGGAGCGGAGTGGTGGAGTCCATGGCCGCTGCTCTGCCAGAGAGGGGGCAAGACCGTACTGGCTTTTCACGCTTGCGGTCCGCTCGCCAAGCCACTTCGCCAGCGCGCCGCTGGGGTGGCGTTCAGCGGCGCACCGGCACCACCTGCATGCCGATCGG
>JBBASN010000246.1:0-1033 GCA_040399225.1 Prochlorococcaceae cyanobacterium | reverse complement strand
GCCCTGGTGATCACCGCCAGCCACAACCCGCCGGAATGGCTGGGCCTGAAGATCAAGGGACCGTTCGGCGGCTCGGTGGAGGGCGACTTCACCGCGCGGGTGGAAACGCGCCTGGCCGCCGGGGGGATCTCAGTGCAGATCCCGCCCCCAACGGCGGGCGAGCCCCGCTTTGACGCGCTCGGCGCCTACGTGGGCGGCCTGCGGGCCAAGGTGGACCCCGCAGCATTCGCGGATGGCCTGCAGCGGCTGGGCCTGCGGGTGATCGTGGACCCGATGCACGGCTCGGCCGCCGGGGTGCTGCCGGCCCTGCTGGGGGAGCAGGCCAGCGCCAGCGGCGTGATCCAGGAAATCCGCGCCAACCGAGATCCTCTCTTTGGCGGCAATCCCCCGGAGCCCCTTGCCCTTTACCTGGGCGACCTGATCGCCGCCGTGCAGGCCAGCACCGCCTCCGGCTCGCCGGCGATGGGCATCGTCTTCGACGGCGACGGTGACCGCATCGCCGCCATCGATGAACGGGGCCGCTTCTGCAGCACCCAACTGCTGATGCCCCTGTTCATCGACCACCTGGCCCGGGCCCGCCAGCTCCCCGGAACCGTGGTGAAAACGGTGAGCGGCTCCGACCTGATGCAGCTGGTGGCCGAGGGCCTGGGGCGCACCGTGATGGAGAAACCGGTGGGCTTCAAATACATCGCAGCCGAGATGCTGGCCGGCGAGGTGCTGGTGGGCGGCGAGGAGTCGGGCGGCGTGGGCTTCGGCATGCACCTGCCCGAACGCGATGCGCCCTTTGCGGCCCTGCTGCTGATCGAGGCCCTCGTAGAGGGGGGGGTGCCCCTGGGCGAGCGGCTCGATGCCCTGCAGCAGGCCCACGGCGGCGCCGCCAGCTACGACCGGCTCGACCTGCGCCTGCCGGACATGGCCGCCCGCCGGCAGCTGGAGGCCCGCCTGAGCGCAGCCCCACCGGCCGAGGTGGCCGGCAGCCCGGTGCGGGAGGTGATCAGCACCGACGGCGTGAAGCTGCGGCTGGGGCCCAGCC
>JBBASN010000245.1:0-1079 GCA_040399225.1 Prochlorococcaceae cyanobacterium | reverse complement strand
GCTGGGCGAACACGTAGAGCACGGCGGCGATGTGCTTGCAGGGCACGGCGTCGTCGGGGCAGCCGCAGCGCACCTGCAGATCGCTCCAGCGGCGCGGAAACAACGGCACCCCCACCGCCTCGAACGGCTCCTCCAGGTCGCGGGGCACCTCGCCATTGAGCAGCTGGGCGGTCCAGCCCAGGCGGGCGGCCATCGCCTGCTCCAGCGCCTTCCACTGGGCTTTGCTGGGGTGAGCTTGGCTCGGAGCCGTGCTGCGCACGCTCACCCGATAGGGCGTGGCCCTGGAGCCCTGCACTCTGGCCTCCAGCCGGCCCGCCTTCACCAGCAGCTCCTGCACCTTGCCGCCACGGGCATAGCGGCGCCCCCGCTCCATGCGCGGCCCCAGCCCATAGCCCTCCAGCACCGCCGTGAACCGCTGCGACCACCACTGATTCGCCAGCGGCCCTCCCCGTTTGCTCATCGCTCCTCCCCTGGATCCCGCAGTTGAATCAGCTGACGCAGCTCCTCGGTGGAGAGCTGGCTGAGGGCCTGCTCACCGCTGCCCACCACCCGTTCGGCCAGCTCGCGCTTGCCGCGGATCAGCGCATCGATGCCCTCCTCCACCGTGCCGCCGCACACCAGCTTGTGCACATGCACGGTGCGCTTCTGGCCGAGGCGATGGGCCCGGTCGGTGGCCTGGTCTTCGACCGCCGGATTCCACCAGCGGTCGTAGTGGATCACATGGGAGGCGGCGGTGAGGTTGAGGCCGGTGCCGCCGGCTTTGATCGAGAGCAGAAACACCGGCGGCCCATCGGGCTCAGAGAAGCGTGCCACCAGCTGCTCGCGCCGCGCCCGGCTCAGGCCGCCATGCAGCCACAGCAGCTCCTCGCCGCAGGTGCGGCACAGGTGGGTGGCCAACCGCTCGCCCCAGCTGGTGTACTGAGTGAAGATCAGCGCCCGCTCGCCGGCCTCGAGAATCGCCGCCAGCAGCTGCTCGCAGCGACTCAGTTTGCCGGAGCGGCCCTCCAACGCTGAGCCGTCGTCGAGGTAGTGGGCGGGGTGGTTGCACACCTGCTTGAGCCGGGTGAGGCCCGCCAGCA
>JBBASN010000244.1:0-1093 GCA_040399225.1 Prochlorococcaceae cyanobacterium | reverse complement strand
CTCCCCAAGGCCCCGTCTGCGAAGTCCGCCTGCTTGTGGTTCACCGCTATCAGCCCGGTGTCCAGAAGCTCGGTACTGCCCCTCGGCAGGTCGAGTTCTTTGGCCGCCGCGGCAAGCCCGTCAAGAAGATGCGGCTGATCCCTGCCGAGAAGGCCTTCGCCTTTGCCCGCAAGCTGCAGGGCACCCCCGGCTGCACCGTCTCGGTCTGCTGAGCCTGTGGGCTCTGGCCCGGCTACCGGTTGGTAGCCGGGCTTTCGGTTGGACGCTCAAGCCGGCCTGAGCAGCTCAACACCTTCAGATGCGGCGAAGCGACGGTCAAAGCTGAGCACCGGCAGGGCACCGGTGCTGGCGGCCCGGGCCAGGATCAACTGATCGGCCAGATCACCGCCCAGGCGAAACTGCTCAAGGGCATCGATCACCGCGTCGATGTCATCCACCACCACGCCACGGGTGCGCACCAGTCGCTCCAGCAGCTGGTAGCGGGTTGCGCGCTCGAGGTCGTAGCCCCGCAGTACCCAGGCCACCTCGGCCAGAACCACATCCGGCAGGTACACACCGCCGCTGGCGATGGCAGCGAGAAAGGCCTGCTCGGCGATCGGGGTCTGCTGCGGATCGTCGCCGATCAGCAGCCGAACCACCACGTTGGTGTCAAGCGTCCTCACCGCCAACCGCCATGGCAATGGCAATGGCCTGGTCCATGTCGTCGGTGGTCATCACGCGATTCACCTTGGGGCGTTCCCGGAACAGATCCTCCGGCTCGTACTTGGAGGGCACCAGCACCAGCCGGCCGTGCCGGTCGATGGAGGCCTGCAACCTGGCTCCTGGCGCCAGGCCGAGAGCGTCCCGCAACTGCCGCGGAATGGTCAGCTGCCCTTTGCTGGTGAGCGTCACGGTGGCCATGGATCAACTGTAAGACGATTCGCCTTACAGAGCAGGGCCGAACTAGGGACTCGATCCATCGCGGCGGCGCCGCACCCAGGTTCCCTTCCTGATCAGGCGGGCGTCCTGGGCATTGGCGCGGCGGGCGGCCACGATCGACCCATAGCCCTTCTTCTGCTTGCGCTGGGCACGGGAGCGGGCCTGGCTGGCGCTG
>JBBASN010000243.1:0-1095 GCA_040399225.1 Prochlorococcaceae cyanobacterium | reverse complement strand
CGCAGCACGCAGCGGATGCGGGCCTCCAGCTCCTTGGGGCTGAAGGGCTTCACCACGTAGTCGTCGGCCCCCAGCTCCAGGCCGGTGATGCGGTCGGCCACATCGCCCAGGGCCGTGAGCATCACGATCGGCACGTCCGACTCCTTGCGCAGCTCCTGGCACACGCCGTAGCCATCGAGGCGGGGCATCATCACGTCCAGCACCACCAGATCGGGATGGTGGCTGCGGAAGGCCTCCAGGGCCTCCAGGCCGTCACAGGCCGTGACCACGTGGTAGCCGATCATCGACAGCCTGGTCTCCAGAATCCGCCGGATGCTGGCCTCGTCATCGACCACCAGGATCGTTTCCTTGTCCTTGGCAGTGCCGGTGGCAGCGCTGGGGGGGGAGACCGTCATCGCCAGGCTTGGGTGCCTACATGAGATGGCCTCTACTGAAAAGGTCTGAGGGCGGAAAGTTTCATGCAACGCCACCTTTCTTCATAGTTGGGCAGCAGCCCCCTGCTCCCGCGCCCCTTGGCCCGTTCCCTCACGCTCTACGTCTGCACCAGCTGCGGCGCCCAGACCCGCCAGTTCTTCGGGCGCTGCAGCAGCTGCGGTAGCTGGAACACCCTGGTGGAGCAGGCGGCGGCCCCGGCTGCGGACAGCCGCCGCCGCCGTCCCGTGGCTGCGTCCGGCGGAGAGTTGGCGATGGCCGCCCGGTCCCGTCGCTCCGAGCCGATCGGCGCCGTGGGCGAGCGGCCCCTGCAGCGCCTGGCCAGCGGCTACGGCGAGCTCGACCGGGTGCTCGGGGGCGGCCTGGTGCCGGGTTCCCTGGTGCTGCTGGGCGGTGATCCCGGCATCGGCAAGAGCACGTTGCTGCTGCAGAGCGCCCGTTCCATGGCCGGCCGGGCCTCGGTGCTCTACGTGAGCGCCGAGGAGTCGGCCCAGCAGGTGAAGCTGCGCTGGCGGCGTCTGGCACGCATGGAGGAGGCTGCCGAAGAGCTGGGGGGCACCGAAGCAGCTGCCGATGTGCAGCTCCTGGCCGAAACCGACCTGGAGCTCGTGCTGCAGGAGCTGGAGGCCCTGCGGCCGGCGGTGGCGATCATCGACAGCATCC
>JBBASN010000242.1:852-1107 GCA_040399225.1 Prochlorococcaceae cyanobacterium | reverse complement strand
TCGGCTTCCGCACCGCCGATGCGATCGCCGCCCGGCTGGGCATCGAGTCGACCGCCACGATCCGTTTACGGGCCGGCATCAACTACGCCCTGCCGGAGGCCAGCGGCGAGGGCCACTGCGGCCTGCCCACCGCGGAGCTGCTCAAGCTGGCGGGGGACTTGCTGGCGGTGGAACGGCCAAGGGCTGATCAGCCCGGTGTTGACCAGGGAGGGGAAGAGGGCAACAGCCCTGGCCCCAGCATGCGGGTACCCCTGG
>JBBASN010000242.1:0-842 GCA_040399225.1 Prochlorococcaceae cyanobacterium | reverse complement strand
CGAGCATCTCCTCCATCTGCTGCAGCACGCTGCGCAGATCTTCCGCGATTTCGGAGGCAATCACGTCGGGCTCCGGGAGGTTGGCGGAATCGAGCAGGCTCTCGTCTTTCAGCCGGAACAGATCCAGGCGGCCCTCGATCTGGAGCTCAGCGAGGGCTCGGTGGTGGCCGACACGCTGGCCGGTGAGCCGGCGATCTTCCTGGCCCACCTGCACCGCGACGAACGCCGCATCGCTGAATCCCTGCAGGAGCTGGCGCTGGATGCGCCGCCCTGGGGCGCCATCGACGCGGCCAAGGCGATCGGCTGGGTGGAGCAGCGCCTCGGCCTGCAGCTCGCCGCCAGCCAGAAGCAGGCGGTGGAGCAGGCGCTGGCCAGCAAGGTGCTGGTGATCACCGGCGGGCCGGGGGTGGGCAAGACCACCCTGATCAACGCCATCCTGCAGATCCTGGCGGCCAAGAAGCTGCGCATCCAGCTCTGCGCCCCCACCGGCCGGGCCGCCAAGCGCATGACCGAGGCCACCGGCCTGGAGGCCAAGACCATCCACCGGCTGCTTGAGTTCGACCCGGCCAGCTATGGCTTCCGCCGCAATGCCGAGCTGCCGCTGGAGTGCGACCTGCTGGTGGTGGACGAGACCTCAATGGTGGATGTGCCGCTGATGGCCTCGCTGCTGGCGGCCATCCCGCCGGAGGCGGCGCTGCTGCTGGTGGGGGATGTGGACCAGCTGCCCTCGGTGGGTCCGGGGCAGGTGCTGGCCGATGGGATCAGCAGCGGCGCGCTGCCGGTGACCCGGCTCACGGAGGTGTTCCGCCAGGCGGCCAGCAGCCGGATCATCACCACCGCCC
>JBBASN010000241.1:0-1142 GCA_040399225.1 Prochlorococcaceae cyanobacterium | reverse complement strand
GCTGCACACGGCGGTGATCGGCCGCCACCGGCCGATCGAGGTGCAGATCCGCACCACCGACATGCACCAGGTGGCCGAATACGGCATTGCCGCCCACTGGAAGTACAAGGAGGGCGGCTCGCCGGCGGCCGCCGATGCCGAGGCGGCGCGCTTCAACTGGCTGCGCCAGCTGGTGGACTGGCAGCGCGATGGCGTCGGCGATGACAGCGGCGATTTCCTGCGCTCGATCAAGGAAGACCTCTTCGATGAAGAGGTGTTCGTGTTCACCCCCAAGGGAGATGTGGTGGGCCTGCGCAAGGGCTCCACGGCGGTGGATTTCGCCTACCGCATCCACTCCGAGGTGGGCAATCACTGCCAGGGGGTGCGCATCAACGACCGCCTCTCGCCCCTGGCCACGCCGCTGCAGAACGGTGATTTCGTGCAGGTGATCACGGGCAAGAACGCCCATCCCAGCCTCGACTGGCTCAACTTCGTGGCCACCCCCACGGCCCGCAACCGCATCCGCCAGTGGTACAAGAAGAGCCACCGCGACGAGAACATCCAGCGCGGCAGCGAAATGCTGGAGCGGGAACTGGGCCGGGATGGCTTCGACGCCCTGCTCAACGGCGAGGCGATGGTCAAGGTGGCCCGCCGCTGCAATCTGATCGGCACCGAGGATCTGCTCGCCTCGCTCGGCTTCGGCGGGGTCACCCTGCATCAGGTGCTCAACCGGCTGCGGGAGGAGCTGCGGCTTGCTTCGGAGAGCGCTGCGCCGCCGCTCAGCAACGAGGACCTGGCCCGCAACGTCTCCGCCCAGGCTGAGAGTGCCACGGCCTCCCGCCCGGCCAGCCAGTTGCAGCAGGGCGAGCTCAGCCCGATCCTGGGCCTGGAGGGGCTGGAATACCGGCTGGGCGGCTGCTGCAGCCCGCTCCCCGGCGAGTCGATCCTGGGGGCGGTGGCCCTGGGCAACCACGGCATCACCATCCACCGCCAGGACTGCGCCAACCTGGCCCAGATGCCGGTGGAGCGGCGCCTGCCCGTGCGCTGGAACCCCGGGGCGATCAGCCTGCGGCGCTATCCGGTGCAGCTGCGCATCGAGGTGCTCGACCGGGTGGGCGTGCTCAAGGACATCCTCACCCGCCTCTCCGACCACCGCATCAACG
>JBBASN010000240.1:0-1168 GCA_040399225.1 Prochlorococcaceae cyanobacterium | reverse complement strand
GCCAACGCCTTCGCCCACGAATCGGGCATCCACCAGGACGGCGTGCTCAAGCACCGACTCACCTACGAGATCATCGACGCCCGCACCGTGGGCCTGGCCGACAACCGCATCTCCCTGGGCAAGCTGAGCGGCCGCAGTGCCTTCCGCGCCCGCCTGGAGGAGCTCGGCTACGAGCTCAGCCGCGACGACCTCGACGACGCCTTCGCCCGCTTCAAGGAGCTGGCCGACCGCAAGCGCGAGATCACCGACCGCGACCTGGAGGCGATCGTGAGCGAGCAGGTGCAGCAGCAGGGCGATGGCAGCTTTGCGCTCAAGAGCGTCCAGGTGAGCTGCGGCACGGGCCTGCAGCCCACCGCCACCGTGACTCTCACCGATGCCGATGGCGCCGAGCTCACCGAGGCGGCGATCGGCACCGGGCCGGTGGACGCGGTGTGTCAGGCGCTCAACCGCCTGGCCCAGGTGCCCAACGAGCTGGTGGAGTTTTCGGTGAAGAGCGTGACCGAGGGCATCGACGCCATGGGCGAGGTGACGATCCGCCTGCGCCAGAACGGCGTGCTCTATTCCGGCCACGCCGCCGACACCGACATCGTGGTGGCCGCTGCCCAGGCCTTTGTGAATGCCCTCAACCGGTTGATCGCCGGCAACCGCAGCGTGCCCCTGCACCCCCAGAAGGCTCCGCTGCCGGTGGTGGGCGACCTGCCCCTGGCCGAGCGGCCGCGCGTGTGATGGCCCAACCCACCTCCGGTCAACGGCGCTCACCCCTGGCGGCGGCCCTGCAGCTTGGGCTGCTGCTGCTGGCGGCCCTGGCGATGCTGCTGCCCCTGCTGTGGCTGGTGAGCACCTCGCTCAAGGGCCCGGCGGAGGACATCTTCACCAGTCCGCCGGCGCTGCTGCCGGCCCAGCCCAGCCTGGAGGCCTACGGCCGGCTGTTCGCCGACCAGCCGATGGGGCTCTACCTGCGCAACAGCGCCATCGTGAGCGGCCTGGCGGTGCTGGCCAACCTGTTGTTCTGCTCGCTGGCGGCCTACCCGCTGGCGCGGATGCGCTTCGCCGGCCGGGGGCTGGTGCTGGCGCTTGTGGTGGCCACGATCCTGATCCCCTTCCAGGTGGTGATGATCCCGCTCTACCTGCTGATGGTGCAGATCGGCCTGCGCAACAGCCTCTGGGC
>JBBASN010000239.1:0-1169 GCA_040399225.1 Prochlorococcaceae cyanobacterium | reverse complement strand
GTCTGCTGAGCGGAGAACGCCTGCAGGTGCAGGGCGGCGCGATCCGTGAGCTGTCCCTGCCGGCTAAGGCGGCCCGGGTGCTGAGCGTGCTGGGGCCGGCGGTTGAGGGCACGGTGATCGTGAAGTTTCAGCTCAACAACTTCTTCACCCAGCCGGGCCAGGTGGTGGTGGTGTGCGGCGATGTGCCGGAGCTGGGCAGCTGGGACCTGCGCCACGCCCCTCGGCTGGAGTACGTGAATGCCGACACCTGGTTCAACGAGATTCCTTTTGCTGAATCCGCCGGTCATGCGATCTGTTTCCGTTTCGTGGTGGTGTGGCAGGGGGCTACCGACCCCTGCGATGGCGCCTGCCACGAAAACCTGCTGCCCCGCCGCTTCCTGCTGCCGCTATCCGGCCGCGTGAAGCTGGAGCACGACTGGGAGTCGTTCTGAGCCGGGGCGCCAGCGGACCCCGGGCAACTGTCCATCCTGTTTTCCTTCTCTCTCATGGCTTCATTGCACCTGCAACCCACCGATGTCGTGCTGGTGCGGCACGGCGAAACCGAATGGAGCCTGTCGGGCCAGCACACGGGCAGCACTGACATCCCCCTCACCCCCGCGGGCGAGCAGGCTGCCCGTCGCCTTGCACCCCATCTCTCCCCCCTCACGTTTGCTTCGGTGCTCACCAGCCCCCTGCAGCGGGCTCGCCGCACCTGCGAACTGGCCGGTTTCGCTGATCAGGCCAGGATTGAGCCCGATCTGGTGGAGTGGAACTACGGGGCCTACGAGGGCATCACCAGTGCTCAGATCCATGCGGAAGCGCCGGGCTGGCAAGTGTTCACCGATGGCTGTCCGGATGGGGAGAGTCCGGAGCAGGTGGGGCAGCGGGTTGACCGGGTGCTGGCGCAGCTGCGCGGTGCGGAGGGCCCAGCGCTGCTGTTCGCCCATGGCCACCTCCTGCGGGTGCTGGTGGCCCGCTGGATTGATCTGCCGCCGTCCGAGGGGCGCCGCTTCCTGCTGGACACCGCCACCCTGAACGTGCTCAGCCACTACCGCGGAACCCCGGCCCTGCAGTGCTGGAACGCCTCCTTGCTGGCTTGATTGCCTGTGGGGGGAGTCCTGTGATAAGGTTTTGAACTGCGCAAAGCGAGAGCTAAGCGCGGCTTACGGGACCCAGCGGTTCAACCGAGG
>JBBASN010000238.1:0-1170 GCA_040399225.1 Prochlorococcaceae cyanobacterium | reverse complement strand
GCACAAAAAGGGGCCGATGCCTCAACTGCAACTGACAGCGACGGGACAACGGCGACCGCACCTGAGCTGGACGTGCCCCCTGCCGCCCCCACTCAGGAGCCGCCCGCAACGGCCCAGCAGCTGGCCGCAACCGACTTGCCCGCCATCGAGGCAGCAACCCAGCAGGCTCAGGCAGCAGCCCCGCAGGCCGTGGCGGCAACCCAGGCCGAGCTGCTCAGTGACACCACCCCGGCTGCCGCAGACGCGGCCAAGGGGGGAGGGGCATCCAGCGGCGATCTGGTGAGCACGGGCCAGCGGGAGATTCCCAAGCTCAACAGCGTTGAAGCGTTGGAGCACACCCGTCAGCGCGTCAACCGCCTGCTGGCAGAAGGCCAGCTCAACGACGAGGGCGCCGAGCGGCTGTGGTCGCTGATTGATCGGCGCCTGCAGCAGCTCGAGAGCCAGGCCGGGGAGGGAGAGCCATGAGCACGCCTGCAGCTCCAGATGCCCTGGCGGCTTGTGGATCAGCCCTGCTGCAGGGATTGCTGCGGGCGACAGAGGAAGACCAGGAGCAGCTGCTTGCCCTGCTGAACATTGACCCTGCAGAAGGGCGTCCGGTGCTGCAGCAGCTGGAGCGCCTGGCCCTGCTGCGCCTCCTACTCCAGCAGCGGCAGTTGCAGCTGCCGGCAGCTGGCCCTGCCCTCAGCCGTGAACCCACCAGCGAGCAAGGGGAATTCGTCAGTGGGTTCGGCTGCCATCAGATCTGGTGCGATGGCGCGGTGCTCTACCGGGTGGCACCCTGCCACCGCATGCGCAGCTGCTGCCAGTTGGTGCCGCTCAACGGCGCCAGCCGCCGGCCACTGAGAAGGCGCTGGTGCCAGACCCGGGGCCTGAGGCGGGTGGCCTGATGGAGCACTCCCCCACCAAGCCGCGGCCGCTGCGCCTGCCCCTGGGGCGGCACAAAAAGTGCGTGGCCCTGCACACCGACACCTACCTGAAGCTGCGGGCCTTTGCCCAGAAGCACGACCTCAGCTGGAGCGGCGCAATCCATGAGCTTCTGCGCACCCACCCACTGATTGATCTTCCCTCGCTGCTGCAGGCCCGCCAGGCCGCTGCTGTCCACACCACCTCATCTGAGCCATGAGCATCAACACGATCACCCTGGTCGGCCGTGCCGGCCGGGACCCCGAG
>JBBASN010000237.1:0-1192 GCA_040399225.1 Prochlorococcaceae cyanobacterium | reverse complement strand
CCATCCATCATGTCGCTGGGGCCGATCAGGTCGGCGCCGGCGCGGGCCTGGGCCACGGCCTGGCGGCAGAGGATGGCCACGGTCTCGTCGTTGAGCACGACGCCCTCGTTGCTCACGATGCCGTCGTGGCCATCGCAGGAGTAGGGGTCGAGGGCCACGTCGGTCATGATCGCCATCTGCGGGTGCACCTCCTTGAGGCGGCGGATGGCGCGGGGGATCAGGCCGTGCTCGTTGAAGCACTCGGCGCCGTCCTCAGTCTTCAGACCATCGGCCACCTTGGGGAAGAGCACCACGCAGCGGATGCCCAGGTCCCAGGCGCGGCCCACCTCCTGCACCAGGCCGTCGAGGCTCCAGCGGAAGCAGCCGGGCATGGCGCCGATCGGCTCGTTGCTGGCCCCCTCGTGCACGAACAACGGATAGATGAAATCGGCGGCACTCACCTGGTGCTCGCGCACCATCGCCCTCAGGGCCGGCGTGCGGCGCAACCGGCGGGGGCGATAGCTGAGCTCCATGGTGCTGGGATGGCTGGGGCGGATCCTACGGACCCGGTCCAGGGCGCAATGGGGCGTCAGAGACGGGCGGCGGCGGCCCAGCCCTGGCGTGGATCGACACTGCGGGCCTGGCGCAGGTCCTCCAGCAGCTGCCGTTCCCGATCGCTCAAGGCTTCGGGCAACTGCAGGGTCGGGGTGAGCAGCAGATCGCCGCGGCCAGCGGCAGCGGGCCAGCCCTTGCCGCGCAGGCGCAGGCTGCGGCCCACCTTCATCCCGGGTGGCACCTGCACCTTCGCCTCGCCATCGGGGGTGGCCACCACCACCTCGCCGCCGAGGGCCAGCTCGTCGAGGCTGAGGGGCAGGTCAGCCCGCAGCTGGTCGCCGTCCAGACGCCAGACCGGATGGGGCTGGAGCTTGAGGTTGAGGTAGAGGTCGCCGCGGCGGCCCGTGCCGGGCTGGAGATTGCCCTTGCCCTTGAGGCGCAGGCGGCTGCCGTCCTTCACACCCGCAGGGATCCGCACCTGCACCCGCTCCTCATTCACCGCCAGGGTGCGCTCACAGCCATGGAAGGCGTCGGAGAAGCTGAGCGAGAGGGTGGCCTCGGCATCCAGGTTGGCCGCCGCTCCACGGCCGCCTCCTGCCCCGCCGAAGCCAGCGCCGAAGCCGCCGGGAAACCCTGTGCCGAAGCCGCCGAAGCCGCC
>JBBASN010000236.1:0-1224 GCA_040399225.1 Prochlorococcaceae cyanobacterium | reverse complement strand
GGCAGCGGCGAGGGCCTCAAATACTTCGAGACCGGCCGGGCCCAGTTCTATGCCCTGATCGTGTTCGGCGGGGTGATCGCCCTGGTGGTGCTGTTCGGCGCCCTGGGCTGAGGGCTTCTGCCGTGAGCGCGCAGAGCGCGCAACACGGCCTCAGCGCCTCAGCCCAGGGCGCCGAATACGGGGCGGTGGTGAAGCACTCCTGCCCCCTACTGCCCCCGCACCCGCCCGCCCCGCCAGGCGGGATGGCTCCACCGGCCGCATTGGGCGCCCCGCGCCAGCGGCGGCCGGCGGAGCCATCCCGCCTGGGGCCACTACGGACTGTGTGACTCCCCCCACCTGGCCTGGGGCTGATCGGCAGGCATTTCTACACTCCAGCCATTGGACTGCCTGCATTCGTGGCCTTTCCCTGGCTGAGCGCCTCGATCCTGTTCCCGATCGCGGCCGCACTGCTGATCCCGTTCGTGCCCGACAAGGGCGACGGGCGCCAAGTGCGCTGGTTCGCCCTCGGCATCGCGCTCACCACCTTCCTGCTCACGGTGGGTGGCTACCTGAACGGCTACGACCCGGCCGTCGAGGGGCTCCAGCTGGTGGAGCGGGTGGAGTGGCTGCCGAGCCTGGGACTGGCCTGGTCGGTGGGGGCGGATGGCCTCTCGATGCCGCTGATCCTGCTCACCAGCTTCATCACGGCTCTGGCGGCCCTGGCGGCCTGGCCGGTGAGCTTCAA
Organism: Prochlorococcaceae cyanobacterium; assembly: GCA_040399225.1. Lineage (GTDB taxonomy): Bacteria > Cyanobacteriota > Cyanobacteriia > PCC-6307 > Cyanobiaceae > NIES-981. The sequence continues at coordinate 500 of JBBASN010000236.1, read as the reverse complement.
GCCCAAGCTCTTCTATTTCCTGCTGCTGGCCATGGACGGCGGCCAGATCGCCGTGTTCGCCGTGCAGGACATGCTGCTGTTCTTCCTGGCCTGGGAGCTGGAGCTGTTACCGGTGTACCTGCTGCTGGCCATCTGGGGCGGCAAGAAGCGTCAGTACGCCGCCACCAAGTTCATCCTCTACACGGCTGGCAGCTCACTGTTCATCCTGATCGTGGGCCTGGCCATGGCCTTCTTCGGCGGCACTACGAGCTTTGAGTACTCCGTTCTGATGGCCAAGGACTTCCCCGTGAAGTTCCAGCTGCTCTGCTATGCGGGCTTGTTGATTGCCTTCGGGGTGAAATTGCCGATCGTGCCACTGCACACCTGGCTGCCGGATGCCCACGGCGAGGCCACAGCGCCGGTGCACATGCTGCTGGCCGGCATCCTGCTGAAGATGGGCGGGTATGCCCTGCTGCGCTTCAACGTGCAGCTGCTGCCGGCGGCCCACGCCCAGTTCGCAC
>JBBASN010000235.1:0-1251 GCA_040399225.1 Prochlorococcaceae cyanobacterium | reverse complement strand
CGGGCCGACATCGCCGTCCACAGCCTCAAGGACCTGCCCACCAACCTGCCGGAGGGCCTGATGCTGGGCTGCATCACCGAGCGGGAAGACCCGGCCGATGCCCTGGTGGTGCACGAGAAGCACACCGACAAGAGCCTGGCCACCCTGCCGGAGGGCTCGGTGGTGGGCACCAGCTCCCTGCGCCGCCTGGCCCAGCTGCGCCATCACTTCCCCCATCTGGTGTTCAAGGATGTGCGCGGCAACGTGATCACCCGCCTGGAGAAGCTGGATACCGGCGAGTACGACTGCCTGATCCTGGCCGCCGCCGGCCTGGGGCGCCTGGGCCTGGGCGATCGCATCCACGAGCTGATCGATCCATCCATCTCCCTGCATGCGGTGGGCCAGGGGGCCCTTGGCATCGAGTGCCGCGACGGCGATGCCGCCGTGCTGGAGCAGATCAAGGCGCTGGAGCACACCCCCACCGCCCGCCGCTGCCTGGCCGAGCGCGCCTTCCTGCGCGAGCTGGAGGGCGGCTGCCAGGTGCCGATCGGCGTGAACACCTTCTTCGAGGGTGAGGGCGATGGAGCCGAGTTGGTGCTCACCGGCATGGTGGCCAGCCTTGATGGCGTGCGCCTGATCCGCGACGAGGCCCGCGGCCCGCAGACCGATCCCGAAGCGATCGGCATCGCCCTGGCCCACACCCTGCGCGCGCAGGGGGCTGGGGAGATCCTGGAGGAGATCTTTGCCAGCGTCCGCACCGAGGCCTGAGGTCGGCGCCACCCCCTTCCAGTGGGGGTTACTCGCCTGGGCCGCCCTGGTGGGCGTGAGCACCGGGCTGGCCGTGGTGGCCTTTCACGAGCTGGTGGGACTGATCAACAGCGGCCTGTTCGGTCCGGGGGTGGAGGCCCTGCTCTCGATCGGCGGCAACAACCCTCTGCATGCCGACCAGCTCACGGTTGTGGCACCGCCACCGCCGCCGCCGGTGGACGAGAGCACGCCGCTCAGTGCGCTGCTGCGCATCGGTCTGGGGGGCCTGGGCTATCTGCCACCACCGCCGGTGGTGGCGGAGCCGCCAGCGCTTCCCTCCCCCTCGCTGCCCGACTGGTTGCAGCTCTGGCCGGTGCTGGTGGTGCCCACCCTGGGCGGTCTGGCGGTGGGTGTGCTGCGCCGCTACGGACCGGAGCTCGGGCCTGGCCTGCCCAGCCTGATGGCGATGGCCGATGGCTCGGCCCCGGCGGCCCCGCGCCTGCCCTGGCTGCGGCTGATCAGCGC
>JBBASN010000234.1:0-1252 GCA_040399225.1 Prochlorococcaceae cyanobacterium | reverse complement strand
TGCCGGTAGTCGGTGTCCTCGCCCACGTCGATCACCGCATGCACCTTGCGAAACACGCGGAAGCTGGGGGCCAGGGTGAGGTCCACCGAGGCGGGGCCCACCAGCGCGGGATCGAAGGGCGTGATCGTGATCGCGCCCTGCTCGATCGCCTCCAGGATCGCCCCTCTCCCCAGCACGGCCATGACTCACTCATCGGGTGGGCAGGGCTGGATTGTCTCAGGGCGGGGCGCCGAACGGATCAGGCGGGCTGATGGAGATCGGGGTCACCTTTTCAGCCACCCCCATAAGCTGAGTCTTAGCCGAAAGCCTCGGGTGACGTTCGAGCAGTTCAGGCATTTCCTCTCGCGGGTGCAGCGCGACCCGGCCCTGAGGCGGCAGGTGGAGGAGGCGATCACCGCCGATGAGGTGTCGCTGCTGGCCCAGGAGCTGGGCTATCCGGTGAGCGGCAGTGACCTGCTGCGCTTCTCCGGTCGCTCCGCTGCCGGCGTGCGGGTGACGCGGATTGACCACCCAGGGGAATACCCCGGGCGTTACGTCTGAGCAGCCACCAGGGGCTGGATCTGCTCCAGCTCGTCGGCCAGTTCAGCACTGGCCAGCTCAGTGTCGTGGGCGGCCTGGGCCCGCAGCCAGTAGCCAGGACTGAGGCCCAGAAACCGGCAAAGGCGCAGATCGGTGTCGGCGCTGATCGCCCGCTGGCCCGTCACGATTTCGCTGATCCTTGAGGCCGGCACGCCAATGGCCTTGGCCAGCCGGTACTGGCTCACACCCAGCGGCTGGAGGAACTCCTCCTGGAGCAGTTCACCGGGGGTGATGGGGGGCAGACGGTCCATGGCAGGGATCATTGGTAATCGACGATTTCGACAGCATCCGGGCCAGCAGCGGTCCAGATGAAGCAGAGGCGGAACTGGTCGTTGATGCGGATGCTGTGCTGGCCTGTGCGATCACCCCGCAGGGCCTCCAGCCGGTTGCCCGGGGGAACGCGCAGGTCGTCCAGACGGCCTGCGATCTCCAGCTGCCTGAGCTTGCGGCGGGCCACGCGCTCAAAGGACTGGAACCGGGGCACGGCCCAGCCCTGGGCCAATCGTTCGGTGTCGGGACATCGGAACGAGCGGATCATCCACTCACTTTAGTTCTGCCTGGCAGAACGGTTGCTGTTTGCGGGGGGCGCAGGGGTCAGTCAGCCCTTCTTCCAGCCCCTGGCAACAGCTGCTGTTGTCACTGGGGCCAGGCCCCGGGAGTGTGCCCTTGGGCC
>JBBASN010000233.1:0-1280 GCA_040399225.1 Prochlorococcaceae cyanobacterium | reverse complement strand
GTGCCGATGCTGCTGATGGGCGATGAGGTGCGCCGCAGCCAGGGGGGCAACAACAACACCTGGTGCCAGAACAACCCCCTCGGCTGGATGCACTGGCAACCGGATGGGGGCGATCTGGCCCTGCGCACCTTCCTGCTGCGCCTGCTGCACTTGCGCCGGCAGCTGCTGGATCTGCTCAATCCTGAACTGCCCCTGGCCGAGCGCCCGCTGCGCGGCGCCGCTGAACCCGCCGGGCTGTGGCGCCAGTGGCACGGCGTGGAGGTGGGCCAGCCCGACTGGGCGGAGTGGTCGCACACGCTGGCCTGGAGCATCAACGACAGCGTGCAGGGGCCCCTGCTGTGGTGCGGCATGAACGCCTACTGCCGGGCGGTGCACTTCGAGCTGCCGGTGTGTCCCACGGGCTGGCTGCGGGTGATCGACACCGCCCTGCCCGCCGGCGAGGACCTGCCCGCCAGCTTCAGCCCCTGGAAGCCGCGGGGGGCACCGCTGGAGAGCCGCAGCCTGATGCTGCTGGTGTCCTCCCGGCTGCTGAAGGGCTTCAAGCCCTGATCAGTCGCCGCCCTCCCGGGCCGGCACCACCCCGCCAGCGCCCTTTTTTCCACACCCGCAGCAGGTTTTCCCCGGATCCGCCGGGGTTTTCCTCAGGGAGATGACCGGCGATGCAGCTCCGGCCCCGATCCGGGCGGCGGGCTGGGGCTGGTCGAAGAGATCGGGCTCTGCGCTGGCATCCGCCGGCTAGCTCAGCGAGCCGCCCACCAGGGTGCTGTTCGGCACGGCGGGCGACTTTCTGCGCTTCAATCAGGGCCTTGCCCAGTGACAACAGCAGCTGTCAGGCACGCAAGGGCCAAGGGCTTGGGGAACGCAAAGCCCGGTTGGCTGGCCAGAAGCACCTCAGTCCAGCGTTCCTAGCTTGTGGATGATCAAGCTAGGCCGTACAGGCGAGAGCGCCATGGCCCGTTTCAGCGCCCAACTCCGGTTTCCCTCGACTGCGCTGGATGGCAGTTCAGATAGGGGAGCAGCGCCCGTTGGCCATCAGGCCCAGGTCGATCAATCCGGCCTCCAGCCCCCGGGCGGTGATCCGCTGATGGTGAGCAGAAAGCATGAGGCGCTGCTGGAGTGGTGCTGAGCTGAACGGCTCAACCCCTGCTGCGGCTCAGCCCACCGGCGGGCTGGCGGCGCGCCCGCGCTGTTCATCGACAACTGGTTCTGCCTGCGGTTCGGCCGCAACGCTCTCGGTGGTCACGGCAAAGCCCACCAGCTCATGGGCCCCGAAGGAGCGC
>JBBASN010000232.1:0-1281 GCA_040399225.1 Prochlorococcaceae cyanobacterium | reverse complement strand
GGAGCCGAAGTTCTTGATCTCCAGCAGATCTTCGTAGCTGAAGCCCATCAGGTCGCTCACGGAGTTCACCTGGGCACGCTTCAGGCAGTTGTAGGCCCGCACCGAGAGGTTCAGTTCCTCCAGGGGAATCTGGGCCTCAGCCGAGGGCTCGGGCTCCAGGCCGGGCTCTTCCACTGCTGTGAGGCTGGCCAGGGGCTGGAACAGGGCGATCAGCTGGTTGGCCGCCTGGGCCATGGCGTCATCGGGGGTGATGCTGCCGTTGGTCTCGATCTCCAGGCGGAGGCGCTCCCTGGCGGAACCGCCTTCACCCACGGCAGTTTCATCCACCGTGTAGTTCACCCGCTTCACGGGCTTGAACACCGCATCGATCTGCAGGAGATCGATGGCACTGGTGTCCTCACTGTGACGGTCGACGGGGCGATAGCCAACGCCCCGCTCCACGTGCACTTCCATCTCCAGACTGTGGCCATCGGCCACGGTGGCGATCAGCCGATCGGGATCGATCACCTGCACCTGAGAGGAGAATTGCAGGTCGGCCGCCGTGACGGTGGCAGGGCCGCTCACCACCAGACGGCCGATCTCCAGCTCGCGGCTGCGGCTGCTCACGGCCACCTGCTTGCAGTTGAGCAGGATGTCGAGGACGTCCTCGCGGACGCCTGGAACGGTGGCGTACTCGTGGTTCACCCCGGCGATGCGTACGGCCGTGATGGCGCTGCCCTCCAGGGCACCGATCAGCACGCGTCGCAGGGCATTGCCCAGGGTGGTGGCCTGGCCTCGATCCAGGGGACCGATCAGAAAGACACCGGTCTGGGACCTGTTCTCACTGACCTGGTGTTCGATCCGGTCGATTTGGTAGTGCAGCACGGTCTGGGGCTCGAAGGGTTGGCGGATTCCCGTTGGGGAAGGGACGGCGGATCAGACCCGACGGCGCTTGGAACGGCGGCAGCCGTTGTGGGGCAGGGGAGTCACGTCGCGGATCAGCGTGATCTCGAGGCCGGCCACCTGCAGGGCGCGAATCGCTGTTTCGCGGCCCGAACCGGGTCCGCGCACCAGCACCTCGATCTGGCGCATCCCCTGCTCCAGGGCGCGGCGGGCGGCGGCTTCGGCGGCGGTCTGCGCGGCGAAGGGGGTGCCCTTGCGGGCGCCCTTGAAGCCGCTGGCTCCGGCGGAACTCCAGGAGATCACTTCACCAGCCGTGTCGGTAATCGACACGATCGTGTTGTTGAAGGTGCTCTGGATGTGGGCGACGCCGTTGGGGACGTTGCGCTTGGCCTTCTTGGG
>JBBASN010000231.1:0-1317 GCA_040399225.1 Prochlorococcaceae cyanobacterium | reverse complement strand
GTGCTGGCCTTCGAGCTGGTGCTGATCCCCACCACCCTGCTGGTGGCCATCTGGGGCGGCGAGCGCCGGGCCGGTGCGGCCGTGCGCTTTCTGCTTTTTGGGGCGGTGTCGGGCCTGAGCCTGCTGGGTGGCGTGCTGGCCTTTGGCTGGTTCGGCCAGGGCGCCGCCGGCGCCGACACCGCCGTGAGCTTCAGCTTCGAGGCCCTGGCCGCCACACCGCTGCCAGCCTCGGCCCAGCGCTGGGTGCTGGCCCTGCTGGTGCTCGGTTTCGGCATCAAATTGCCGGTGGTGCCCCTGCATGGCTGGCAGCCGATCAGCTACGCCGAGGCACCGCCGCCGGTGGTGATGCTGCTGGGGGGGGTGGTGTCGAAGCTGGGGGCCTACGGCCTGCTGCGCTTCGGGGTGGGCCTGCTGCCCGAGGCCTGGAGCGCCTTTTCCCCCTGGATCGCCGCCGCCGGTGCCGTGAGCGCGGTGTACGGCGCCCTCAATGCCGTGGTGGCCACCGACATCCGCCGCCTGATGGCCTACAGCTCCCTGGGCCACATGGGCCTGCTGGTGCTGGCCCTGGCGGCCGCCACGCCGATGAGCCTGCAGGGGGCCATGGCCCAGATGCTGGCCCACGGCCTGATCGTGGCCCTGTTGTTCGACTGCGTGGGACTGATCCAGCGCAGGACCGGCACCACGGTGATCGCCGAGCTCTCCGGGCTGATGAACCCGATCCGGGGCCTGCCCTTCACCATGGCCCTGATGCTGCTGGCCCTGATGGCCGCCGCCGGCATTCCCGGCCTGGCGGGCTTCCCGGCCGAGCTGCTGGTGTTCGAGGGCAGCTGGACCGTGTTCCCCCGGGCCACCCTGATCTGCCTGGTGGCCTCGGGCTTCACCGCCGTCTACGCGGTGCGCCTGTTCAACCGGGTGGGCTTCGGCCGGCTCGACAACAGCCGCGCCGACTGGCAGAGCACCCGCCTGGCCGAACGGTTGCCGGCCGCCGTGCTCACCACCCTGGTGGTGCTCGCTGGCATCTGGCCGATCGGGCTCACCGCCTGGAGCGAGGCCAGCACGGCCGCCATTGCCCTGCGCCACAGCGATCCAGTGGTGCAGCAGCTGGCCCTGGCTCCTTCCCCGTCGTCGACCCTGCCCGCATGACCACCTCCACTGCTGCAGCGGGCACCAAGACGCCCCTGATTCCCCCCTCCACGCACCGCTACGCCGAGGTGATCCACCGGCTTGAGGCCGGGGGGTCGATGTTGCCCGACACGCCCGAGAACCTCCAGCAGATCATCGGCATCTACAAGGCCTATGCCGTGCCGATGGACTTCT
>JBBASN010000230.1:0-1317 GCA_040399225.1 Prochlorococcaceae cyanobacterium | reverse complement strand
CAGTGCGCTGAACGGCCTGCGCAACCCGGATGGCCTGGCCTGGAGCGGGAACTCCCTCTACGTGCAGGAAGATCGCTCCGTTCCCGCAGGAACAGCGGCAGGCAATTTCGGCAGCCAGGAGGCCTCAATCTGGAAGGTGGACGCCATCACCGGCACCAGACAGCGCTGGGCCCAGATCGACCGCAGCGCGGTGCCCACAGCCTACGGCCAGAGCGATTCCGTTCCCACCGACATCGGCAACTGGGAATCCTCCGGCATCTTCGACGTGTCGGCGATGTATGGCGCCAGCACAGGAAGCTATTTCCTGGCGGATGTGCAGGCCCACAGCCTCACCAACGGCAACCTCGTGGGCAGCCAGTACCTCACCGAAGGCGGCCAGATCGACCTGATCCGCGTGGCGCCCACGGTGTGAGCTTCCCGTGATCTGACGACTCGGACGTACAGCAGCGGCGATGGAACTCCCGTAAGGGAAAGCACCATCGCCGCTTTTTCATGTTGGGTGATGGCTGATCATTGGGAGGTGTTCAGCAGGCTCAACAAACCCGCCTCATCCAGCACCGCCACCCCCAGGCTCTCGGCCTTGCTGAGCTTGCTGCCCGCCTCCGCCCCGGCCACCACATAGCTCGTTTTCTTGCTCACGGAGCCCGTCACCTTGCCGCCGGCGGCCTCGATCAGCTCCTGGGCCTGGCGGCGGCTGAGGCTTGGCAGGGTGCCGGTGAGCACGAAGGTCTGGCCGTCCAGGGCGCCGCCGCCGGCCGTGCCCTGGTTGCCCGCATTGGCGCGCTCCTGCGCGCTGGCGGCCAGGGAGAAGCCGAGCGCCTCCAGCTGCTCCAGCAGTCGCTGGTTGGCAGGGGTGGCGAACCATTGCTGCAGGCTCTGGGCGATCTGCTCGCCGATGCCGAACACGGCTTGGAACCGCAATGGACTGTTGGGGTCTGCACTGGTGGCTGTTGCAGCCAGCTCCGCCGCGCTGGGGAATTCCTGGGCCAGGGCCTTGGCGTTCACCTCGCCCACGTGGTGGATGCCCAGGCCGTAGAGCTGGCGGTGCCAGGGCTGGTTCGTGGAGGCGGCCAGGGCGGCCACCAGGTTCTCGGCGCTCTTGGCCCCCATTCGCTCCAGGCTGGCCAGCAGGGCGGCATCGAGCCGGTAGAGATCGGCGATCGAGCCCACCAGGCCCCGGTCCACCAGCTGTTCGATCAGCTTGCTGCCGAGCCCGTCCACGTCCAGGGCCCCCTTGCTCACCCAGTGGCGCAGGGCGCCCCGCAGGATCGCCGGGCAGCTGCTGTTCACGCAGCGGGTGGCCGCCTCGCCCTCCTC
>JBBASN010000229.1:0-1350 GCA_040399225.1 Prochlorococcaceae cyanobacterium | reverse complement strand
CCGAAACGGCCGAGCAGGTCGTTGATGAAATCGTCGAAGTTGCCGTAGCGGCCGAAGTCCACGTCCATGCCGCCCATGCCACCGCTGCCGGCCTGGCTCCAGTACTGGCCGAACTGCTCATAGCGGCGCCGCTTATCCGGATCCGAGAGCACCTCATAGGCCTCGCTGATCTCCTTGAAGCGGGCTTCGGCGTCCTTGTCGCCGGGATTCACATCCGGGTGGTGCTGGCGCGCCAACTTGCGGAAGGCCCGCTTGATGGCGTCGGCGTCAGCACCCCGGTCCACACCCAGCACCTTGAAGTAGTCGCGATAGCCGTTGGCGCTCATCGGCGGGGGTGAACGGGCGGGAGTTGAACGGAGGGGAGTGGCCCCGAAATGCGGACCGGAGACCCCATCCGGGCCTGCCATTCTCTCAGTCCACGCCCGCTGCCGGCGGACGCGAGCCCTCCTAGCCTCGGATTCGGATCAGCAGCTCAATTCTTTCGCCCGCTTCTCACTGATGTTGCCTCTCGGATCGCGGCGCGCCGCCCTGCTGATCGCCTGCAGCCTGGGCCTGGTGGGGGTGGTGGCCACGGCCAGTGCCCAGACCGGCGAGCGGGCCGCGCCCCAGCTGGCCCAGGCCAAGGCGGCGGGGGCCTCCAGCGCCCGGCAGCAGGCGCTCGCCAACCATCTCAAGGCCCGGGGCGCGCAGTTCTTCGGTGCCTGGTGGTGTCCGGCCTGCACCCAGCAGAAGGCCCTGTTCGGCAAGGAGGCCGGGGCACGGCTGCCCTACGTGGAGTGCACGGACGCCAAGGGCAGCCAGATCTGCTCGGCCGCCGGTGTTCGCGCCTTCCCAACCTGGGACATGCCCGGCAAGCCGCGGCTGGTGGGAGTGCAGAGCCTGGAGGAACTGGCCCGCTGGAGCGGCTTCCAGCCCTGAGGGGTCCGGGGCCTGATGGAAAGGCCCCTTCCAGGGCCCATGGGTCATTTGGGTGATACAGATTTTCGGATCCCGTGCCTGATTTGAGACTCTAGTGAGGGCAAGGAGTCTCAGGGAGCGGCGAGGGACCTGGGTAAGCTATAAGGGCGATTTTGCACACGTTTTGCACACGCCTGGTGTGCTCCGTCCCACCCATGCCTGAGGCGATCCACAACAAGCCGTGGGAAATCGGCTTCCGAGGCGCGGCCAGGGTGGCGCCCGGCTGGACGGTGACGCCGCACCGCGGCAGGATCCGGCTGCAGCTGCGCCGTGCCGGCCAGCGTGCCGAAGGGGTGGTGCTGCCTCTGGAGTGGTCGGCCTCGTCGGTGAATCCCGCCCTGCAGCTGATCGGCAGGATTTACAAGCTCGTCGCCAGCAACCAGCAGACACTGA
>JBBASN010000228.1:0-1354 GCA_040399225.1 Prochlorococcaceae cyanobacterium | reverse complement strand
AGCTGCGGCCCTACCAGGAGCGGGGCCTGGGCTGGCTGGCCTTCCTGCACCGCTTTGATCAGGGCGCCTGCCTGGCCGACGACATGGGCCTGGGCAAGACCATCCAGCTGCTGGCCTTCCTGCAGCACCTCAAGGCCGAGGAGGAGCTCAGGCGGCCCGTGCTGCTGGTGGCCCCCACCTCCGTGCTCACCAACTGGAAGCGGGAGGCGGCGGCCTTCACGCCGGAGCTGAAGGTGAAGGAGCACTACGGCCCGCGCCGGCCCAGCACTGATGCGGCCCTGAAGAAGGCCCTCAAGGGAGTTGATCTGGTACTCACCAGCTATGGCCTGCTGCAGCGCGACGGCGAACTGCTGGAGAGCGTCGACTGGCAGGGGGTGGTGATCGACGAGGCCCAGGCGATCAAGAACCCCGGCGCCAAGCAGTCGATGGCCGCCCGCGACCTGGCCCGGCCGGGCCGGGGCAGCCGCAGCGGCCGCTTCCGCATCGCCCTCACCGGCACCCCGGTGGAGAACCGCGTCAGCGAGCTGTGGGCACTGATGGACTTCCTCAATCCGAAGGTGCTGGGCGACGAGCCCTTCTTTCGCCAGCGCTACCGCCTGCCGATCGAGCGCTACGGCGACATGGCCTCGATGCGCGATCTCAAGGCCCGCGTGGGCCCATTCATCCTGCGGCGCCTCAAGACCGACCGCTCGATCATCTCCGACCTGCCCGAGAAGGTGGAGCTGCACGAGTGGGTGGGGCTCAGCCCCGAGCAGAAGACGCTCTACAACCGCACCGTGGAGCAGAGCCTCGATGCCATCGCCCGTGCCCCGCTCGGCCAGAAGCACGGCCAGGTGCTGGCCCTGCTCACCAAGCTCAAGCAGGTGTGCAACCACCCCGCCCTGGCCCTGGGCGAGGACGTGCAGGCGGCAGTCGGCAATGGGGCAGCGACTGGCTTTGCCTCCCGCAGCGCCAAGGTGCAGCGGCTGGAGGAGATCCTCGAGGAGGTGATCGAGGCGGGCGATCGGGCCCTGCTCTTCACCCAGTTCGCCGAGTGGGGCCACCTGCTGCGCACCCACCTGGAGCGCCGCTGGCGCCAGGAGGTGCCCTTCCTGTACGGCGGCAGCAGCAAGACCGATCGCCAGGCGATGGTGGATCGCTTCCAGGAAGACCCCCGCGGCCCGCAGCTGTTCCTGCTCTCGCTCAAGGCCGGCGGCGTGGGCCTCAACCTCACCCGCGCCAGCCACGTGTTCCACATCGACCGCTGGTGGAACCCGGCCGTGGAGAACCAGGCCACCGACCGCGCCTACCGCATCGGCCAGACCAACCGGGTGCTGGTGCACAAGTTCATCACCAGCGGCTCGGTGGAGGAGCG
>JBBASN010000227.1:0-1396 GCA_040399225.1 Prochlorococcaceae cyanobacterium | reverse complement strand
GGCCGTCCTCGATCATCAACAGGGAGATGTCCTTGTTGATCTCGTGGGTTTCCTGAGGGATCCAGAGGAGGGTCCCGCCCTTGCTCACCTCGTAGCCGTTCTTGGCGCTGCGGGCCTTCTTGATCGCCAGGCCGGGGGCGAACTTCACGGTGCCGCCAGTCTGGGTGCGGAAGCGGTCGTCGGCCAGCTCGGCGATCACCTCGCCGTTGGCGATCTTGCTGCCCGGGGCGGTATTCAGGCGGTAGCGGATGTTCTCCTTGCCCTCCAGGTGCCAGATCTCCCCGGTGTGGCTCGACTCGCCAACCAGCTTGCAGTCCTTGAGGGTGAGGCTGGCCGTGACGATCTGCACCTCACGGGAATCACCGGTGCTCTCGCGCAGACGCACCGCACCGCCGTACTCACTTACCAAGCGGCTCTCCGCCAGCACTTCACCGGTGGTCACCGCCTTGGTGCCCGGCACCACGGGCAGGGCATTGGGGGGCAGGTTGTACACGTCCCCGCTGAACACCCAGAGGCGACCCAGGCGGGTGGCCTTGTGGGTGATGTTGCCCTGGCGGTCGGTGACCTCCTTGGGTTGAATGCCATCCTCGTAGCGCACCTGACCGGCCAGGTCGCAGATCACGTCCTTGGTGGCCTTCTCCACGCTCTTCTTCACGGTGGCGCCGGAGGAGATCTGGGCGAGCATCGTGTCGCCCGGGATCTCCTGGCCGTCGTGGACGAACAGGATCGAGCCCGGAGTGATGTCCAGTTTCTGCAGACGGCCCTTGCCGCTGGGCTTCACCGTGAGGGTGAAGTCGGTCTCAGCGATCTGGGCGTCCACGCCGTGGGTGGTGCGGAAGGGCCGCACCCGGGCCTTGGCGCCGAATTCAATCGTCCCTTCCAGCAGGGAGCGCACCACGCCGGTTTCGGCCGTGGACACACCACCGGTGTGGAAGGTCCGCATGGTGAGCTGGGTGCCCGGCTCACCGATCGACTGGGCGGCCACGATGCCCACGGCCTCACCCAGGTCCACCAGCTCGTTGTGGGCCAGGGCCCAGCCGTAGCACTTGCGGCACACCGAACGGGAGGCCTCGCAGGTGAGCGGCGAGCGCACTTTCACGGTCTTCACAGCGGCGGCTTCAATCCGGCGACTGAGCGGAGCGTCGATCTCGCCATTCCGCTCCACCAGGGTGTTGCCCTCGCCATCCAGCACCGCTTCGGCGGCCAGGCGACCCACCAGCTTGCTGCCGAAGTTGCCCTTCTCGTCGGCATCGATCGGGATGCAGCGGTTGGTGCCGCAGTCGTCCTCGCGCACGATCACGTCCTGGGCCACATCCACCAGACGGCGGGTGAGGTAACCCGAGTCGGCGGTGCGCAGGGCAGTATCCACCAGGCCCTTGCGGGCGCCGTAGGAGGA
>JBBASN010000226.1:0-1401 GCA_040399225.1 Prochlorococcaceae cyanobacterium | reverse complement strand
CGCCATGAACACCCCGGAGCCCTACTGGTATCTGGCCAGTTACCCCAAATCCGGCAACACCTGGTGCCGGGTGTTCCTCACCGAGCTGCGGCGGCTGGCCGGCCTCGACACGGAGGAGACCACAGCAGCGGCAGAAGCCGAGGAGCGTGAGCTGCGGCTCAACCGGGATCTGGCCACCGGCTCGATTGTGAGCAGCCGCCACTGGCTCGATGACCAGCTCGGGATCGACAGCAGCGATCTGCGCTGGAGCGAGCTGGATCAGGTGCGGGGCCGGGTGGGCCATCAGCGGGCGCTGTATGCCGAATGCCTGCGCTACCACAAGGTGCACGATGCGTTCACCAGCCCGGATTCGGCTGGCCAGCCGGTGGTGCCCACCGAGGGCTGCCGGGGGGCGGTGGTGGTGATCCGCCATCCGGCGGATGTGGCGGTGTCGCTGAGCCATTTCTTCTCCTGGGATCTGGAGCGTTGTGTGGCCTTTTTGTTGAACGAAGAGGCAGCGCTGTGCCGCTCCAGCAAACGGGGCGGCCAGCAGGTGCGCCAGTTCATGGGCAGCTGGGGCAGCCATGTGCAGAGCTGGGTGGACCAGGATCAGATCCCGGTGCTGCTGCTGCGCTACGAAGACCTGCTGGTGCAACCGGAGCCGCACTTCAGCCGGCTGGCCACCTTCCTCAACCTGCCTGCGGAGGAGCCCCTGATCCGGGAAGCTGTGGCCAACACCCGCTTTGACAAGCTCCGCGCCAAGGAAGACGCCGAAGGTGGCTTTCACGAGCGCCCGCAGGGCTGCGAGCGATTTTTCCGCTCGGGCCGCAGCGGCGAAGGCCGCGAGCAGCTCACGGGCGAGCAGCTGCAGCAATTCGAGGAGGCCTTTGCGGCCACCCTGCATCGCTTTGGCTACGGGGTGCCGGCAGCGGTGCAGCCTCTGCTGGGCCTGTCGGGCGATGGGAGACTGCCATCCCCACAACCCCGCCTAACCTGAATCCCACGCCCCCCTCGGGGAAATGACCCTCGCCCCCCCTGCTTCCGCCGCCCCCCAGGCCCCCGCCACCGGTCTTGAGCCCCTTGTGCTGCCGCCGGGCCTGCAGCTCACCCCGGAGCAGTTCGCCCTGGTGTGCGAGGCGAACCCCGAGGCGGTGCTGGAACTGGCGGCCGATGGCCAACTGATCGCGATGACCCCAACTGGAGGAGATACCAGCGCCAGGAACAACCTTCTTAGTGCGCGCCTGCAGGTCTGGGCCCTTGGCCAGGGGGGCTGGAAGGTGTTCGACAGCTCCGGTGGCTTCCGCCTCGCCGATGGCTCCGTGCTCAGCCCCGATGCGTCCGTGGTGCGTCTGGAGCGGTGGCAGGCACTCACGCCCGAACAACGCCGAGGCTTCCCGCCCTTGTGCCCCGACCTGGTGGTGG
>JBBASN010000225.1:0-1421 GCA_040399225.1 Prochlorococcaceae cyanobacterium | reverse complement strand
CGGTGGCCATCAGCTCCGATGCGGTGGTGGCCGAGCTGGAAATCACCAATCCCAATCTGCGCCTGGCCCGGCCGGCGATCGCCGAGATCGGCCAGGTGTCGGTGCTGGGAGGCGAATCCCAGGTGGCACTGGTGAGCCAGGGCCCCCCATTGCCCGCCGATGCCCCCAGCCCCCGGGCCAAGGACTGCGACAGCAAACGCATGCTCTGCGATGGTGCCACCATCCCGGGCAGCGATGGAGCCACCCTCACCAGCCTCACCACCCTCATGCAGCGCATGCTCAGCCAGGTGGAGCAGGAGCAGCTGGTGGCCAAGGTCACCAAGGTGGCCACCAGCATCGATCAAACCTCCAAGGAAGCCAACGCCTTCCTGAGTGAAGGCCGGGTGCTGGTGAAGGACGGCGTGGTGCTGGTGCGCGATGGCGTGGGGCTGGTGAACGACGGCAAGGCCCTCGCCAAAGGGCTGGAGGCATCGGTGCAGGAGGTGCAGCCGACCCTCACCAACCTCAACGCCAGCTCGGCCCACCTGCGCCGGCTGATGGCCTCGATCGACAACCCGAAGGTGGTGGGGGATCTGCAGCAGACGATGGCCAATGCCGAGCGGCTCACCGCCCAGTGGGAGGCCGTGGGCGGGGACGTGCACCGGCTCACCGGCGATCCCAGCTTCATCAATGGCCTGCGCAGCCTGGCCGTGGGCCTCGGGCAGTTCTTCGAGGAGCTCTACCCGGCCCAGACCGACGCGGCCAGGGACAAGGCCGCCCGGGAAGCCGCCCTCCAGCAGCAGCAACAGGAGGCGTTGAAGCAGGAGCGCACGAAAACGCAGACCGCCCCGAGCCGCGGGGTCAGACCCCGCTGATCGCCTCCATCGCAATCGCCGCAATGGCCTGATCGCTGGCCTTGGGCAGCTGCACGTACTTGCCACCGGCGGCCTCGGCGAGGTCCTTGCCCATGCCGCTGCCGATGAACTTGCGCTCGGTGTCGATCACCAGCAGCTTGATGCCCAGGGCCCGGTAGCGGCTTGCCACCTGCTTCACCTCCTCCTTGAGGTCCACCGGCTCCTCGCCCTCGAGTTCGGGCTGGCCGAGGGAGCGGCTGAGGGGCACGTTGCCGCGGCCGTCGGTGATCGCCACCACCACCACCTGGCCAAGATCGCCGGTGGCCAGGGCGTTGGCGCCCACGCGGGCGGCCTGGGAGAGGCCGTGGGCCAGGGGTGAACCGCCGCCGCAGGGCATCGATTCCAGCCGCCGGCGGGCGGCGGTGATCGAGCGGGTGGGGGGCAACAGCACCTCGGCCTGCTCGCCGCGGAAGGGAATCAGGGCCACCTCGTCGCGGTTTTCGTAGGCCTCGGTGAGCAGCCGGATCACGGCACCCTTGGCGCTCTGCATGCGGTTGAGCGCCATCGAGCCGCTGGCATCCACCAGGA
>JBBASN010000224.1:0-1432 GCA_040399225.1 Prochlorococcaceae cyanobacterium | reverse complement strand
CAACGCCCGCTTCCTGCGCACCAACGTGCTCTCGGCCCGGCCCGACCTCAAGAAGGTCACGGCCCTGCGGTTCCAGCAGGATGTCAAGCGCCACCTCGATGCCGCAGGGCCGGGAGAAGACGTGGTGCTGGTGTTCATGGAGGCCCTGGAGCTGGAGCCGCCACTGACCCTGGTCTGCAGCGACATCAACCTGCAGATGGAGGGCTACCCGGTGGAGCAGGGGGCGGTGATCGAGATTCCCCTGCTACCACCGGGCAGCCGCGGAGCAGCGAAGGGTTTCGGCTGAGCTCCAGGGGGCATGCCCCGGTGGCAGCGCAGGGGTGGCGGCATCAATGGGGCGAGAGTCGTTGCGGTGACAGCACGCTCCACTATTTCGCAGGAGAAATGAGCCAAAACGGCTCCGCAGCGCAGACGCTGCACCCAGCAACAGTCTCGATCAAGTGGCCAGCTCCAGCTCTTCTGCCCGTTCGGCGCCCAGGCGCGCCGCCCACACCTACGCCCCGCCCACGCCCCTGGAAGACCTGCACATCCTCGACTACCTCGAGCTGGCAGGTTCCCAGTACAAGGCCGCGCGGGCCCTGGAGATGCACCAGACCACGGTGTGCCGCAGCCTGCAGCTGATGCAGCACCAGTTCCGGCTGGCGAATGCTCCCGGCTCGCCGATCTGCCGCTACGGCCACAACCCCTGCCTGCGCCACCTGCGGCTGGCCTACCGGGAACACCGGTTGATGGCCGATCAGCTGCGGATCGGCAGCGATGTGCTCCACCACGCCCTGCTGGTTGCCATGGCCGGCGTGCAGGAGGTGCCGCCACGCTTCCGCAGCGCCGAGCACTGGGTGGCGCTAGTGCAACACGGCCTGCTGGATGGGGCAATCCTCAGCTCCTTCTCCCTGGCCAGGCCCCTGCCGGCGGACCAGGAGCCGGCCTGGGCGGGAATGGCTGTGGTGCCGCTGGGTTCGCTCAGCCTGCAGCTGGTGGCCCCGGCCGGCCAGGGGCGCAGCGTGCTGCTGCCCCGCAAAGCTGCGATGCCCCTGCTCCACCAGGCGCTGGAGGGCCACGGCTATGCCGTGGAGCAGCAACCGGCGGCCTGCCAGGAACCCGAGGCCTGGCTCAAGCGGGCCCGCGACCGACGGCTGGCCATCCCGGTGTGCTCCGAGCTGCTCGGCCGCCGCTGGCTGAAGACCAACCGGCTGGAGCTGATGAACGAGCAGCCGGCCTTGAACGAGCAGCTCTGGCTGCTGCTTCCCCAGGCTGCGCTCTCCAGCAAGGCCGCCCGACTCTGCCTGCGGCGCCTGCGTCTACAGGTGGCCAAGCTGAAAACAATGCAGGATTCGCATGGAATCCAGTATTGATCAGTGTTTCGGAGGCCGCAAGATGGCTGCAGAGTGCTGTACGAAGGCGCACACTGGAGTCAGTGCGCGATGGCTGCAAG
>JBBASN010000223.1:0-1444 GCA_040399225.1 Prochlorococcaceae cyanobacterium | reverse complement strand
CCAGGGCCGTAGCTGCGCTCCAGAAACCGCTCCGGCCGGAAGGCCCCGGGTTCGGGGTAGAGCTCGGCGCGCTGGTGCACCGCCTGGATGCAGCCGAAGAGCACATCGCCGGGCTCGAAGGCCCAGCCCGCCATCTGCAGGGGTTCCTCCACCAGGCGGGGGAAGAGAAGCATCGCCACCGGATGGATGCGCAGCACCTCGTTGACCACGGCGCTGAGGTAACGAAGCCGCTGGATTTCCTCGGGGTCGTCGGGGTTGTCGCATCCGTCCAGTTCCGCGAGAAGCCCTTCGCGCACCTCATCCTGGCGATGGATCCAGTGCAAGGCCCAGGTGAGCACGGTGGCGCTGGTTTCGTGGCCGGCGAGCAGCAGGGTGAGCAGTTCATCGTGCAGTTCGGCGTCGCTGAGGCCCTCTCCGCCTGCATCACGGCAGGCGAGCAGCAGGCTGAGCACATCCACCCGCTCCGGGCCGTCGACGGCCTCCAGGCTGTGGCGGCGTTCGGCGATCTCCTGCAGCAGCAACGCCCTGGTGGCGCTCTCCAGGTGCCGCACCCTGCCGCCGGGGCTCCAGCTGCCGAGATCGCGGCGCAGCGGCGGCAGGAACAGCATCATTGACCCGAAGCGACCGGTGCGCAGAGCCAGGTTGCGCTGCAGCAGGTCTTCCAAACGGCGGTAGCGCTCGCCCTCGTGTATCCCGAAGACGGCCGAGAGGATCACGCGCATGGTGATGCGCTGCATCTGGGTGCGGGCATCCCACACCTGGCCAGGCGCCAGCTCCGCGAACACCTGGCGGGCGATGGATTGGATCAGGGCGCCGTAGGCCTTGAGCCGCTCGCCATGGAACGGTGGCGTGAGCAGGCGGCGCCGGGCCCGGTGGGGAGCGGGTTCGAGCAGCATCAGCGAGTGTTTCCCCCCCACCTGCTCCA
Organism: Prochlorococcaceae cyanobacterium; assembly: GCA_040399225.1. Classification (GTDB taxonomy): domain Bacteria; phylum Cyanobacteriota; class Cyanobacteriia; order PCC-6307; family Cyanobiaceae; genus NIES-981. Next base: position 519 of record JBBASN010000223.1, on the reverse strand, counting down.
TCAGGTCGTTGAGGTGGCCGGGGGCGCTGATGCCCCGACCGTTGTCGCGGCTCATCAGCTCCTGCAGCACCGCCGGATCGTTGATCAGCACCTGCTGAGGCGAGAAGCCGGGAACCATGTGCACGCGCACCACGCCATTGTGGGCGCGGAAGCAGCGGCGGTAATAGCCGAGCGGATCGACAATGGCCTGCGCCATCTGACGGCTGGGTGGGTCCGCCAGGGTGGGGATAGCGGCGGCCATCGCGGCGACAAGCAATCGAGGAGGGACCCTAGGACTGAGAAGCAGCGCCCCTGGTGACCATGCAAACCACTGCAAAGGGAGCCCACCGAGCTGCTAGGTCGCTGGCTTGGCGGCAGCTTCTCCACAGGCCATCCCCTCGATGGGGTGCTGGAGACCTATCACTGGTATGGCAAGGCCTTCCGCTGCCCCGAGGACGTGGATCCGCTGCTGTTTCGCAGCGCCGGCGGCGCCGTGGTGCCGCTGCGGGCCACGCTGCTGCCGGATCCGCGCTGGCTGGA
>JBBASN010000222.1:0-1455 GCA_040399225.1 Prochlorococcaceae cyanobacterium | reverse complement strand
TCTCGGCGAGCATGGCAGCGGCGGGGAGCGCAGCGAGCTCCGAGGCCAACGCCGCTGACCCCTCAACCTGTTGGGAGCCACTGGTGCTGGCCTGGCGCTCCAGCACGAGCCGCCAGCGCAGCCAGCGGTGCAGGCTGGTGGCGGCCGTTGCGGCCATGCAACTGATGCGCAGGTTGCAAAGGATCCTGACAGCAGCAGCCGTATGGAGGTGAGTTCCCGGCTCAGGCCGGCCCATCCCAGATGAGGGTCTGGGCCCGCTCAAAGTGCTCCATCAGCTGCCGGGCCAGGGTTGTCTTGCCCACCTGGCGGGCACCGGTGAGCACCGCGGTTTTGCGGGCCAGGTAGCGCTGCACATCCGACTAAATTTCAGTGCACTGGCAAAAAGTCGCGACTTACCACCAGAGTTCTGGCCATCAGCCGGAATGCCAATCCTGCCGGGTGAGCGAAACTGAAACGGCACCCAGCGACCGCCAATGCCTGGCAGCGAGCAGCGATACCAGGCCTTTGGCCTCAGCTGGCACAGCCCGCAGCTGGCGATGCCCGAGCTGCCGGTCGGGGGTGGCGGCCCGCTGGTGGAAGTGGTGCCTGGCGATCCGCAGCACTGGCCCGCCCTGCCGGCCGGCCGCCACGACACGCCGTTTGTGCGGATGGCGCCCGGCGAGCTGCAGCTCACGGTGGAGGGCATCGGCCGCTTCCGCGTGAGCGGCGGCGAGCGCATCAGCTGGTGGCGCGAGCACGGGGGCGTGAGCGATCAGGACATCCGCACCTTCCTGCTGGGCTCGGCGGTGGGGGCGCTGCTGATCCAGCGCGGCCTGCTGGTGCTTCACGGCAATGCCCTGGAGAGGGGCGGAGAGGCGATCGTGTGCCTGGGCCATTCGGGAGCCGGAAAATCAACGCTTGCCTATGCGCTGCTGCAGCAGGGCTGGCGGCTGCTGGCCGACGACCTGGTGGCGATCAGCCCCGATGGCCTGGTGCTGCCAGGCATCCCGCGGATCAAGCTCTGGCACGACGCGGCCAGGGCCTTCGGGCTGGATCCCGAGCAGTTGCCGCAGATTCGCCAGGGGATGCACAAGTATCTGCTGATGGGGGAGGCGCTGCAGCGGGCCGAGCAGCCGGTGCCCCTGCGGGCGCTGTATCTGCTCCAGCAGCGGCGCCGCGCCGATGCCGATGCCGATGCGCGGTGCATCACCCGCATCAGCAGCCAGAAGGCGGCGGCGTTGCGGCTGCGCAACCAGGCGTTCCGGCCACGGTTTGTGCGGGGGCTGGGCCAGGAGGGGGCCAACTTCATGGCGCTGGCCCAGCTGCAGCGGCGGGTTCCCCTGGCCACCCTGCCCGTGCCAGCGGGAATTGAAGCGATGCAGCGCTGGCTGCTGGAGCAGGATCTGCTGCAGGCCTGCAGGCCGGCGGATCTGGTGGCGCCATGAACACCCCGGAGCCCTACTGGTATCTGGCCAG
>JBBASN010000221.1:0-1455 GCA_040399225.1 Prochlorococcaceae cyanobacterium | reverse complement strand
GTGGGCAAGCTGGCCGATCTGGTGCTGTGGAAGCCGGGATTCTTCGGCGTCAAGCCGGAGCTGGTGATCAAGGGTGGCTCGATCGTGTGGGCCCAGATGGGCGATGCCAACGCCTCGATTCCCACCCCCGGCCCGGTGCACGGCCGGCCGATGTTCGCCGCCTTCGGCTCAGCCCTGGCCCCCAGCTGCCTCACCTTCGTGAGCCAGGCCGCCCTTGATGCCGACCTCCCCCGCAAGCTGGGCCTGAGGCGACCCTGCGTGCCTGTGGTGAACACCCGCGGCGGCATCGGCAAGGCCGCCATGAAGAACAACATCGCCCTGCCGAAGGTGGACGTGGACCCCCAGACCTACGAGGTGTTCGCCGACGGCGAGCTGCTCACATGCGAACCGGCCACAGAGCTGCCGATGGCCCAACGCTACGTCCTGCTCTAGAGCAACTCGGGCAATTCCTTCAGCGGAACGGCAAATCCCACCCCCATGGTGGTGACCGGACCGGAGCGCACGTACCAGCGCAGGCGCGCTTCAACCAGGCCCCGGGATTGCAGGACCTCGGGCAGGCGGTGGGCGCTGAAATCCAGGGTGACGGGCTGGCCGATCCGAAGCTCCTGGTTCTGGGTGATCAGCAGGCAGACACCGCCGAGGCTGATGTCGAGGATGTCCGCACTGAAACAGCCCGCCGCTGGCAGCATCACCTTGAGCGGACGGCAAGGGGGGGCCTGCTCCCGGGGGTGCCGGCGGATGTCGCGCTCACCCCCGGCGAGGCTGGTGGCCACCTCAAAGAGAGGTGGCGGGGGTAAGGGCGGAGGGTGGGGTGCACGATCCGGGCCACCGGGTCTGGGCCCTGGATCAGAACCTGCTGGTGCCATGGATTCAGCCGAGCGATGCGGCAACAGCCAATCGGGTGCGGGCAAGCACCAGAGAGACCGCACTGCGACAAACGTAAAGCGTTCAGGCTGCCGGGGCCACGATCTCCAGCAGGCAATGGCTGGTTTCGTAGCAACCCATACCTGGAGGGCCGCTGCGCTTCCGGATGATTCGCCAGCCGCTCCAGCAGGCCAGAGGCATGTTCACGGACTACACCCCCAACCGCGGCTACGACGAGTACTTCAGCGCCAACGACCAGCCGCGCCTGGCCCTGCGCCCCCTGCTCTCGTCCCTGGGGCGGCTGGGGCTGGACGAACTGAACCGCAACCATGCCGCCGCCGGCGTGCTGCTGAAACGGCTTGGGGCCACCTTCCGCCTCAACGGTTCGGACCAGCGGGGGGTGGAGCGGATCCTGCCCTTCGACCCCCTGCCCCGGCTGATCAGCACCAGCGACTGGCTGCGGCTGGAGCGGGGGCTGATCCAGCGGCTGGAGGCGATCGACCAGTTCCTGGCCGACGTGTACGGCGACCAGCGGATCCTCAACGACAAGGTGATTCCCCGGGCCGATGTGGAGAGCTCCCAGGGCTGGCG
>JBBASN010000220.1:0-1489 GCA_040399225.1 Prochlorococcaceae cyanobacterium | reverse complement strand
CCCGGGCGCCGGCCCCGGCCGCTCGGCGGCGCTGAGGTCGGCCAGGGTGCACACCCACACCGGCCGGCCGGCCCGCTCGGCCGCCTGCATCAGGGCCACGCTGGAATCCTTGGCCGGGTTGAGCCGCGCGATCGGGTCGATCACGAACAGCTGGGCACCGTCGCCCAGCGCAGGGGTGGCCATCACTCAGGCGGCCAGCAGGGGATCGAGCCGGCCGCCGCGCTCCAGGGCGTGCAGCTCGTCACAGCCGCCGATGCCGGCGTCATTGATGAAGATCTGGGGCAGGCTGCTGCGCCCATCGGCCCGCTCGGTCATGGCGGCGCGGGCTCCCTGGTCGCCGTCGATGGCGTACTCGGTGTAGGCCACGCCCTTGCGGTCGAGCAGCGCCTTCGCCCGGATGCAGAAGGGGCAGAAGCGCCAGGTGTAGATCTCAACCTTCGCCGCCATGCGGAGCCTCGGAGCAGGTGGCCGGATCCTAGAAGTGGCTCTCCATTGAGTACGGTCAAGCCAGCCCTGCCCGTCGCCCCGCCGTGACCGCCACCAGCACCAGCGGCCTTGCCAACGCTCCCGCTGCCGCGCCGCTCGACCTCACCGACTTCAAGCGCGACCTCTCCGAGCTCACCGACCGCCTGGGCCAAGCCCAGGACTGTCTTTGACGAAGCTGCCCTGAAAGCACGGCAGCAGGATCTGGAGCAGCTGGCCTCCCAGAGCGACTTCTGGGACGACCAGAAGGCGGCCCAGGCCAAGATGCGCCAGCTCGATGAGGTGAAGGGTCAGCTTGAGCAGCTCGGCAGGTGGCAGGCGGCCGTGGCCGACGCCGAAGCCACCGTGGAGCTTTACGGCCTCGAACCCGACGCCGACCTGCTGGCCGAATCCAACGCCGCCCTCCAGCAGCTGCGCGCCGATCTGGATCGCTGGGAGCTGGAGCGCCTGCTCTCCGGCCCCTACGACAAGGAGGGCGCCGTAATCAGCATCAACGCCGGCGCCGGCGGCACCGACGCCCAGGACTGGGCCCTGATGTTGATGCGGATGTACACCCGCTGGGCTGAAGACCACGGCATGAAGGTGACCGTGGACGAACTCAGCGAGGGGGAGGAAGCGGGCATCAAAAGCTGCACGATCGAGATCGAGGGCCGCTACGCCTACGGCTACCTGCGCAACGAGAAGGGCACCCACCGGCTGGTGCGCATCTCGCCGTTCAACGCCAACGACAAGCGCCAGACGAGCTTTGCCGGCGTGGAGGTGATGCCCAAGATCGAGGAGGAGGTGAAGCTCGACATCCCCGAGAAAGACCTGGAGATCACCACCTCCCGTTCGGGCGGCGCCGGCGGCCAGAACGTCAACAAGGTGGAAACGGCCGTACGCATCCTGCACATCCCCACCGGGCTGGCCGTGCGCTGCACCCAGGAACGCTCCCAGCTCCAGAACAAGGAAAAGGCGATGGCCCTGCTGATGGCCAAGCTGCTGGTGATCGCCCAGGAGCAACGGG
>JBBASN010000219.1:0-1502 GCA_040399225.1 Prochlorococcaceae cyanobacterium | reverse complement strand
GGGGGACGACATGGCGGGGGACGACATGGCGGGGGACGATTCCATCCAGCCGGAATATGACCATAGTCACAAGTCTAGGTCAGATTCTTCGACAATCGGTTCCTCACCAGCAGCCCGCAGAACTCCAGGCAATGGCCTCACTCCGCCCCGGAAAGCGCAGTCCTTGCAAGAGCAGAGAGGCAGAGGGGAGCGGTCGAACGGCAAGGCGCCGCTCCCTACGCCAGATGCTCAGGCCTGCCGCTCGGCCAAGGACGTGAGACGCGCCAGAGCAGCTCCCGCCAGCCAGCAGACTCCTCCAGCGCCGCTCCCAGACCCGATCCAAGCGCCACCGCATCCACCCCGGCGGCCAGCCAGGGCTGCACGTCCGCCGGCGTGAGTCCGCCGGCCGCGATGCAGAAGGGCAGCGGGGCGCCGAGGGGATCCCGCAGCCGGCGCCAGTGGTCGCGGCCGACGCTCACGGCCGGGAACAGCTTTACGATCCGGCAGCCCAGCTGCCGGGCCCGGTGCACCTCGCTGGCCGTCATCACCCCGGGCACCAGGAGCAGGTCGCGCCGCAGAGCCTCCTGCAGCAGCTCCGGATCGAGCACGGGCGACACCGCGTAGCGGCAGCCGGCAGAGGCGGCATCGGCCACCCCCCGGGGATTGCAGAGCGAGGCCGCACCGAGCTGAAGCCGGGGAAAGCGGAGGAGCAGCTCGGCCATCTGCTCAGCCCAGCCAACCTGCGGCTGCCAGGCGATCTCCACATGGATGAGCCCCAGGATCTGCAACCTCTCCAGTATGGGAATGGCGTGTAGAGGTTCGCTGGGTCGCAACACCACCAGCAAGGGCTGGCGCCGCAGAGAACAGATCAGGGGATCAGCGCAAGCCATCCCCTCATCCTGAATCGCCCATGCTGAACCGATCGAAATTCAGACGTACTCGGCGACGTGCACGTCGCTGCGCACCAGCAGCTCCTGCAGCTCCTCGGCGTCCACGGTTTCGCGCTCCACAAGCATCTCGGCCAGCTCATCGAGCACGCTGCGGTTGTTGGTGAGCACGGCGGTGGCGCGGCGGTAGGCCTCCTCCACCAGCTGGCTCACCTCTTCATCGATGGTGGCGGCGGTCTCCTCGGAGAAGTCGCGCTCGGCGGCGATGTCGCGGCCCAGGAACATGCCGCCCTGGCTACGGCCCAGGGCCACCGGGCCAAGCTTTTCACTCATGCCGAAGCGGGTGACCATCTGACGCGCCACCCGGGCCACCTGCTGGAGGTCGTTGGAGGCGCCGGTGGTGACTTCGTCCTCGCCGTAGACGATCTCCTCAGCCACGCGGCCGCCGAGGGCCACGGCCATCTGGTTCTGCAGGTAGGCGCGGGAGTACAGGCCCGACTCCATCCTCTCCTCAGAGGGGGTGAAGAAGGTGAGGCCGCCGGCGTTGCCGCGGGGAATGATCGAGATCTTCTGCACCGGGTCGTAGTCGGGCATCAGGGCACCCACCAGGGCGTGGCCAGCCTCGTGGTAGGCCAC
>JBBASN010000218.1:0-1554 GCA_040399225.1 Prochlorococcaceae cyanobacterium | reverse complement strand
GGCGGCCTGGCCTACGGCGTGGACCGGATCGTGATGCTGCTGGCCGGCGAGGAGTCGATCCGCGACACGATCGCCTTCCCCAAAACCCAGCAGGCCCGTTGCCTGATGACCCAGGCCCCGGCCGATGTGAGCGAGCGCCAGCTGGAGGAGCTGAACGTGGCCAGCACCTGGGTGGACGAGGAGAGCTGAGCCAGCACAACCCCCAGCTCAGCTGCATCAGTTGTGCAGCGAAAACTGAAAGCAAACCGTCTAAAGCGGCCAGCGCGCCCTCAGACCTGGCAAGGCTGGAGGCAGCCGATCAGCACCCTTGGCCCGCACCGCCTCCACCGACCTGGTGCGCCTGTACCTCCAGGACATCGGCCGGGTGAACCTGCTCAGCCAGGAGGAGGAACTCACCCTGGCGCGGCTGGTGCGGGAGCGGGAACGGCTGCTGAGGCTGCAACCGCCGGAGAGCGGCGATCCGGAGGAAGCGCAGGCGGCCTGGGCGGAGCGGGCCGGCCTCAGCTCCACCCAGCTGCGCCAGGCCCTGCACCGGGGCAAACGGGCGCGGGAACGCATGATCCAGGCCAATCTGCGCCTGGTGGTGGCCGTGGCCAAGAAGTACCAGCGGCGCGGCCTGGAACTGCTGGATCTGGTGCAGGAGGGCAGCCTGGGCCTGGAACGGGCCGTGGAGCGCTTCGACCCCACCCGTGGCTTCCGTTTCAGCACCTATGCCTACTGGTGGATCCGCCAGGGGATCACCCGCGCCCTGGCGAGCCAGAGCCGCACCATCCGCCTGCCGGTGCACATCACCGAGAAGCTCAACCGGCTCAAGCGGGCCCAACGGCAGCTCTGCGTGCGGCTGGGACGCCTGCCCACCCTGGCCGAACTGGCGGGTGAACTCGACCTGAGTGAACAGGCGGTGCGTCACATCCTGATGCAGGTGCCGCGGCCCGTCTCCCTGGAGGGCCGGGTGGGCCGGGAGCAGGACAGCGAACTGGGTGACCTGCTCCAGGACGAGCACGCCACGCCCGAGCAGGTCCTCACCCGCGAACAGCTGCACGACGACCTGGAGAGCCTGCTGGCCGAACTGAACGGACGGGAAGCCCAGGTGATCCGGGAGCGCTTCGGCCTCAACGACACCACGCCGCGCACCCTGAGCGAAATCGGCGAGAGCATGGATCTCTCACGGGAACGGGTGCGGCAGATCGAGTCACGGGCGCTGCTGAAGCTGCGCCAGCCCCAGAACCGCTGTCGAGTTCGCGACTACCTGGGCAGCCTGGACGAACGCTGAGGACTGAACCAACACCGACGGACAACAACGATCTCCAACAGCTGGGCCTGCCCCACACGCCGCAGCACCGCTGACGGGCTAAAACGGAATTACTCCGCTTTAGATCCCATGGCTGCCAAAGCCTCCGCGATTGCCGCCCCGCCCATCGACATCGGCATCCCGGCAGACCAGCGTCAGCAGATCGCCGAAGGTCTGGGCCGCGTGCTGGCCGACAGCACCGTGCTCTACGCCAAGACCCACGGCTTCCACTGGAACGTGACCGGGCCGATGTTCAACACGCT
>JBBASN010000217.1:0-1622 GCA_040399225.1 Prochlorococcaceae cyanobacterium | reverse complement strand
CTGTCGCAGGCGTAGAGCTCGAGGATGCAGTGCTTGCCCACCGTGTCGGAGCAGGGGGCCTCGTTGATCGCCTGTGCCTGGCACGCATCGAGGGGACCGGCCGTGGTCCGTTCTGCAGAGGTGGTGCGTACCGGGGAGATGGAGGCTCCGGTCCATCCCGGGTTGGGGTGGAGGCAGGGCAGGCTCTGGGTCATCGAACACGGCCGAATGAGCGTCACACCTTACGTGTCGGCTGAGGGGAGTGCACTGCCGGCCTGCATGCGGATCACCTGGCAGTGGTGACGCCAGCCCCCTGTGAAGGCATCCAGATGGGTGGTGCTCACCAGGCACTGGTGACCGTCGCCCACCGCGTCGAGCAGCAACCCCTGGCGCTGGGGGTCGAGTTCCGCCAGCACGTCGTCCAGCAGCAGCAGCGGCGGCTGGCCCACCACCTGCTGCACCAGCTCCAGCTCCGCCAGCTTGAGGGCGAGCACCAGGGTGCGTTGCTGGCCGGCGGAGCCGTAGCGCCGGGCGGGCTGTTCCGCCAGCAACAGGTCCACTTCGTCGCGCTGGGGGCCGACGCTGCATTGGCCCAGACGCAGTTCCTCCGGTCTTTGGGCCAGCAGTTGGCTGGCCATGGCCTGCCGCCAGGGTTCTTCCGCATCCGGCCCCTGGAGCTCGGTGCCGCTGCGATAGGCCAGCTGCAGGGCCTCCCTGCCTCCGCTGAGCCGGCTCTGCCAGGCGGCGGCCAGGGGCTCCAGTCGCTGCAGGGCCCGGTGGCGGCGGCGGTGCAGACGGGTGCCGATCACCGCCATCTGCAGATCGAAGCTGTCCAGCAGGGCATCGAGGGCCTCTCCGCCCAGCCGCCGACGCAGCAACTGGCTGCGCTGGCGCAACAGCCGGCCGTAGCGACTCAGCAGGTCGGCGTAGACCGGCTCCAGCTGCAGCACCACCCGGTCGAGCCAGTGGCGGCGGATAGCCGGTTCCCCCCGCACCAGTTCGAGGTCGAGGGTGCTGAAACCCACGCAGCGCAGGGAGCCCAGCAGCTCGTGCTGCCGCTCCAGCTGCTTGCCATTGCGGCTGGCCCTGCGCCCCCCCTGGCGCCGCAGTTCCAACTGCAGCAGGTCGTCGCTCGCGGTGTGACCACGCACAACGGCGCCGGGCTGACCGTGACGGATCAGGTCGCGATCGCTGCCGGTGCGGTGGGAGCGCAGGCTGCCCAGCAGTTCCACCGCTTCCAGCAGGTTGGACTTGCCCTCCCCGTTCGGCCCCACCACCAGCAGTCGCGGCGCCTCCAGGCTGAGATCCAGCCGCTCGATGTTGCGGAACTGCTGCAGGTTGAGGCGTTGCAGCCGGATGGCCCTGGTGCGATGAGCGGTTAAGGTAGATCCACCCGAGGTGGGCTCTGAACGGGCTCTCACCGGGCGAAACCTCGGTATCGAACCGCGGATCCATCTTCGGATCCATCCGCTTGTTCGTCCCCCTGGTTCATCAGCAGGCCCCTGCCTGGCCTGTCTCTCGGGTCACCAGTCCCCACCTGCCAAGGTCCGGTTTTCGGTCACCTGCGCGGGCATGTAGCTCAGTTGGATAGAGCATCAGATTCCGGTTCTGAGGGTCGGGGGTTCGAGTCCCTCCATGCTCGT
>JBBASN010000216.1:0-1649 GCA_040399225.1 Prochlorococcaceae cyanobacterium | reverse complement strand
GGGTGAGGGGCAGGTAGCGCCTGGGGTCCCTGCCTTGGCCCAGCACCGCCCACTCCGCCGCGTAGGGCGCTGCGGGCAGCAGGGTTTCCAGTTCCAGAATCACCGCGTGCTTGCCGCTGCTGAGCTGGCGGTAGCTGCCCACGATGCGCCACCAGCCATAACAGAGCACCAGCATCGCGATCAGGGGCAGGGCCCCGGCGATGCCGCTGATGATGCCGTCCTTCACCAGGTTGGCCAGCACCGTGATCAGGCCGGTGTTCACCGCCAGAAAAAACGTGTTGGCCTGCATCCGCCGGGCGCTCAGCCGGTCGGCCATCTCCACCACCAGCCTGTATTGATCGAACAGGTGTTGGCGATACAGATCCCCATAGCCATCCTCCGAAACCCCTAGCAACAGCGGCTTCAGCGTTTCTGGCCGTACGGGCAGTGGATCAGCGGGCACCGCGACGGCGTGGCGTGGGTGATCGGTGTGCAGATTAGATCCAGCCCGCGAACAACACCCGCCGCTGTGCCAGATCCCGGCAGCCCCTGCAGCATGGATCAGGAACGGTGAATCACCATGGCGCCCCTCCCCCTCGCCGCCCCCTGCCTCCAGCGCCGGCTGCACCTCGGCGACGCCGACGACAGCGCTGCTGCCGACCTGCGCGACAACCTCTCCGGCCTGGCGGGTGGCGAGGGCTGGCTGTGGCTGGCGGGCGATGAGGGCCGCAGCCTCCAGCGCCTGCAGGCCGACGCCAGCGGCGGCTACGGCCACTCCAGCCGGGTGAAGCTGGCCGACTTCGGCCTGGCCGGTGGCAAGGCCGAGGGTGAATCCGACCTGGAGGGCCTGGCCCTCGATGGGCAGCGGCTCTGGCTGGTGGGTTCCCACAGCCTGCGCCGCCGCCGGCACGACAGCGACAAGGGCGAACCGCTGGCCCTCGACCCCCAGCGCAGCGCCAACGCTCAGGTGCTCGGCTGCCTCCACCTCGATGGCCGCGGCTTCCCCCGCAGCGGCCAGCGGCTTCGCTGCAACACCACCAACAGCGGGGATGCCCTCACCGCCGCCCTGGCCAGCGAACCGCTGCTGCGGCCCTTCCTGCCCATTCCCGGCAAGGACAACGGCCTCGACATCGAGGGCATCACCGCCCGCGGCGACCGGGTGCTGCTGGGCCTGCGCGGGCCGGTGCTGCGCGGCATCGCCCTGGTGGTCGAGCTGCACCTCGCCGGCCTTGGCGAGAGCGGCGACAGCGGCGAATCCCAGGCCCACGGCAGCCCCCTGCGCCTGGCCAGCCACCGGCTCCACTTCCTCGACCTCGGCGGCCTGGCCGTGCGCGACCTGGCCCTGGTGCCCGGCGGCAACGACGTGCTGATGCTCGCCGGCCCCACCATGACCCTGGCGGGGCCCTGCCAGCTGTATTGCTGGCGCGACGCCTTCCGCAGCGATGCCCCAGCGGCCGGAGCACCCCCGGAGATCACGGTGCAGACACCCGAGCCCCTGCTCTGGATTCGCGATGGCGCCCCCGGCCCCGGCCACAACAAGCCCGAAGGCCTCCAGCTCGAGCGGATCGATGGCCACATGATCGCCTGGGTGGCCTACGACAACCCCGATCCCCACCGCAGCCGGGGCGAAGGCTGCTGCACCCGCCTAGATGGCTTCCTGCTGCCGGAGG
>JBBASN010000215.1:0-1656 GCA_040399225.1 Prochlorococcaceae cyanobacterium | reverse complement strand
TGTCTCCCGCCGCCGGGCGATGCGCAGCCGGGCGCTGCGGCTACGGGGGTTGGCCTCGGCTTCCTCGGGGCTGGCCTGGATCGCCCTGCGTGTGATGCGCTCCACCCGTTCGTCGGCCAGGAAGGCGGTCTTCACGCGCCGGTCCTCCAGGGAATGGAAGCTGATGATCGCCAGCAGACCGCCGGGCACCAGCCAGTCGGGGGCCACCGCCAACAGGCGATCCAGCACCCCCAGCTCGTCGTTGACGGCGATGCGCAGGGCCTGGAAGGTGCGGGTGGCCGGGTGAATCCGGCCCCGGCGCGCCTGCGGCGGATAGCAGCCCGCCACCACATAGGCCAGTTCTGCGGTGGTGCGGGGCTGGGCCGGATCCCCCCAAGGCCCCTGCTCCTGGATCCGCCGGGCGATCCGCCGCGACAGCCGTTCCTCGCCGTAGGCATAGATCAGGTCGGCCAGCTCCGTCTCGTCGAGCCGGTCGATCAGCTCAGCGGCGGTCTCGCCGCGCTCGGGGTTCATGCGCATGTCCAGCGGGCCGGGCAGCCGGAAGCTGAAGCCCCGCGCCGCCACATCCAGCTGCGGACTGCTCACGCCCAGGTCGGCCAGTACCGCAACGGCCGGCTCGGCCGGCGTGAAATCAGCGAAGTTGGTGGCCACGACCCTGGCCCGATCGGCGAAGGGGGCGAGGCGCTCGGCAGCGGCGGCGCGGGCGCTCGGGTCCTGGTCCAGCCCCACCACGCGCAGGCCGGGATAGGCCTGCAGCAGCAGCGCGCTGTGACCGCCGCCGCCGAGGGTGCAGTCGATCAGCGTGCCGCCGCATCCAGGCCGCTCCGCCAGCAGCCCAGCCAGGGGCGCCAGGCCCGCCAGCACGGCCTCGGCCAGCACGGGGGAGTGCTGGTAAACCTGTCGGCTATCGGGTGCGGCCTGATGGAACTTCATGGGCTCCGTGCTGCAGCCAGGGTGTGCAACCTCAACAGCGGCCGCAAAACAGGCCGATGAGACATCACGCCCTTGTGGCACTGAAACAGCACGTTACTTTGCCGCTGTGTTGTGGCTCAGATGGCCCAAGTGATGAATTCCGCCATCCTCTCCCCTTCTGAACTGCAGCCCCCCGTCCGGAGAGCCCTCGTTTCAGCTCTGGACACGCTTAGCGCCTGGGCCGCCGAAAGCAGCGCGTACCACGCCCTCTTGCTGGAGGTGTTTGGGATGGGCGCGACCCCGATCGCCGCCGCCCTGCGCGAGGAGCTGGCCTCCGGTCGGTTTGCCCCCCCCGCCGTTGTCGTGCTCGATGGGCCCACCATGGCCGGCGCCCTCGGCGGCTTCACCTCGGCCGGCCCCAACGGGGCGGAAACGATCTTTCTCAACCGCTCCTGGCTCGCCACCGCCAGCGCCCCCCAGATCGAGGCCGTGCTGCTCGAGGAACTCGGCCATGCCCTCGATCTCCGCCTCAACGGCAGCCAAGACTCCCCCGGCGATGAGGGCGAGCGCTTCTCCGCCCTGATCCGCGGCCTCACCCCGTCCGCTTCCACCGCCTCCGAAAACGACCAGCGCTGGATCCAGGTCGACGGCTCCGCCCTCTTGATCGAGGCCGCCGCCCCGGGCTCGATCGACCTCTCCGACATCGCCGGCGGCACTGGCGGCTTCGTGATCACCGGCCAGGCC
>JBBASN010000214.1:0-1666 GCA_040399225.1 Prochlorococcaceae cyanobacterium | reverse complement strand
GCTGCGGCGCTCCACCCCACCCCGGCCGTGGCCGGGCTGCCGCGCCGCGAGGCGATGGGCTGGCTGCGCAGCCTGGAGCCCTTCGAGCGCGGTCACTACGCCGCCCCGATCGGCTGGATCGACAGCGCCGGCGACGCCGATCTGCGCGTGGCGATCCGCAGCGGCACCCTGCGTGGCAGCCAGCTGGAACTCACCGCCGGGGCGGGCCTGGTGCAGGGCTCGGCGGTGGAGCGGGAACTGCGGGAAGTGCAACTGAAGCTCGGGGTGCTGCAGCAGCAGCTGAACCTGCCGGCGGGGCAGGCCCCCGGGCCATGGCCGCTCTGATCCCGGCCCTGCAACTGGCGGGGGTGCTGGTGGTGGCCCTGCTGATCCGCCAGCTAGTGGGCCGCCGCCGGCTGGCGCAGATCATCTTTGAGGCCGACACCCGCGCCGGGCGCGACTTCGACCTGGGACTGCTGATCGCCATCGTGCTCAGCGTGGTGCTGGTGGTGCTGGAGAGCGATCCCCGGCTGCAGGTGCGCCACCAGGCCCTGTTTGGGCCGCTGGAACTGGGCTTTTCCCTGCTGTTCAGCCTGGAATACCTGCTGCGCCTGCTCTGTGCCGAGCAGCCCCTGCGCTACGCCCGCAGTTTCTTCGGGATTGTGGACTTCCTCTCCAGCATTCCGCCACTGGTGGGGCTGGGGGCCAGCCGCGGCCGCTACCTGGCCGTGATCCGCATCCTGCGGCTGCTGCGGGTGTTCCGGATCCTCAAGCTGGGGCTCTATCTGCGGGAGGCGAACCTGCTGCGAGCGGCCCTGATTGCCAGCCGCCGCAAGATCCTGGTGTTCCTGCTCACCATGGTCACCCTGGTGGTGATCATCGGCTCGCTGATGTATGTGATCGAAGGGGAAGCGGGCGGCTTCACCAGCATCCCCGTGGGCATCTACTGGGCGATCGTCACGATCACCACCGTGGGCTACGGCGATGTGGCCCCGGTCACGGTGGTGGGCCGGATCGCCGCCTCGGCGGTGATGCTGCTCGGTTACAGCATCATCGCCGTGCCCACCGGCATCATCACGGCCGAGATCCGGCAGGCCGCCCGCTCCGGCCCGCAGCCCCCCAGGCCCCAGGAGTGCCCGGTGTGCGGCGAGACCCACCACCTGGCCAGGGCCCGCCACTGCCACCGCTGCGGTGGCCGGCTGGCCGATGGCGATCAGGGCAACAGCGCCACCGCCTGATCCGCCAGGGGGATGGCGCCCAGACGCTCCACCTCGCGGATGCCGGTGGGGCTGGTGACGTTGATCTCGCTGAGCCGTCCATCGATCACGTCGATGCCCACGAAGAACAGACCCTCGGCCTGCAGCGCCGGCGCCAGCTCCGCGCAGATCGCCCGCTCGGCGTCGCTGAGATCGGTGGCCTGGGGCTGGCCGCCCACCGCCAGGTTGCTGCGAAACTCCCCGCCGCTGGGCACGCGGTTCACCGCCCCCAGGGGCTCGCCGTTCACCAGCAGGATGCGCTTGTCGCCGGCCGAGACCCCCGGCAGGAAGGCCTGCACCATCACCGGCAGGCTCTCCATCGCCGTCACCAGCTCCAGCAGGGCCCGCAGGCCAGGCGTGCCAGCGGCAGCAAACACCACCCCCTGGCCGGCCCGCCCCCCCAGGGGCTTGAGCACCACCTCGCCGTGGGC
>JBBASN010000213.1:0-1667 GCA_040399225.1 Prochlorococcaceae cyanobacterium | reverse complement strand
TCCACCGCCGGGATCAGGCCGTCGTCGAGGGAGGGAGTGCGGAAGGGCAGGGTGAGGTAGCTGGCCAGGCAGAAACGGCAGAGCTCCGGGCAGCTGCGCACAACCTCCACCATGTGGATCGAAGGCCAGGCCGCCTCCGGTGTGATCACCGCCGAGTGGCTGAGGGTGTTGCCGCGCCAGGTCTGCTTGGCCACCGTCGCCGGAATGCCGGGCTCCGTTGGCTCGACGCCCAACAGCCGGCCATTGGAGCCATAGCGGGGGACGTAAAGGCTTGGCACGTACACGCCGGGCACCGCCGCCAGCCGCCGCAGCCGCTCCGCGCGCGGGGCCTGGCGGCACTCCTGCAGGGCATCGACAAACGCCGGCAGCAACAGTTCGCCGTCGCCCAGCAGCACCGCATCAAGGAAGGGTGCCAGCGGCTCGGGATTGGCGGTGAGCACGGGGCCGCCGCCGAACACGATCGGATCGGCGTCATCCCGTTCACCCGCCCAGATCGGGATGCGCTGCTGCTCCAGCAGATCGAGCAGCACCGGGCCATCGAGTTCCCAGCTCAGGGACAGGCCGAACAGGTCGAGATCGGTGCCGCGACTACGGCTGCCGCTATGGGCCGGATCGCTCCGGTCGGTGAACAGCCGGCGCACATCCACGTCGGGCCGCTGGGCCAGGGTGGCCCACACCACCTGGTATCCCAGGCTGGTGATCCCCACCCCGTAGGTACTGGGGAACGCCAGCACGGCCCGCAGCGCCCCGGGCTGGGGCACGGCGGGCTGGAACAGCAGGGTTTCCTGGTTCAGGATGAGACGCTGGGGAGGGGTTCGCTCCAGCGTCTCACCCGGGGCTGGCCTACTTGCCGATCAGGCTGCTGAGGGGGCCGATCAGGCCGGAGAGAGCAGAGCCCGCCGCGGCAGCGGTGGGGGTGCCACCACCAGCGAAGGTGCTCAGTACCCCATTGGCTGCCGTTTCAATCGCGGGCCACTTGTCACCTGCAAGTGGACGGATCACTGGTGAGGCCTTGTCCCAGACGGCCTTGAAGCCACCCAGCGTGGCCGCGGCGGCGCCGAGGTTGCCGGCATTCACTTCGCTCTCGCCCTTCTTGAGCAGGTCGAGCACAGGGGTGACCGCCGGCGCCAGGGCGGCCTGGCCGGTGGCTGTGGCCGCATCCTTGGCGGCCTCACCCACGCCGGTGGCGGCATCCTTGGTGGCGGAGCACCCCGTGAGGGCCAGGCTGCCGGCGGCCGCGAGGGCCAGGCCGGCGCTGATCAGACGCGAAACACGCATGTTGGCTGTAGCAATGCGAACCAAAACTAGGGACCGTGTCCCATTCGTCCACTGCCTCGATCCCTTCTGCGCCGGACTGACACAATCCAGCCCGCCGCCCTGGTGTGTGGCTCACACCTCCGCCAGCACCTTCGCCTCCTCTTCAGCGCTCACCACCCGGCCCTGGTCCTCAAAGCCCTCGATCTGGTCGAAGTTGAGATAGCGGTAGAGCTCGGCGCCGTAGGGATCGATCTTTTCGGCGGCGATCGCCAGATACTCCTCTTTGCTGGGGATGCGGCCCAGCTGGGCGCACACCGCTGCCAGTTCGGCGCTGCCGAGATACACCTGGGCGCCGTTGCCGAGGCGGTTGTTGAAGTTGCGGGTGCTGGTGGAGAACACGGTGGTGTTGT
>JBBASN010000212.1:0-1670 GCA_040399225.1 Prochlorococcaceae cyanobacterium | reverse complement strand
CCGCTCGCGGCCCTCCAGCTCGCGGATGCGGTTGCCCAGGGGGATCACCGCCTGCGGCTCCACAAACACGGTGCTGCCCGAGGCGGAGCTGTCGTGCACCAGGCCCTGGATCTGGGTGGCGGCGCCGACCTTCACCGCCAGCACCGGCCGGCCGTTGCGCTCGGCCACCACCGTGTCCTGGAGGAGGGAGGCCCAGCGGCGGATCAGCTCCTGGAGCCGGTCGCGCCGGTCGGCCCGCACCGCCTGCAGCTCCCTGCGCATCCCCGCCAGCTCGGGGCTGGCCCGATCTGCCACCCGACCTCCCTCCTCGATCGCGAAGTGGAGCCGCTGCTCCAGCTCCGGCAGGGTGCGCAGGTCCGCCACCAGGGCCGAGCACACCGGCCGCAGGGCCGGATCCTCGATCTGTCGCCGCAGCCGCCGCGCCGCCGCCAGGGTGCCGGCCACCGCCAGCAGCTCCTCGCCGCCGGCCATGCCGCCCTTGGCGCAGCGGAGCAGGGTGGGGGCGATGGCAGCGATGCCACGGAAGCTCAGCCCACCCTCCAGCAGGCCATCGAGACCCAGCAGCTCGGTGGTTTCCGCCAGGAGATCGCGGCTCTCCGCACAGCTGTGGGGCAGGGGCAGGGCCTGGCAATGGCGGCTGCCGGCCTCGGTGCTGGCGAAGCTGGCCACCTGGCCCGACAGGCGGGGCCACTCCAGAAGCTCCAGGGCCTCGCTGGCGATCGAAGCGGCTTCAGCCACGGGTGGCCTGTCGCCCTCAGCCCCCGATGCCTGCAACGCCTCGCTCACCCCTGCAAGTCCGGGTGTGAGCGTGCCGGCGCGGGAATCGCCGCGGCGCCGGTGTTGGAAGGGATGCCGGCCGGCGGTTCGTACAGCACCTCCAGCCAGTTGCCCTCCGGATCCTGGAGATAGAAGGAGGCGGTGCCATCGCGGTGGTCGTGCACCGGGCCCACCCGGTGGCCCGCAGCGGCGAGCTGATCGTGCACCGCATCCACCGCGGCACGGTTGTCGAGGTGGAAGGCGAAGTGGGGGCCGGCGGCCTTGTAGTCGGGGCTGAGCAGCGCCACGCCGTCGCCGGTGACGGGCGACTGCAGGTAGGCCCAGTCGGCCGCATCCCAGGTGAGCTGCAGCCCAAGGGCGGTGTAGAAGGATTTGGCCCGCTCCATGTCGGTGACCCGCAGGGCCACATGGCCGAGGCGATGCACAGCGGCCGCCGGGGAACCTGAGGCGGCGGGAGCGGAGCTGACGGAATCGGCGGCCGGCGCCATGGCGGGGGAATGCACTGTTTGCATTCTCCAGCAAGGATCCCCTCGCCCGCCGACTGGGCGCAGGGGGTGCCGAATCAGCTCGGGCCGCGACCCCGGGCGATGTGCCAGGAGGTGCGGCAGACGCAGCCGATCGAGAAGCAGATGGCCGCACTGCCGAGCAGTCCCCAGGCACCGCTCGTCGCCGCGAAACGGTCGAGACGGAGCAGATGCAGCGCCATCAGAACCACGATCACTGCCACGATCCAGGGACCGTGCAGGTGGATGCGCAGCCTGGCCATCAACCCTGGCGCAGCCAGGCCGCCGCATCGCAGGCGTGATACGTGAGGATCAGGTCGGCGCCGGCCCGCTTGAAGCAGAGCAGGGTTTCCAGCACCACGGCCCGCTCGTCGATCCAGCCCTTCTCGG
>JBBASN010000211.1:0-1678 GCA_040399225.1 Prochlorococcaceae cyanobacterium | reverse complement strand
CGATGAAACAAGCCCCGATGCCTCAACAGGGCCTGTGGTTGCTGGTCCATCTCGGGCTTGGTCTGGCCTGGATTGGGCTCCTCGCCAGCCGTGCACCCTCGGAACCGCACCTCGGAGCCAGTGGAATTCAGGTGTTCCAGATGCTGGCGCTCGCCGGTTGGCTGCCATCGGTGGCCCTGGCCCCCCTCTGCCAGCAAAGTTGACGCCTCTCCAAAACGACCATTCCAACCAGGGGGCCTGATGGAGTTGTTCAATGCGCCCTTACAGCGATGCGGTCAAAGCGGATGTGCGTCGTCGGATGAGCCCTCCCAATCGGCAGAGCGTGGTGGAGATCGCCCGGGAGCTGGGCATTCATGCGATCACCCTCTACAAGTGGCGTAAGGCCTGGAGACTCCAGGGAGAGGTTGTGCCCGCCAGCGAGAAGGAGGCCGAGAGCTGGAGTGCTGCGGACAAGTTCACGGTGGTGCTGGAAACCGCTGGCCTGAACGCCACTGAGCTCGGTGGTTACTGCAGGGAGAGGGGGTTGTACCCCGAGCAGGTGGACCGCTGGCGAAAGGCGGCCCAGGATGCCAATGCACAGCCGTTTCTGACGATGGCCGACCAGAAGGATCTCCAGAAGCGGCACCAGGAGGATCAGCGGGAAATCAAACGGCTGCAACAGGAACTGCGCCGGAAGGACAAGGCTCTGGCGGAGGCAGCAGCATTGTTGATCGCCTCAAAAAAGATCCAGGCCTACTGGGGAGAGGGCGGGGAGGATTGACCTCCCCAGAGGATCGCCAGAAGGCCCTGCAGATCCTGGAAGCAGGTCGGGCCGCTGGTGCCAGGGCCCAGACCCTGGCGAGCCTTCTGGGGGTGGGGCTGAGCACCCTGCAGCGCTGGCGGCGGCAGTTCGCGGGTGATGGGGACGGCGTGGATCGCCGTAAAGGCAGCCATCGGGTGATTTCCCATCGCCTCACAGAAGAGGAACGGCAACGGATCCTGCTCACCTGCAACCAGCCCGAATTCGCGGCGTTGCCGCCGGGCCAGATCGTGCCGATCCTGGCGGATCAGGGCCTTTATATCGGCTCGGAACGGAGCTTCTACCGCGTGCTCCATGCCCATGGCCAGGCCCACCGCCGTGGCCGTGCCAGGCCGCCCCAGGAGCACCGGGAAGTGCCACGGCTGGAGGCCAGAGGGCCGAATCAGGTGTGGAGTTGGGACATCACCTATCTGCCCACCAGCGTGCGTGGTGTTTGGCTGTATCTCTACCTGATGATCGACGTGTGGAGCCGCAAGGTGGTGGCCTGGGAGGTGGCCGATCGGGAGGACTCCAAGATCGCCGCGGATCTGGTCAGCCGGGCCTGCCTGCGGGAGCGGATCAGCAAGGGGCGTCCCCACCCCTTGGTCCTCCATGCGGACAACGGCAATGCCATGCGCGCCGCCACGCTGGAGAGCCGCCTGGAAGAGCTGGGGGTGCTCAGATCCTTTTCCAGACCAAGGGTGAGCAACGACAACCCTTTTTCTGAATCGCTGTTCCGCACGGTCAAATACCGGCCCGACTACCCCAGAAAGCCCTTCCAGAGCGTGGAAGAAGCCTGCACCTGGGTGGTGGCATTTGTTCAGTGGTACAACCACCAGCACCGCCACAGCGGGATTCGGTTCGTCACACCTGATCAGCGGCACAGCGGAGAAGCTCGTG
>JBBASN010000210.1:0-1686 GCA_040399225.1 Prochlorococcaceae cyanobacterium | reverse complement strand
CCACCTTCCACCCGCCCTTTGACGCCGGCCTGCGCAACCTGACCGCCGGCACCCAACAGCTCACCTACCAGCTCTACGCCCCGGCCCTGGCCCGCTTCGACCGGGTGATCGTGTTCTCAGAGCTGCAGGCCGAGGTGCTGCAAAGGCTCGGCGTGCGCCGCGAGCGCCTGGCCGTGATCCCCAACGGCGTGGACACCCACAGCTGGCAGCCTGCGCAGACAGACACAGCCCTGCATGCGGAGATTCGCCAGCGCACCGGCGGCCGGAGACTGTTCCTCTACATGGGGCGGATCGCCACGGAGAAGAACGTGGAGGCCCTGCTGCGGGCCTGGCGCCTGGTGGCCCCCGAGGGCTGCGTGCTGGTGATCGTCGGCGACGGGCCGCTGCGCAGTTCCCTGGAATCGAGCTACAGCGATCCCAGCGTGCTGTGGTGGGGCTACGAACAGCACGAAGCGATGCGTCAGGCGCTGCTGCAGGTGGCGGAGGTGTTCCTGCTGCCGTCGCTGGTGGAGGGCCTCAGCCTGTCCCTGCTGGAGGCCATGGCCAGCGGCACGGCCTGCGTGGCCACCGATGCCGGGGCCGATGGCGAGGTGCTGAGCGATGGCGCCGGCATCGTGATCAGCACCCAGGGCGTCACCACCCAGCTGCGCACCCTGCTACCGGTGCTGCGCGACCAGCCGGTGCTCACCGCCGAACTCGGTCGCCGCGCCCGGGAACGGGCCCTGCTGCGCTACACCCTCAGTGGCGCAATCGATGCCCTGGAACAGCTCTACGCCGACCTGCCCAACCCCAGCCTCAACCGTCAGCCAACGCTGCACAGCAGGTAGCGAAGGCCGCTGCAGGATCCGCCGCCGCCGTGATCGGCCTGCCAATCACCAGCCGGCTGGCCCCAGCCGCCATCGCCTGGGCAGGAGTCATCACCCGGGCCTGGTCCCCGCGGTCGCTGCCTGGGGGCCGGATGCCTGGCGTCACCAGCACAAACGGTTCCGGCAGCCGCCGTCGCAACGCCGCCACCTCCTGGGGGGAACACACACAACCGCCCACCCCCGCCACTGCCGCCAGATCGGCCAGTTGCTCCACCCGTTCAGCGATCGTTGTGCTGATCCCCAGCTCCTGACAGAAGCGCCGCTCCTCCCAGCTGGTGAGCACCGTCACCGCCAGCAGGGTGGGGGCAGCGTCCATGCCCGCCGCCGCCGCTCCGGCTTCTGCGGCCTGCTGAGCCTGAGCCAGAGCCCTACTGCCGGCACAGGCATGCACGGTGACCAGTTCAGCCCCAAGCGCCGCCGCACTGCGGCAGGCCCCGGCCATCGTGGCCGGAATATCATGAAATTTGAGGTCTAGGAACACGCGAAGTCCCCGCTCGCGCAGCTGCCGCACCACCGGCGGGCCCGCCTGCATGAACAGCTCCAGCCCCACCTTCACCCAGCGCAATCCAGGGATCCCATCCGCCAACTGCAGCGCCTGCTCCGGCCCCAGACCATCAAGGGCCACAATCACGCAGTCAGCCAGACGGTCAGCCTCCCAGTCAGCATCCTTCCCAGCCCCAGCAGTCGCAGGATTGCGCGAATCGCCCATAACTCCCACGCCGAATCAACCAATGACATTCAGACTAAACATCCTGCAGCTCACACCAGCCCCCCGTTGAGAGACACAAAAAAAGCCACCGCAAGGGTGGCTTTGTTACTG
>JBBASN010000209.1:0-1688 GCA_040399225.1 Prochlorococcaceae cyanobacterium | reverse complement strand
CGCTTGGTCTGCACGCCCACGTAGAAATCACCGCCCTCCAGATACCAGTCGAGCTGGGGCCAGATCAAGGCGATGTAGGCATAGTTGCAGGCGGTTTTCTCCATGCCCGCCGGCTGCTCGTGGATCAGGCCGGGCCGGGGCGTCTCGCCGGCCAGATAGCAGCGCTCGCCCGCCAGGGACTCGCCGCGGATCAGCTTCTCCAGCAGCGGCTCCCCCTCCCCCACCGACACCACCGTGCCGCGGGGCAATCGGCGGCCGAGCTGCTCGTAGAACACGCTCACGGCGCCGCCGCCGATCACGGCCCGGGCTTCGGGATGGAAGCGCCGTGCCCGCCGCACGCCCTGCTTCACCAGGCGCAGGTTGCGCCACAGCTCGCCGTAGAACGACGCCATCAGCCCCAGCCCGCCGAAGGCGCCGCGCAGGCGCTTGAGCGGATTGGGGGAATAGAACACCTCGAACGAGTGCTGAAGTGGGTTGCCGCTGCGGCCATCCACCGGCGCGTAGATCTGGATGTCGCGCCAGGAGAACACCAGCAGGGTGGGATGGAAGGCCTCCACCACCTGGGCCAGCACCCGCTCCACATCGAGCACCGGCACGGCGGCCAGGTCGAGAATGCGCTGGTGCAGGGCCGGGAACTGCTTGTGCAGGTGATCGGCCAGGTAGATCGGCCCGATCGGGAAGATCGGGTTGCAGGGCAACCGCACCAGCAGCACCCGGTGGTCCACCGCCATGGCCTTGGACGCCGGCAAAAGCGGACGCTAACAAGCATCTGCCAGCGTCTGGGCCGCGTCCCACACCCGCCGGGCCAGCGGGCCTGGCAGGCGGGGGATCCAGGCCCCATGGACGCAGAGGCGTGGCCGCAGCTGCCAGCCGGCCTCAGCCAGCCTGCGCTGCAGCTGCGGGGGGCCGGGCTGGGGATAGGCGGGGTTGATCACGTCCTGGCTGTCGATGCCGCCCAGGTCGTCGATGCCGGCCTCCAGGGCCTCGGGCAGGGTGTCGAGGGGCCAGAGGTTGGGGGGCAGCTGCAGGTGCACCTCCGGCGGCAGGATCGCCCGGGCCTCGGCGATGGTGGCCAGCAGCTCCTGCTGCGCCGCGCGGCTGAGGGGTTGGGCGGCCTCGCCATCCGGGCGCCAGGGCTGCAGGATCACCTCCTGGATGTGCCCCCAGGTGTGCTGCAGCAGGGCGATCAGCTCCAGGGCGTCGCGGCGCTGCGCCGCCGTTTCCCCCAGCCCCAGCAGCAGGCCGGTGGTGAAGGGAATCCCCAGGCGTCCGGCCTGCTCCAACTGGCCGAGGCGCAGCTCCAGCCGCTTGCTGGGAGCCTGGCGGTGCCAGCGCTCCACGGCCGGGCCCAGGCCCTCCAGCATCAGCCCCATCGAGGGGTTGAGGCGCCCCAGGGCCGCCATCTCGCGGAGGCTGAGCGGCCCGGCATTGGTATGGGGCAGGCGACCTTCTGCCAGGGCGAGGCGGCTGAGGGCCAGCAGCCGGGCGAACCAGGGGCCGCGGGCCGGCGAATCCGGTGGCACCTCGCCGCTGAGCAACAGCACTTCGCGGGCTTCAGGGCTAGCCCGCAGCTGGGCCAGGGCTTCCGGGTCGCTGAGCATGGCCGGCGCAGAGGGAGCGTCCGCTCCACTCAGCTCCAACGGCCTGCGAAAGCTGCAGTAGCCACAGGCGTTGAAGCAGGCGCGGGT
>JBBASN010000208.1:0-1690 GCA_040399225.1 Prochlorococcaceae cyanobacterium | reverse complement strand
CGGCGGGGCAGAGGGCCTGGAGGCAGCGGGCCGAGCGCAGGGCGCGGCGTTCCCAGAGGTGCCACACCAGCTGCTTGCGGCGGCGGGAGATGGCCAGGGCTCCCGAATCGAGCATGCCGTGGGGGGCGATCACCAGCGGCAGGCCGGCGGCGGCCAGGCGGGGAGCGATGCGGGTGGGGCTGCGCCAGAGGCCGTGGAGGTGGAGGAGATCGGCAGGGGGAAGGGCTGGATCTGGGGCGATCGAGGAGCTGGAGAGGGCGACGGCGATGAGGGCGCGGTCGCGCTGGCGGGGGGGGAAGCGGTCGGCGGTGAGCCAGCTGGGGGAGAGGCCGGCGGCCTGCTGGGCGGCGAGCAGGGCGGCCACGGCGGTGGCGATGCCGCCGTCGCTGGCGTCAGCCGCGTGGGAGAGATGGCACAGCACGGGGGAGCAGCACGGGGCGCGACCAGCGGCGGTAGATCCAGAAGAGGGGTCCGAGGGTGAACACGGCGCCGGCCACAACTGCGGACAAGTAACCGCGGCTCACGAAAAAGTAGAGATAGCTCACGCTGAGGGCATAGAGGGTGAGGGCGAGGGGTTCGTGGCGGCGAATCAGCAGCCAGTTCCAGAGGCAGCGCAGCAGCCAGCCGAGCAGCACGCTCATCAGGATCAGGGAGGGCCAGCCGGCCATCAGAAACCACTCGCCGTAGCAGAGAATGGCGGCTCCTGTGCCAAGGGTTGGAGAATTGAAGAGGGTCTCGATGGCGCGGGTGAGGTAGCCAGCGGTGTCCTTCTCGGGCCACCAGGCCCTGGGGATGGGGAACTGGAGCACGGAGATCAACGGCTGCAGCCCCACGTAGGGGTAGAGCGCAGGGGTGATCGCCATCATCCCGGAGGTGGTGAGGAACACCTGGGACTCGCCACCCAGGCCCTCCTCGAAGATTTCCGCCGTGGTGCGCTCCTCCACGCCGGAGAGATCGAGACCGCGGCCATAGGAGCGGGTGAGGCCCACGAAGCCGGCCATGAACACCAGGCCGGCCATCAGCAGGCCCACGGCCGCCAGGTTGGGGCGCTTCTGGCGCACGAGGTACCAGAGCAGCAGCAGGGGCACGGCCAGCAACACCAGGCGGAAGCGGAAGCCGAGGGAGGTGAAGATGCCGGCGGCGGCCAGCAGCCAGAGGACCACCTGGGGCCCGTGGCGGCGGGTGTAAACCCAGCTGGTGAACAGCAGGCACACGCCGGGGATGAGGAAGTTGAGGGAGAGGACGAAGTAGTTGGCGATGCCCTCGCCTTCAAAGATGGAACCCCTGGAGCCGCGCAGCAGCTCGGCGGCGGCAAAGGGGTTGAGGTAGGCGAACAGGCGCAGGCCGGCCACCGCAGAGAACAGCAGCAGGCCGAGCTGGCAGAGGGTGGTGCCGAGGCGGTGCAGGCGTTCGGGATCACTGGGGCCGATCTGGCGGCGGTCGAGGCGGGGGGTACCGAGCAGGTGGAAGCCCACCAGGCTGCTGGCGTAGAACACGGCTGCCCCGGCCCAGCCCAGGATCATGTAGGGCCGGCGGTCGACGCCGCGCTCCAGCCACTCGCCGAGGGCGAGGGCGCGCAGGGGCCCCACCAGGGCGTAGTAGGCGAGCACCACGGCCAGCACCAGGGTGGGGCGGAAGAGCTCGATACGGCGGGGGTGGGCGCGGGCCTGGAGCAGCTCGTAGCCCATCA
>JBBASN010000207.1:0-1708 GCA_040399225.1 Prochlorococcaceae cyanobacterium | reverse complement strand
GCGATCGTGTATGTGGGCGTGGTGGGCCTGCTGCTCGATCGGCTGGTGGCCTGGGTGGGCCGCAAGGTGAGCCGGGGGGCCGCCTGAGATGGCCACCCCAAATGGACTGCTCACGGTTGACGCCGTCACCCAGACGTTCAACCTCGACGACGGCGGCCGCTATGTGGCCCTGCAGGGGGTGACCCTGGACGTGCGCGCCGGCGAATTCATCACCCTGATCGGCCACTCCGGCTGCGGCAAGAGCACCCTGCTCAACCTGATGGCCGGGCTCAGCCAGGCCAGCGAGGGGGGGATCCTGATGAATGGCCGCCAGGTCACCGAACCGGGGCCCGACCGGATGGTGGTGTTCCAGAACTATTCGCTGCTGCCCTGGCTCACGGTGCGCCAGAACATCGCCCTGGCAGTAGACACCGTCTACCCCCAGCTGAGCGTCGGCGAGCGCCGGGAGATCGTGGAGCGCAACATCCAGCTGGTGAACCTCAGCGCCGCGGCCCAGAAGCTGCCGGCCGAGCTCTCCGGCGGCATGAAGCAGCGGGTGGCGATCGCCCGGGCCCTGGCGATCCGCCCCACCCTGCTGCTGCTGGATGAACCCTTTGGCGCCCTCGATGCCCTCACCCGCGGCAACCTGCAGCAGCAGCTGATGCAGATCTGCCAGGAGTCACAGCTCACCGCCGTGATGGTCACCCACGACGTGGACGAGGCCCTGCTGCTCTCCGACCGGGTGGTGTGCCTGAGCAACGGCCCCGCCGCCGGCATCGGCCGGATCGTGGAGGTGCCGATCCCCCGGCCCCGGGAGCGGCTCACGGTGATGGACCACCCCGACTACTACCACCTGCGCGCCGAGCTGATCCATTTCCTCCAGGAGCAGCGCCGCCTCAAACAGCAAGCCGCCGCCAGCCACCGATGACCACCGCCCCAGCTGCCAGCCCCGCCAGCACCGGCCAAGCCTTCCTGGAGTTCCGGGATGTAGGCCAGGTGTTCCAGACGCGCCGCGGCCCCTTCGAGGCCCTGCGCGCCATCAACCTGCAGGTGCGCCAGGGGGAGTTTCTCTGCGTGATCGGCCACTCCGGCTGCGGCAAGAGCACCCTGCTGAACATGGTGAGCGGCTTCCTGCAGCCCAGCAGCGGCACGGTGACCCTGGAGGGTACGCCGATCGTGCGCCCTGGCCCAGACCGGATGGTGGTGTTCCAGAACTACTCGCTGCTGCCCTGGCTCACGGTGTGGCAGAACGTGGAGATGGCGGTGAAGGCGGCCCGCCCGGAACTGGCTGCAGCCAGCCGCCGCGACGTGGTGAGCCACCACCTGGAGATGGTGGGGCTGCTGGAGGCCCGCGCCAAACGGCCGGGCCAGCTTTCCGGCGGCATGCGCCAGCGGGTGGCGATCGCCCGGGCCCTGGCGGTGTCACCGGCGGTGCTGGTGCTGGATGAACCCTTCGGCGCCCTCGATGCGATCACCAAGGAAGAGCTGCAGGAGGAGCTGCTGGCGATCTGGCGCGAGCAGAAGCCCACGGTGCTGATGATCACCCACGACATCGACGAGGCCCTGTTCCTCGCCGACCGGATCGTGATGATGACCAACGGCCCCTCGGCCACGATCGGCGAGATCCTGGACGTGCCGTTCGAGCGGCCCAGGAGCTACGAGGCCATTCAGGACGACCCTCGCTACGGCCAGCTGCGCAACCACGCCCTCGACTTCCTCTACCGCCGCT
>JBBASN010000206.1:0-1721 GCA_040399225.1 Prochlorococcaceae cyanobacterium | reverse complement strand
GGAGAGAGCTGAGCCACCGGATCACCGAGGGACCGGTAATCGGCAAGGGTGAGCACTCGATCATCCCCCCCATGCTCCTGGATCTGGCGCAGGGCAAAGGCGAGCAGGGGCATGGCATCGGCGACGGTGGCGTCGTGGATCGCTGCCTGCACGAATGCGTCCTCCACCTTCAGTCCAGCCACCCGGGCGGGGCCGCGGATGATGTCGGCGATCCGCTCCGCTGGCAGGGGGGGCAGCGACACCTCCAGAAGCGGTGAGCTCAGGCCGCCGGCGGCCTGAATCCGCCCGAGGAAATCGGAGCGCAGCGTGAGCAGCACCTGCATGCTCTCGCTCGCCTGCACGCTGGCACTGATCAAGCGGAAGAACAGCTCGGCCTCTTCGGGCTCCACCAGGGTGAAGAGTTCCTCCGCCTGATCCACGCTGATCAACACCGTGGCCTCGGGCGCCCGGGCGTGGCGGCGCAGGGTGGCGGCCAGGTCGCTGAACAGCCCATCCAGGCGGCCGTCAGCGGCGGCGGCACGCAGTTCGCGCTCCAGGCGCTGCGGATCGCCCCCCTCGCTGAGGCCGCTGGCGAGGGTTAGGGCCAGGGCCGCGCAGGGGGCCCGCCCGGGCCGGAAGGGACGTAGTGGCAACCACTGGCGGCCGCTGCGGGCCAGCCGGGGCAGCAGGCCGGCACGCAGCAGTGAGGATTTGCCCGTACCTGAAGCACCGAGCACCAGCAGCAAGCGGCCGCCTCCCTGGATGCGCAGGGCCTGCAGCCGTTCGATCAGCTGGCTGATCTCCTGATCGCGGCCGAAATAGATCGCGGCATCCTCCTGGTCGAAACAGAGCAGACCCGGATAGGGAGGGCGTTGGGGATCCCAGGGGAAGCCGCCGCGATCATGCAGGGCGAGGCTGGCCAAGGCCTCGGAGAGGGCGGCCAGGGCGGAATTGAGATCGGCGCTGAGGTCGAGTTGCTGGAGATCAGGGCAGATGGGGGGCTGGGGTTCGGCGGCCGCGCCGGAGGCCAGCTGGGGAGCGCCCACCAGCTGCAGGATCGGTTTGCCCAGGGAGCGGGCCTGGGTGAACTCGGCAAAGCACCAGCGGGAGGCGTTCCAGTCGGGGCTCTGAACGATCAGCAGGGCCTGGCAGCTGGCGATTTCGCGATAGAGGGTGCGCTCCCAGTCGGCTCCGGGGGGGATGCCGCTGTGCTTGTCGAAGTCGAGGAAGGGCGCCTCGAAGCCTTGGGTGATCAACCAGTCGGCCAGCCAGCGGGCCGAGGCACCATCGCGGCTGGAGTGGGAGATGAACACGCGGGCCATGGTTGATCGCCACTGCGGAGGGGTAGGTCCGTGGCCTAACCGGCGCGGAGCAGCCCCCGCAGCTCCTCGAGGGTGAGCGCCAGCCGCTGGCGGCTGGCTGAATCGGCGGGTAATGCGGCGAGGGCATCTTCGGCATCGGCCAGCGTGCTCTCCAGCTGCCAGGCGGCGGGACCATCCCGTGCCACCGCCAGGGCCAGGCTCTGAACCTTCTCGGCATCGCCGCTGCGGATGGCGGCCCCCAGCAGGGTGGAGCGGGTCCAGCCGTCATCCTGGCCACGCTCGATCGTGAGCTCGCAGGCCAACACGGTGAGCCGCTCAAAGAAGGCGGCTTCCTCCAGGTCGCTGCCGGTGGCGCGGTGGCGCAACAGCAGCGGCAGGTTGCAGGCGCAGTAGTAGGCGTTGAGGTTGAGCAGGGCACCG
>JBBASN010000205.1:0-1725 GCA_040399225.1 Prochlorococcaceae cyanobacterium | reverse complement strand
GGCCTCGCCCCCATCGTCTAGAGGCCTAGGACACCTCCCTTTCACGGAGGCGACAGGGGTTCGAATCCCCTTGGGGGTATTTCAACATCGCGATCCTTCGGACTTTGTTTCCAGGATCACCTCACGTTTTTGCGTTGCCCGTGGTCTGGGCCCTGACTGATTGAGTCTGCTGGAGTCAGCTCTGATCAGGCCGCAGCCGAGTGAGCGCGCTGGCTGGCTTCCTGCTGCACGCCGCGCAGGTTGCTGGCCAGGTCCTGTTGCAGGCGTTGTTCGATCAGTCCGATCGGCATGCCCGGTTTGCCCTGCACCGTGAGGGAATAGAGAAGTCGGGTGCTCATTGCATCGCAATCCACGCGCCAGAGCCCCTCGAAGCGGCGGAAGTCGCCGCTGAGCATGGAGAAGCGCAGCTCGCCGCGCTCCGGATCCTCCTCAAGCTCCAGCTCCACCCGGGCGCTGAAGCGCAGGCCGCAGAACTGCTGGCTGCCCACCTGCTCCAGACCCACCCGATTGCCCCGGCGCCAGAGCTGGCGCGAACTGCTGAGGTTGGGGATGTAGCGGTTGAGATTGTTGTAGTCGGTGAGTACCGCCCAGATCCACTGGGGATCGAGGGGCAGTCGCAGCAGCACCGCCAGCCGCCGCGCCCCCTGCTCCAGGCGCTCCATCTCCTGCTGGATCGTGTCCAGGCTGCAGCTGGCATCGACAGGTTCGGGGCCAGGCTCGGGCTCCTGCTCGGCGGCCTTTGGGCAGGAGGCCGTTGCAGCGGCAGGGGTTGAGAAGAGGGTGAGGGGCACCGGACGGATCCAACCCTGTGATCTAGGCGACAACTTAACCGCGCCGAGCGGGATGCGGGATCCAGGCAGGGGGTCTCTATGATCTGCCGGATTTTGATCCATCCACCATGCGTGTTGCCACCGGTCGCACCAGCCAGTCCGACAGTCGCATGTTTTCAGTGGTGGTGGAGGGTTTCGGCCTTGGCCAGCAGCGCCAGGCCGAGCGTCGCTTCACGGTGCCGTTCAGCCAGTTGCAACAAACGATGCAGACGATCGCCCAGCAGGGTGGTCGAATTTCTTCTGTGACGGCCGTGGACGGTCTCGGCAGCGCTGCTGCCACCCCTGCAGCTGCACCCGCCAGCCAGCCGCCCGCGCCTGAAGCCCCCGCTCCTGCTCCGGCAGCCGAGAAACCCGCCGCAGCCAAGCCCGCCGCCAAACCCGCCGTGTCCCACGCCGCTGTCCCCGTCAACACCTACAAGCCGAAGGATCCCTTCATCGGCACCGTCACCGAGAACTACAGCCTGGTGGGCGAAGGGGCCATCGGCCGGGTGCACCACATCACCTTCGACCTGGCCGGCGGTGATCCCCAGCTGCAGTACGTGGAAGGCCAGAGCATCGGCATCATTCCCGAGGGCAGCGACGCCAACGGCAAGCCCCACAAGCTGCGCCTCTACTCGATTGCCAGCACCCGCCACGGCGACAACATGGCCGGCCACACCGTGTCGCTGTGCGTGCGCCAGCTGCAGTACGAGAAGGACGGCGAGACGATCAACGGGGTGTGCTCCAGCTACCTGTGCGACATCGAGCCCGGCGCCAAGGTGAAGATCTCAGGGCCTGTGGGCAAGGAGATGCTCCTGCCCGACGACGAGGAGGCCAATGTGATCATGCTGGCCACCGGCACCGGCATCGCGCCGATGCGCACCTACCTGCGCCGCATGTTCGAGCCCGCCGAGCG
>JBBASN010000204.1:0-1728 GCA_040399225.1 Prochlorococcaceae cyanobacterium | reverse complement strand
GGCTGCACCGGCAAGGGCAACGACCAGGTGCGCTTCGATGTGGCCATCGGCGCCCTCGCCCCCGATCTCAAGGTGCTCACGCCGGCGCGGGAGTGGGGCATGAGCCGCGAGGAAACCATCGCCTACGGCGAGCGCTGCGGCATTCCCTCGCCCGTGAGCAGGAAATCGCCCTATTCGATCGACCTCAACCTGCTGGGCCGCTCGATCGAGGCCGGTCCACTGGAGGATCCAAACGTGGAGCCGCCCGAGGAGATCTACGCCCTCACCGTGAGCGTGGACGCCGCTCCCGATCAGCCCCAGGTGGTGGAGATCGGCTTCGAGCAGGGCAATCCCGTGAGCATCGATGGCGCACGCCTCGATCCGGTGAGCCTGATCCGCCGCGCCAACGCCCTCGCCGGCAGCCACGGTTTCGGCCGGCTCGACATGATCGAGAACCGGGTGGTGGGCATCAAGAGCCGCGAGATCTACGAAACCCCCGGTCTGCTGCTGCTGATCAGGGCCCACCAGGAGCTGGAGAGCCTCACCCTGGCGGCCGACGTGCTGCGCAGCAAGCGCCAGCTGGAGCAGCAGTGGGCCGACCTGGTTTATCAGGGGCTGTGGTTCGGCCCGCTCAAGGACGCCATCGACGGTTTCGTCGAGCGCACCCAGACTGCGGTGAACGGCAGTGTGAAGGTGAAGCTGCACAAGGGCAACGCCACCGTGGTGGGCCGCAGCAGCGCCAGCGACAGCCTCTACGTGCCCACCATGGCCACCTACGACGCCGGGGATCAGTTCGACCACCGCGCCGCCGAGGGCTTCATCTACGTGTGGGGTCTGCCCACCCGGCTGTGGGCCAACCGCCAACGGCAGGCCTAGGCCGAACGGCGCAGGCCGAAGGCGTGCCGCAGGGCCCTGCTCAGGCGGGGCTGTCGCTGGGGCACAGGAGGCAGCATGGGCAGGTTCAGGGGTGCCCGTTGACCCTGCAGTTGCACGAGGTCGTGGCTCAGCTGCCGGGTTTCGCTGAGCAGGCGCTCGCGGTGGGCCAGCAGTGGTTCCATCCGCAGGGCGAAGCGACGCTCAAAGATCCCCGGCAGCTCGTCCATCAGCTGTTTCATCGCGGCCAGCTCCTCGCGGGTGGCGGCGAGTTGCTGCTCCAGGGACTGCTGCCGCCAGCGCTGCTGATGGGCAGAAAAAACACCCTCACCTCCGGCCGAGGCGGGAGGTGAGGGTTGGGGGGTTTCGGCTGTTTGACCGCCCATCGTTGAACGTCGCCGATGCGTGGCAGCAACCATACGCTCGCCGCCAGCCCAACGTCTGTTCAAGGCTGGCTCAGATCAGATCGGGGCTCAGGGCAGAGAGCAGCCCAGGGCAGAGGGGCGCTCA
Organism: Prochlorococcaceae cyanobacterium; assembly: GCA_040399225.1. Taxonomy (GTDB): domain Bacteria; phylum Cyanobacteriota; class Cyanobacteriia; order PCC-6307; family Cyanobiaceae; genus NIES-981. The sequence goes on along the minus strand of JBBASN010000204.1, from coordinate 366 downwards.
GACAGTGGCCGGTTCGGCAGCTGCGGGTTCGGCCATGCCGGTGGGAATGGCTCGGGGGGCGGGCGGAAGACCGTCCTGCTTGACGGTGAGATAGCGGATCACGTCCTCGGAGAGGCGCATGGCGCGCTCGAGGGGAGCCACCTGCTGGCCGTCGCCGTTGTGGCTGAGTTGCACGTAGATGCCCTCCCGGTGCTTGGCGATCGTGTAGGCCAGGCGACGCTTGCCCCGCATCTGGCAGTCGAGCACCTCACCACCGGCCTCGAGAACGATGTCGCGGTACTTGGCCACATGGGTTTCCACCTCTTCCTCCGGGATGTCCGGACGAAGGATGTACATGGTTTCGTAATAGGGCTGCGTCATGGTCGC
>JBBASN010000203.1:0-1744 GCA_040399225.1 Prochlorococcaceae cyanobacterium | reverse complement strand
CACCAGCTACGCCAGCCCGCGCCGCAGCGCCACCGGCATCGCCGTGAACCGCCTGCACCAGATCCTGGCGGTGCTGGAGAAGCACCTGGGCCTGCCTCTCTCGCGCTTCGACTGCTACCTGGCGGTGGCCGGCGGCCTGGAGGTGGAGGAGCCGGCGGCGGATCTGGGGGTGGCCGCTGCGGTGGTGGCCAGCTACCGCGATCTCACCCTGCCGCCCGGCACGGTGCTGGTGGGGGAGCTGGGGCTGGGCGGCCAGCTGCGGCCCGTGGGGCAGCTGGAGCTGCGCCTGCAGGAGGCGGCCCGGCTAGGGTTCAGCCGGGCCGTGGTGCCCAAGGGCTCTGGCCTCGCCAGGGCGGCGGCTGGGCTGGGGCTGGAGCTGCTGGAGGCCGGCACGGTGGCCGCCGCCCTGGTGGCGGCCCTGGGGGTGAACCCGGATGACGACCGGGCCTGAGGGCAGACGGCGCAAGCCGATTTGCTTCAAGACCTCCAGGCGAAGCGCATCTTGATGCTGGGCTGGCGCACTAAGATGCGCCCATGCGCACCACCCTCACGATCAACGACGCCCTCTACGCGAAGGCCAAGTTGCAGGCCGCCCGCGAGGGCAGCACGGTGGGCTCGGTGTTTGAGGCCGCGCTGCAGGCCTATCTCGATCGCTCCCGCCAGCTCGCCCATGCCGAGCTGCCGCCGCTGCCCGTCCATCGCGGTGGGATGTTGCGGCCCGGTGTGGATCTCGACGACCTGTCGGCGCTGCGCGAGTTGCTGGATGAGGGGATGCCGCTGGAGCGTCTGCGCTGATGGCGCTGCAGTGCGTCGATGTCAATGTGCTGGTGCAGGCCTGCCTGGCTGCTGCGCCGCGTCACCAGCAGGCCCGCGCCTGGCTGCTGGCCCATCGCGGCGCTGCGGAAGGGCTGGGCCTGTTTTCGGTGGTGGTGAGCGGCTTTCTGAGGGTGGCAACCGATCGGCGTGTGTTCAGCGAACCGCTGGATGCCGCCACTGCGTTTGCCTTCATCGACAGCCTTACGGCCTCATCGGCGGTGTCCATCCTCGATCCGGGCCCCCGGCATTGGGGGCTGTTCAGGCAGATGGTGCTCGACTACCGGCCCAGCTCCGTCGACATGACCGATGTCTACCTGGCCGCCGCTGCCCTGGAGATCAATGCCACCTGGGTGTCCTTTGACCGGGGCTTTGCCCGCTTCAGGGAACTTCGCTGGTGCAACCCCGCCGACCCGTAAGGAGATCAGAAGTACACGTCGGCGCTGCCGCGGCCGCTGGTCTTGAGCCAGTTCAGGGCTTCGATGTAGTTGTTCGGGGCCAGGCGGATCGCCTTGTTCCAGTAGTCGGCGGCCTGGTCGTACTGGCGGTCGGCCTCGTCGGCGTCGCCCTGTTCCTCGGCGATCGAACCCAGGTGGTGGTGGATCACCGCCATGTTGTTGAGCGCCTGGGGCATCTTGTTGTTCAGCTCCAGGGCCTGGCCGTAGCGGTCGAGGGCCCGGGCGTGCTCGCCGTTGGAGGCGAACACCAGGGCCATGTTGTAGAGGATGAAGGCCTTGTCGTTGGGGTCGTCCTCCAGCTTGAGGGCCTCCTCGTAGTTCTCCAGCGCTTCGGCGTATTCGCCATCGGCCTGGGCACTCATGCCGTCGCGGTAGTAGGCGAAGGCCTCCTTGGCGCGCCGGTTGGTGGGCAGCACCTTGAGGATCAGGTCGGCCATCACCGTGAAGCTCTTGTCGATGAAGTTGTCGTTGCG
>JBBASN010000202.1:0-1802 GCA_040399225.1 Prochlorococcaceae cyanobacterium | reverse complement strand
CCCCACCGTGCTGATCCTCAGCCGCCAGGCGATGGCCAACCAGGCCAACTCCAGCCCCGCCGCCGTGGCCAAGGGCGGTTACATCCTCGAGGACAGCACCGGCAGCCCTGACCTGATCCTGATCGGCACCGGCACCGAGCTGGAGCTGTGCACCAAGGCCGCCGCCCAGCTGCGGGCCGAGGGCAAGAACGTGCGGGTGGTGTCGATGCCCTGCGTGGACCTGTTCGAGGAGCAGGACGCCGCCTACCGCGAGAGCGTGCTGCCGGCAGCCTGCCGCAAGCGCCTGGTGGTGGAGGCTTCCAGCAGCTTCGGCTGGCACAAGTTCACCGGCTTCGAAGGTGACAGCGTGTCGGTGGACCGCTACGGCGCCTCCGCCCCCGGCCCGGTGTTGATGGAGAAGTTCGGTTTCACTGTGGACAACGTGGTGGCCAAGGCCAAGGCCCTGGGCTGATCACACCAAAGCCAACGCAAAGCCCCGCCAATTGGCGGGGCTTTTTTGTTGAATCTCACCACAGCGACTGGCAAGGAAAGTTCGCGAGTTGCTGATCAGCGCTGATCAACACAAGGCGCTCCAGTTCCGCCTGAGCAGCCAACATGCGATCAAAGGGATCGCGGTGGGGCTGGCTGTAGCCGCCCGCTCGCAACCCATGGGAGATGGACATCGCCAACCGCTGAAATCCATCCGCCTGCAGCAGGCCCGGCAGATCATCGATCACAGCGGCGAGTTCCGGAAGCTTGCCCTGGTGATGCTTGAGGCTGAGTTCCCAGATGGAAGCAGCGCTCACAAACACCTCGCTGGTTGGATTGATCAGGACCAACCGCACCTCCGTGGGGAGGCGACCGGGATCAAACCACCACCAGAGCAGCACATGGCTATCGAGCAGGTAGCGCCCGCTGCCCGTGGTCATGGCTGGGGCTGCTCTGGCCAGGGTGAACCGCTCTGCCAGGCAGCCAGCTCATCCGCCGCCATCGACTCAAGCAACAGATCCGGCCGCGTCAGCGGGCCCAAGCGACGCAGCCGACCAGGAATCCGCTCTGGGACAGGGGCATCGAGAGGCATGAGCCGGGCCCAGGGCTTACCGGCCTTCGCCAGCATGGGCCTCGTCGATCAGGCGCGAGAGATGGGTTTTCGCCTGATGCACATTCACCATCCGCTGTCTAGGCATGAACTAAGTCCAGCAGGGGATAACCCTCAAAAAAGGCCCGGAGATCACCCCGGGCCTTGGAAGGTCTAGATCTCTGGTTGCGCTGGGCCGGGCTCAGCCGACAGCAGCCTCAGCCTTCTGCTCCGCCAGCACCTGCTCCAGCCCCGCCAGATCCTCATCGGTGATCTTGGTTTGCATGGGGCAGTGCTTGGGTCCGCACATCGAGCAGAACTCCGCCTGCTTGTAGATGTCGGCGGGCAAGGTTTCGTCGTGATATTCGCGAGCCCGCTCGGGATCCAGGGAGAGATCGAACTGCTTGTTCCAGTCGAAGGCGTAGCGGGCGCGGCTGAGTTCGTCATCGCGGTCGCGGGCACCGGGGCGGTGACGGGCAATGTCGGCGGCGTGGGCGGCGATCTTGTAGGCGATCAGGCCGTTGCGCACATCCTCAGGATTGGGCAGGCCCAGGTGCTCCTTGGGGGTCACGTAGCAAAGCATTGCCGTGCCATACCAACCGGCCATCGCCGCACCGATGGCGCTGGTGATGTGGTCGTAGCCGGGGGCGATGTCGGTCACCAGCGGGCCCAGCACATAGAAGGGCGCCTCGCTGCACTCCTCCATCTGCTTTTTCACATTGAACTCGATCTGGTCCATCGGCAC
>JBBASN010000201.1:0-1873 GCA_040399225.1 Prochlorococcaceae cyanobacterium | reverse complement strand
TTCATCTGGCCGTAGCAGAGCGCCACCTTCGACTTGGAGAGGTCGTCGGGGTTGATCACGCCCGACTCCTTGAATTCCTCGTAGAGATCGTTGCCCTCACGGGTGCGCTCACCCACGCCGGCGAACACGGACACACCGCCATGCTCCTTGGCGATGTTGTTGATGAGTTCCTGGATCAGCACCGTCTTGCCCACGCCGGCGCCACCGAAGAGGCCCACCTTGCCGCCTTGGCGGTAAGGGGCCAGCAGGTCGATCACCTTGATGCCGGTTTCGAAAACCTTGGGCTTGGTCTCCAGCTCCGTCAGGCTGGGGGCAGCCCGATGGATCGAGGCGGTCTGCGTGGTGTTCACCGGGCCCTGTTCGTCCACGGGCTCACCGAGAACATTGAAGATGCGTCCCAGGGTGGCCTCACCCACGGGTACGGAGATGGGAGCGCCGGTGTCGAGGGCTTCCATGCCACGCACGAGGCCGTCGGTGCTGCTCATGGCCACGGCACGCACGCGGTGGTCGCCTAGCAGCTGCTGCACTTCGGCCGTCAGGGCCACGTCCTGGCCTGCGGAATTCTTCGCCTCGATGCGCAGGGCGTTATAGATCTTGGGCAGCTTGCCGGCCGGGAATTCAATGTCGAGCACCGGGCCGATCACCTGCCGAACGATGCCTTTGGTGCCGGTGGCGGTAGCAGCAGCCATATGTAAGGGAGTGGCGGAGGGCGCTGGGCTGGGCTGAGGCCGAACGGAAATCGATCCCTCACCCGCCTGCTGTAAGCGGCGCAACGTTACCACTCGCCCCGCCGCATTACCGGCTGCGCCGGCCCGGTTCGGTCAACCGCACAGCAGCGCGCTGGCCGGGTGCGCCTGGCGCCGCATAGGTTGGCACTCGAGAGCTCCGAGTGCCAGCTGCGCGGTTTTCGTGCTGCTGGCGGGCATTCGGGGCTGTCCTGTGGCGTTTCATCGCCATGTTGTCGCTCTTGCATTGATCCATGGCAGCTGTTTCCCTCAGCGTCTCCACCGTCAAGCCCCTCGGAGACCGCATCTTCATCAAGGTCTCCGAATCCGAAGAAAAGACCGCCGGCGGCATCCTGCTGCCCGACACCGCGAAGGAGAAGCCCCAAGTGGGTGAAGTGGTGCAGGTGGGCCCCGGCAAGCGCAACGACGACGGCACCCGTCAGGCTCCTGAGGTGAGCGTGGGTGACCAGGTGCTCTACAGCAAATATGCCGGCACCGACATCAAGCTCGGTTCCGATGAGTACGTGCTGCTGTCCGAGAAGGACATCCTCGCCGTTGTGAACTGAACGTCTGGTCCCCAGCGGACAGACCCGTTCAGGTTCCAATTTTCTACATTCGTTCACTTCTGAGAACTCTGCCTTCCATGGCTAAGCGCATTATCTACAACGAGCAGGCCCGCCGCGCCCTCGAAAAAGGTATCGACATCCTCGCCGAGTCGGTTGCTGTCACCCTCGGCCCCAAGGGCCGCAACGTGGTGCTGGAGAAGAAGTTCGGCGCTCCCCAGATCATCAACGACGGCGTCACCATCGCCAAGGAAATTGAGCTGGAGGACCACATCGAGAACACCGGTGTGGCCCTGATCCGTCAGGCCGCCTCCAAGACCAACGACGCTGCCGGTGACGGCACCACCACCGCCACCGTGCTGGCTCACGCCATGGTGAAGGCTGGTCTGCGCAACGTGGCAGCCGGGGCCAACGCGATCACCCTCAAGAAGGGCATCGACAAGGCCTCCGACTTCCTGGTGAAGAAGATCGAGGAGCACGCCAAGCCGATCTCCGACTCCAACGCCATCGCCCAGGTGGGCACCATCTCAGCCGGCAACGACGAAGAGGTGGGCCGCATGATCGCCGACGCCATGGACAAGGTGG
>JBBASN010000200.1:0-1878 GCA_040399225.1 Prochlorococcaceae cyanobacterium | reverse complement strand
GAGATCAGCCGGCTGGAGCGGCTGCGCAGTGATGTGGCGGCCGGTCGGCTGGTGACCAGCGGCTTCACCAGTGAATCCACCGACACCGGCTCCCAGACCAGTGTGGCGCTCACGGTGCCGGACCAGGCCCAGCTCGCCGAACTGGAGAAGCTGGACAGCCAGCTGGCCGATGCCCGCTCCCGTTACGTACCCAGAAACCCGCTGCTCCTGCAGCTGGAGAAGGCCCGCGCTTCCCTGGTGCCCCAGATCCAGGCCACCCAGCTGGAGGCCCTCGACGCTGCCCTCAACCAGTTCCGCAACCAGACCAAGAGCCTGCAGAGCCAGATCAGCTCCCTGGAAACCCGCTTTGACGTGCAACCGGCCCTGTTGCGCGAATACGCCAATCTGGAACAGCAGTTGCGGCTGGCCGAGGGCAACCTCGAGAGCTACGAGCGTGCCCGCGAGCAGTTCCAGCTGGAGATCGCCCAGAACACCGTTCCCTGGCAGGTGATTGCGCCGCCGGCCGTGAATCCCAACCCCGTGGAACCGAAGGTGGGTCCCGGCCTGCTGCGGGCCCTGCTGCTGGGGCTGGTGGCCGCCAGCGGAGCCGCCCTGGTGCGGGATAAGATGGACCACGTGTTCCACTCCCCCAACGAGGTGGACGAGGAACTGGGCGAAAGCCTGCTGGGCCACATCCCTTACATCGAGATCTTTGAGGGGGTGCGGGCCGACAAGCGCTTCCTGCTGGAAACCCTCGATGGGGAGGAAGCCCGTGTCACCAGCTTCCAGAAGTTCCAGTACCAGGAGGCCTTCCGCAACCTGGCCACCAGCCTGCGCTTCCTCAACAGCGACCAGCCGATCCGCTCGATCGCCATCTCCTCCTCGATCCCCTCGGAGGGCAAGAGTCTGGTGGTGGTGTTGCTGGCCAAGACCCTCAGCGAGCTGGGGCAGCGGGTGCTGCTGGTGGACTCGGACATGCGCAAACCGCAGGTCCATCACCGCCTGGGGGTGGACAACATCAACGGCCTGAGCAATCTGCTCACCGATGAAACGCTCGACTGGCGCTCGCTGATCACGCCTGTGGCCAACCACAGCGGCTGGGATCTGCTCACCGCCGGCCGCACACCGCCCGATCCGCCGCGCCTGCTCAGCTCCCAGCGAATGGCCCAGCTGATGCAGGACATCACCAGCAACGGCGGCTACGACCTGGTGATCGTGGACACTCCGCCTGCCCTGGGGCTGGCGGATGCGGCCCTGGTGGCCGAACACATCGACGGTCTGCTGATGCTGGTGAGCCTGCGGCTCGTGCCCCGCAATCTGCCCAAGCTGGCGATCCGCCGGATCCGCGATGCGGGCGCACCGGTGCTGGGGGTGATCACCAACTCCCGCCAGCTGCGCCGGGAGGGAGGAGATTCACCGGCCTATGGCTATGGCGGCTATGGCTATGGCAACGAGAGCTACGGCTACCATACCTATGCCAACGATCCGCTGCTTGCATACCACAACTACGACAAGTCGACCGAACCCAGGCAGGACAAAGGTCCCAAGGGGTGGAAGGCGGCGATCCCCACCCCCGGAAACATCCAGCGCAACATGCGCCGCTTCGGCGCCCAGGTCAACAACTGGCTCGACGAGTAACCAGGCGCAGGCCGGCTGCCATCAGGCCGGCCACCAGGGCACCCCGCAGGGTGGCGAGCAGGCTGCTGAGCTGAAACTGGTTGCGTTGCTGCAGCAGCTGGGCGCGCTGACTCTCCAGCTGGCTGTTGATCGCCTGCAGCACCTGCTGCTTCTGGGCCGCCAGGGCGGTGGGGCGATCGGCGGGCAGGGGCACGATCTGCTGCAGGTCGGCCGTGGTGGCGGCGGCCTCCACCCGGGGCCGCACGCTGAGCAGCTGGGTCT
>JBBASN010000199.1:0-1883 GCA_040399225.1 Prochlorococcaceae cyanobacterium | reverse complement strand
GCCGTAGTTCACGTCCACCACCCCCCAGCCACGGCTGGTCCAGAACTGGATCGCCAGCTGCAGCCCCCGCCGGGCCATGCCGGTGGGGCCGCTGTGGCCCTTCACCAGCAGCGGACTCTCGGGACTGGCGCCCCCCTGCGGTGGGTAGTACCAGGCATGGGTGGGGGCACCGCCGTGGCCGGCGAACCAGAGCGGCTCCGGCTGGCTGATCGCCGCCGTCGGCAGCGGCAGGGCGCTCACCGGCGCGTGCTGCCAGCGGCCGCTGGCCAGCTCCAGCTGCAGCAGTCCGGACAGGCTGGTGGGGGAGCTGGCCACGCAGGCCAGGTTGCCGTCCGCCGCACTCAGGTAGGCCAGGTCGTCAAAAGGTTGGGCGATGGGCCGCCAGGCCGCCGCCGTGCCCAGCACCGCCGGATCGAGGCTCACCTCCCCCAGCTGCCAGGCCCCCTGGCGGCAGGCGGCCGCCACCAGACGCTCGCCGTCCCAGGCCGTGGTGCGCATGCCATACACCCACTGGGGCATGGCGAATTCCGCCTCCAGCGGCAGCAGGTTCTGCCACTGGCCGCTGGCCGTGTCCAGCCGAAGCAGGTTCCACCAGCCGCTGCTGTCGTCGGCCACCACCAGCGCCTCGGGGCCGATCCAGAGGGGCTGGAACAGCGACACGGCCCGGTCGCCAGCGCCGGCCAGGCAGCGGCAGTGGCGGAGGGCTCCGCCCGCGTCCAGCGCCGCGAGCCACAGCTCGCTGCGCTCCCAGGGCATGTGGGGCTGCTGCCAGGCGATCCAGGCCAGCTGCCGGCCGTCGGGGCTGAGGGCCGCGTAGCCGCAGAAGTCGGCCGGCTGGTGCAGCAGCTGCGGCTCACCGCCGGCCAGGGGCACGGCCACCAGCTGGTCGCGCCCGCCGGCCTCCATCACGCCGATCCAGCGCTGGCGCGGCACATCGATCAGCCCGTCGGCGAACCCCCGCTCCTCGGCGGGGTCCGCCGGGGCGGTGAGCCGGCGGGGGGTGCCGGACTGGTGGGGATCGAGGGCCCAGAGGCAGCGGTCGCCGTCGTGGACGAACACCACCCAGTCGCCGCCGCAGCTGTAGCTGCCGCCGCCGTAGGCATGCACCCGGCTGCGCAGGTTCCAGGGGGCCGGGGTGAGTTCGCTGGGGGTGGCCTCGGGCTGCCCGGCCGGGCGGCGCAGCAGGGTGGTGCGGCCCCCTTCGGCGGGCCGCTGCTCCAGCCAGTGCAGCCAGCCATCGGCGAAGCAGGTTTCCTTCAGGCTCGGCGTGCGCCCCACCACCAGCTCCGCCGGCAGGGGAGCTGCCAACCCCTCGTCCACAGGTCCGCCGTAAACTTGCATCAACGTAGAGAGGAGCGCCTCTTGGCCCGCAGCTTCGCCCAGATGGCCCGCACGGCGGAGCAGTCCAGCCGCCAGGTGCAGGTGCCCAAGCAGGGCGGTGGCGAGCCCGCTCTCACCATTCACACCCTGGGGGACAGCGTGCTGCGCACCCCGGCCAGGCGGATCAGCAAGGTGGATGAATCGGTGCGGGACCTGGCCCGGGACATGCTGCGCGCGATGTATGCCGCCAACGGCATCGGCCTGGCTGCTCCCCAGGTGGGCGTGCACAAGCAGCTGCTGGTGATCGACCTCGATCCCGAGAACGCGGCGGCGCCGCCGCTGGTGCTGATCAACCCCGAGATCCGCTCCTTCGGGCCTGGCCTGGACACCTATGAGGAGGGTTGCCTCAGCATCCCCGGGGTGTACCTCAACGTGGTGCGTCCCACCACGGTGGAGGTGGGCTACCGCGACGAGCTGGGCCGGCCCCAGCGGCTCAGGACCGATGGCCTGCTGGCCCGCTGCATCCAGCACGAGATGGACCACCTCAACGGCGTGCTGTTCGT
>JBBASN010000198.1:0-1935 GCA_040399225.1 Prochlorococcaceae cyanobacterium | reverse complement strand
GGGAGCACGCCCTCGGTCCAGCGGGAGCGCCAGGCCACGGCGGGGCGGCCATCGGGAAGCCGGTCGGGAATGCGACCGTCAGGCAGGGAGGATTTCTTGCCACTCATCGGGTGTTCCGGATCAGTTGAAGAAGTAGCTGCTGAACAGCACACCGGTGACAAACACCAGCAGAAGCCCCAGGTAGAGGCTGGTGCGGTTCAGCTCAACGGGCAGGTTGTTGGGATTCTGATTGCGTTGCAAACCCATGACACTCAGCGACGAATGAACTGCATGGCGGCCAGGGCTCCCAGGAAGAACACCGTGGGAATGCCGAGGGCATGGATCGAGAGCCAGCGCACCGTGAAGATCGGGTAGTTGCGCGGCGTGGTGGAGACGGGGGACTGGGTCATGGCTTTATTGCAGGCGCAGGTCGAGTTGGCTCTTGCCCTCGTAGCGCTGGCTCACAACCGGAGCCTTGGCTTCGTTGGCCTGGAAGTAGGCGTCCGGACGGGGCGTGCCGAAGGCGTCGTAGGCCAGGCCGGTGGACACAAACAGGAAGCCAGCCAGGAAGATCGCAGGCAGGGTGACCGCATGGATCACCCAGTAGCGAATGCTGGTGATGATTTCGAAGAACGGGCGTTCCCCGGTTGAGCCGGCAGCCATAGCAACAAGCGTTCAGCCAGAAGATCCTAGGGGTCGACTCGGGCAGGCCGGGAGCAGGCCGCAGGCTTGGTTACAGAAGTTGGTGGGCGGGGGCCTGCTGCTCAGCCCACCCAGCGCAGCAGGGAGCCCCGTTCGCCGAGCACGAAGCCCTTGCCATCGGCTGCGAAGACGATCCGGGTGAAGTTGGTGGGCTGCTGCTCGCCCACGGGATCCCGCTGCCAGGTGCGGCCACCGTCGCTGCTGCTGAGCAGGGTGCCGCTGCCGCCGCCGGTCCAGATTGTGCCGCGGGGATCCCAGGCCATGTCGAGGTAGCCGTAGCCGTTGGTGATCGGAATGATCGCCTTGCCCCACTGCTCCGGATCGGTCGCATCGGGGTTGAAGCGCAGCTGGGCCCCGCGGGCCAGCATCCACAGGGCCCCGTCGGGCTGGAAGCCCATCGTCTGCAGCCGCTGGCTACTCATCCGCTGGTGCACCTGCCAGGTGGGCTGGCCAGGTTCCCAGGTGGAGAAGAAATTGCCGAGACCACTCACGCTCACGTAGCGGCCATCGACGCTGCGGCGCAGCTCCCGCACGGCTCCGGCGGCGTCCTCCACCCGCGCCTGCCAGCTGTTACCGCCGTCGCGGGTCTGGTAGACAGCACCCACATTGGTGGCCAGTTCGGCGCTGGAGCGGCCCAGAGCCGTGATCAGGTAGGGCTCACCGGGCAGTTTGGTGTCGAGAAACAGGCGGCTCCAGTTCTGGCCGCCATCGGTGCTGTGCAGCAGCAGGCCGGGCTGGCCGGCGATCCAGCCCTCCTGACCGGAGAAGGCGATGCTGATCAGGCGGAAGTTCTCTTCCTCGGGCAAGTCGAGGGCCCGCTCCTCCCAGCTCGCGCCGCCATCGTCGGTTTCCAGGATCAGGCGGTTGCTGCCCACCAGAAAGCCATGGCGGTCGTCGGTGAAGGCCACCGCCAGCGGGTTGGCCGTGGTGGCCAGGGGCACAGGCTGCCAGGGGCTGTCGGCACTGCTGGCCAGCCCTGTGGTGACGCAGCCCCCCAGGCCGAAGCCCAGGGTCAGCACCAGCAGCAAGCTGAGCAGGGGGGAGAACAGCCGCCTGAGAGAGCCGGCAGGGCGTGAGGCAGAGGGGGCGGGCATCGTCAACGCAGGGAGTAGAGGGAGAGGAAGAAGGCGAAGGCGAGGGCGAAGCCGCCGAAGATCAGCACATTCTTCTGGCCGGGGGTGAGCCGGTTCACGCCCAGGCCGAAGTCGAGGTTCTCCTCGAAGCCGCTGGGCTTGTCGCGGGGGCCGATGTCCT
>JBBASN010000197.1:0-1955 GCA_040399225.1 Prochlorococcaceae cyanobacterium | reverse complement strand
GAAGCCACCCCCGTGGCTCTGACCGCCCCGGCGATCGGCTGAGGCCAACAGCTCGGCTGATCGGTCCTGCCGGACTGAATCTCAAGACGGAATCCCAAACAAGCCCCCCGCCGCAAGGCGGGAGGCTTTTTTATTGGTGCCCTAGAGGAATGCGAGCCTGTTGCAGTCGCCGAGACGGGCTGCCTGCAGTGGAAGGATCGTTGTCCTATGTGCTGGGTTCGGACCCGGACGAACAGCAACGACTGCAGCTGCAGCATCGGCTCTGGCGACCGCTGGCCCCGGCGGGGTGGAAACGGGCCGGGCTTGGGCCTGGGATGGCAGCACTCGATCTGGGCAGTGGTCCTGGCTGGAGTGCGCTGGAGCTGGCCAAGCTGGTGGGGCCCAGCGGACGGGTGCTGGGCCTGGAGAAGGACGGCACCTATCTGGCCGCCGCCCAGGCGCTGGCGAAAGACCGCCAGCTGCCGCAGTTGCGCTTCCGGCAGCACGACCTCCAGCAGCACCCCCTGGAGCTCGAGCAGGGCTTTGATCTGGCCTGGTGCCGCTGGGTGGCGATGTTTCTGCAAGACCTTGAGCCCCTGGTCGCCCAGCTGGAGCAAGCCCTGCTGCCTGGTGGCGTGGCCGTTTTCCACGAATACGTCCACTGGTCAACGTTCGGGCTGTACCCCAATGGGGCGATCCTGCAGCACTTCGCGGCCGCCGTGCTCAGCAGCTTCGAAGCCAGCGGCGGCGATGCCAACGTGAACCGCCGACTGCCCTCGCTGCTGGCTGCTCGCGGCTTCCTGATCGGGGAGGTGCGGCCCCTGGCCAGCGTGGGCGGGCCTGGCAGCTGGGTGGCCCAATGGCTGGAGCCCTTTGTGCGGGTCTACGGACGGCGGCTCCAGGACATGGGGCTGTGGAGTGCCGCGGAAGCCAGCGAAGCCGACGCCGCCATGGCCGCCGCCCGCCGCGACCCCGGCAGCCTGTGGGTGGGGCCAACGGTGCTGGAACTGCAGGCGCGCCGTTCGGGGACCCCTGCGTAGGCTCGCTGAACTGGTACCTCCCCATGGGCAGCAGCTTCGGCCAGCTCTTCCGCATCCACACCTTCGGCGAATCCCATGGCGGCGCCGTGGGCGTGATCGTGGATGGCTGCCCGCCGCGGCTTGCGCTCGATCTCGCAGCGATTCAGGCCGAGCTGGATCGGCGCAAGCCCGGCCAGAGCAGGATCACCACCCCCCGCAAGGAAGACGATCGCGTCGAGATTCTCAGCGGACTGCTGGATGGCGTCACCCTGGGCACCCCGATCGCCATGGTGGTGCGCAACAAGGACCAGCGCCCCCAGGACTACAGGGAGATGGAGGTGGCCTTCCGCCCCTCCCACGCCGATGCCACTTACCAGGCCAAATACGGCATCCAGGCCCGCAGCGGCGGCGGTCGCGCCTCCGCCCGGGAAACGATCGGCCGCGTCGCCGCCGGTGCCATCGCCAAGCAGCTGCTGGCCAAGGCCCACGGCACCGAGGTGCTGGCCTGGGTGGAACGCATTCACACGATCGAGGCCGCCGTGGATCCAGCCACGGTGAGCCTGGAGGCGATCGAGGCCAACATCGTGCGCTGCCCCGATCCCGAGGCAGCCGAGCGGATGATCGAGCGGATCGAGGCGATCGGCCGCGAGGGCGATTCCTGCGGCGGCCTGATCACCTGCGTGGTGCGCCGGCCGCCGGTGGGGCTGGGCATGCCGGTGTTCGACAAGCTGGAAGCCGACCTGGCCAAGGCGGTGATGTCGCTGCCGGCCACCAAGGGCTTCGAGATCGGCTCGGGCTTCGGAGGCACCCTGCTCAAGGGCAGCGAGCACAACGACGCCTTCCTGCCCACCGCCGACGGCTCCCTGCACACCGCCACCAACAACTCCGGCGGTATCCAGGGCGGCATCAGCAACGGCGAGGAAATCGTGATCCGGGTGGCCTTCAAGCCCACCGCCA
>JBBASN010000196.1:0-1977 GCA_040399225.1 Prochlorococcaceae cyanobacterium | reverse complement strand
TCCATCACGATTTCCGGCTCCATCCGATCGAGGCACTGCCACAGCTTCTCCAGGGTGTTCAGCCGCATGTAGGGGCAGGCGTTGCAGCTGCAGCCGTCGGCGCCCGGCACCTCATGAAAGGTCTTGCCCGGCACCTTCAGGCGCATCTGGTGCAGGATCCCCGGCTCGGTGAGCACGATGAAGCTCTGGGCCGGGCTCTCCTCGGCGCGATGCAGCAGCTTGCTGGTGGAGCCGATGAAGTCGGCCAGATCGAGCAGGTGCTGCTGGCATTCGGGGTGGGCCAGCACCTCGGCATCGGGGTGTTCGAGCTTCAGCTGCAGCAAGGCCTGCTCGCTGAAGGCCACGTGCACCTGGCAGCTGCCGGGCCAGAGGGTGAGCGGCCGGCCGCTCTGGGCCTGCACCCAGCGGCCCAGGTTTTCGTCGGGGCCGAACAGGATCGGCCGATCGGCCGGCAGCTGCTTCACCAGATCCACAGCATTGCTGCTGGTGCAGATCAGGTCGCTGTGGGCCTTCACCGCGGCCGAGCAGTTGATGTAGCTCACGGCGATGTGGTCGGGGTGCTCGGCGCGGAAGGCGGCGAAGGCCTCGGCCGGGCAGGCGTCGGCCAGGCTGCAGCCGGCCGCCAGATCCGGCAGCAACACCGTTTTGCCCGGATTGAGGATCTTCGCCGTCTCGGCCATGAAGTGCACGCCGCAGAACACGATCACATCGGCTTCAGTGCTGGCGGCCTTGCGCGCCAGCTCCAGGGAGTCGCCGATGAAGTCAGCGATGTCCTGAATGGCGTCGTCCTGGTAGTAGTGCGCCAGGATCACGGCGTTGCGCTCACGCCGCAGCCGCTCGATCCCCGCCCGCAGCTCCGCCGCCGGGCGGACCTGGCCTGTGTTCTGGGCAGCCGCGAAAACCAACGGGGATCCTCTACGGGGCAGGATGGTTCAGCCTAGGCAGTGGCAGATGGGGATCCGGCGCCTGGCGGTGGTGGGGGATCCGCATGGTGCCTGGGATGAGCGCGACGCCGAACTGGTGCGCGGCCTGGCCGTGGATGGCCTGCTGCTGGTGGGCGACCTCAGCGATGGCAAGCCGCGCATCCCCGCCCAGCTGCGCCGCCTGGCCGTGCCCACCGCCTGCGTGCTCGGCAACCACGACACCGGCCGTGACGACAGCGGCCGCACCCTGCAGCGCCAGCTCGACGGCCTGGGGCCCCTGCACTGCGGCTGGGGGCTGCGCCAGTTCGAGGGCCTGGCGGTGGTTGGGGGCCGGCCCGGTACCGCCGGCGGCGGCTTCCACCTCTCGCCGGCGGTGCGCGCCGTCTATGGCCCCCACAGCCTGGAGGCCTCGGCGGCGCGGATCACGGCGGCGGCGGCCCTGGCCGATCCCGCCCTGGCCCTGGTGCTGCTGGCCCACTGCGGCCCCAGCGGCCTGGGCAGCGAGGCCGGTGACCCCTGCGGCCGTGACTGGAAGAAACCGGCCTGCGACTGGGGCGACCAGGACCTGGCCCTGGCCATCCGCCAGATCCGCGCCAGCCGGCCCCTGCCCCTGGTGGCCTTTGGCCATATGCACCACGCCCTCAAGCGCGGTCAGGGCGAGCGGCGCAGCCTGGTGGTGGACCGCGAGGGCACGGTGTATCTCAATGCCGCCTGCGTGCCCCGCCACGGCCGCGACGCCGAGGGCCGGGAGCTGCGCCACTTCAGCTGGGTGGAGCTGGAGGTGCCGCCGGCCGATCCCCGGGCCGCCCGGGTGCGCCGCGCCAGCCACCGCTGGTACGGCCTCGACGGCCAGCTCATCTATGAACAGACCCTGCTGGTGCGCGAGCCCATCCCGCCAGTTCAGCCCCGCTCCCTCTGCTCCGAACCGTGCTGATCTACACCTGCATCAGCAGCCACGGCTTCGGCCACGGCTCGCGCACCGCCTCCGTGCTGGCCCAGCTGCATCGCCTGCGGCCCGACTGGCGGCTGGTGCTCTCCACCGCCCTGCCGGCGG
>JBBASN010000195.1:0-2010 GCA_040399225.1 Prochlorococcaceae cyanobacterium | reverse complement strand
CGCAGCAGCGGCAGGGCGTCGAGGTTCACCTGATCTCCCTTGAACACCTGCTGGCGGCAGGGGGGGGTGAGATCGAGGTCGGGCTTGGCCTTGAGCACATCCAGCAGCACCGAGCCGAAACGCACCGCCTCGCGCGCCCCTTTCGGCGGTCTGGGCTGCTGCAGCAGCGCCAGCCGCTCGCCCAGGGTCTCCAGTTCCTCGGGCCGCTCCATGCCCAGGCTCCAGAGCACCCGCTCCTGGGTGCCCATCAGGTTGATCGCCACCGGCATCGACGAGCCGATCACGTTTTCAAACAGGAGGGCGGGCCCACCGGCTGCCAGCACCCGGTCGGCGATCGCCGCCAGCTCCTGGTCGGGATCCACCGGGGCGGTGATGCGGCGCAGCTGACCCCGCTGCTCCAGCAGTTGCAGAAAGCCGCGCAGGTCGCGGCGGCTGCGCGGGCTGGCGAGGGTCGCTGGCATGGCTGGGGGTGGCACGGGGCTGGGCACCAGGCTGGAAACAGCGTTCTGGCAAGGCCTGAGCGTCCGGGCCCAATGGCCTTCGTACTCTGACGCACCCCACCCGCCTGCTGCGGCCGTGCAACTCCACTACTTCCACACCTCCGAGAACGTGCCGCCCCTGCACCCCGTCGCGGAGGGCGGGCCTGACGCGGCCGTGGTGATCGACGTGCTGCGGGCCACCACCACCATCGCCTGGTCGCTGCAGAACGGTGCCGAGGCGGTGGAGGCCTTCGCCGACCTCGACGCTCTCAACGCCGCTGCCCAGGCCTGGTCGGCCGAGCGCCGGCTGCGGGCCGGCGAGCGCGGCGGCAGCCGGCTGGAGGGCTTCGACCTGGGCAACTCCCCCCTGGCGGTGACCCCGGAAGTGGTGGGCGGCAAGCGCATCTTCATGAGCACCACCAACGGCACCCGCTCCCTGGCGGCGGTGCGGGCCGTGCCCCTGCTGCTCACGGCCTGTCTGCCCAACCGCACCGCCGTGGCCCGCCGCCTGGTGCAGCTGGGCTGCGAGCGGGTGTGGATCGTGGGCAGCGGCTGGGAGGGGGCCTACTCCCTGGAGGACAGCCTGGCGGCGGGGGCGGTGGCCTCGGCGGCCCTGGAGCTGGCCGTGGCCCCCCACCGCGGCGTGACCTTCGGCAACGACGAAATGCTGGCGGCCCTGGCCCTCTGGCAACAGTGGCACCGCGAGCCGGAAACCTGCCTGCGGGCTGCCAGCCACGGCCAGCGCCTGATCGGCCTGGGTGACCACGACGCCGATTTCGCCTGTTGCAGCGCTGTGGACAGCCTGCAGGTGGTGCCCCAGCAGTTTGAGCCCGGCGTGCTGCGTGCCTCCTGACCTGGCGAGATCCGTGATGTCCCCTACAGTTCGGCCCGGTTCAGGTGGATTCGGGGTGAGCAGTTTTCTGGCGGCAGCGGTGCAACTCACCAGCACGCCGGATCCGGATGCCAATTTCGCTGCCGCCGAGGAGCAGATCGAGCTGGCGGCCCGCCGCGGGGCCGAGCTCGTGGGGCTGCCCGAGAACTTTGCCTTCATGGGTGAGGACAGCCTGCGTCTGGAGCTCGCCCCAGACCTGGCCGAGCGCTGCAGCCGCTTCCTGGTGACCATGGCCCGGCGCTACCAGGTCACCCTCCTGGGCGGCGGCTTCCCAGTGCCCGCCGGGGAGGGACTCACCAGCAACAGGGCCGAACTGGTGGGCACCGAGGGCCAGCTGCTGGCCCGCTACGACAAGATCCACCTGTTCGACGTGGACCTGCCCGACGGCATCACCTATCGGGAGTCGGCCACGGTGGAGCCCGGCCAGGACCTGCCGCCGGTGGTTGAGGTGCCGGGGCTGGGCCGGATCGGCCTCTCCATCTGCTACGACGTGCGCTTTCCCGAGCTGTACCGCCACCTGGCCCGTGAGGGGGCCGATGTGCTGATGGTGCCCGCCGCCTTCACCGCCTTCACCGGCAAGGACCACTGGCAGGTGCTGCTCCAGGCCCGGGCGATCGAGAACACCGCCTATGTGCTGGC
>JBBASN010000194.1:0-2022 GCA_040399225.1 Prochlorococcaceae cyanobacterium | reverse complement strand
CGGTGTGCATCCAACCGAGCAGCATGGCGATCAGATCGGTGAAGGCCAGGCCGGGGTGGCTGAACTGGGCCACGCTGATGCTCACCACCCCCAGTTCACCGAAGTTGTCGAGGCTGAAGCCGCTCACGATGTGGTGGATGTCGTGGGTGGCATACACCCGATAGTTGATGTAATCCGCATCCTCTTCCAGGTTGTTGAAGAAGGAGGGCTCGGGGAAGAAGTTGATGTCATAGCCCATTGCCTTCAGGGCGGTGGCATAGGTGTGGCCGAGGCTGCCCTTCGGCATCGCCAGCAACTGCTCACTGTTGTAAGGCCCGCACAGGCGCCGCTCGTCGATTAGGGCCTGGCAGTCGGGATTGCGGGCCAGGCGCTTGCGGCAGTGCTGCATCGGCCGGGAGTCGCGCAGCCGGTGGGAGAGCAGGAAAACGTTCTCCGCCGACTGGCCCGCCCCCAGGGCCAGATCCGTCAGTTCGAGGAACTGCTGGATGTGCTCGGCGGTGGCGATCTTGTCGAGATAGCGAAAACCCATGGCTGCAAGGGGGGTGCCCTTGAAACTAGGAAGGGCGACCGCAACCGGGCCACAACCCGATGCAAACCAGCGGCTGCCGCAGCCTCAGAAGTTGCTGGCGATGCGACTGCCCAGCCTGATCTCCAGCACCAGGGTGAACACCGCTGCCATCAACAGGCCCATGGCCAGCATGAACAGAACGGCTACCACGGCCGAGAGATCGATCCGCGCCACCACCCCCACGAAGAGCAGCATCACCAGGGTGGCCACGGTGAGGAAGCTGAGGGTAGCCAGGGTGATCGCCGCGATCACCAGGCGCAGGCGGCGGCGCTGCAGCTGCAGTTCATGGCGCAGAGCCGGGGACACCTCCGGCGCATGGCCCAGCAGGCGCTCCTGGGCTTCCTGGTCGCGGCGGTGCTGCAGCAGGCGGTCAACGACCCGACTCAGGCGCGTGGTGAGCACCCCGAGGAGGCCGCTGATGCCGGCCAGCAGAAACACCGGCGACACCGACAGCTGGATCGCCCGGGCCAACGATTCCACACCTGGCTGACAGCCCAGGCCCATCGGTCCGGCCTCAGAGGAGTTGGTCGATGCGGCGGGCCAGCTCCAGGTCGAGGCTGGAGAGACCGCCGGTGTCGTGGGTGGTGAGGGCGATGCTCACCCGGTTCCACACATTGCTCCACTCGGGGTGATGGCCCAGGGCCTCGGCCGCCAGGGCCACCCGGGCCATGAAGCCGAAGGCCTCTGAAAAATCGGCAAAGCCCAGCTCCCGCTGCAGCTTGCCGTTCTCCAGGCGCCAGCCGGGGAGCTCGCCCGGCAGGGCATTGATCTGCTCAGGGGTGAGGGGAATGGCAGCCATGGCGGAGCAGCGACGGGTCAACCGATGCCTTCATGGTGTCGCACGGCGGCGCCCGGCAGGGGGTTGGCGGCGAGCATCTTCCGGCCCTCGGCCACCAGGGCCGCAACCGCCAGCGGATCGGCCGGGGCCCGCTCGCCCCGCTCCACAGCCCGGTAGAGATCGGCCACAGACCACGCCTTGCTGGCTGGCTCGTCAGCAAAGCGGGGAATCAGATGCAGGTGCAGGTGGGGCGCCCCTTCACCAAAGGCGATCGCATACACCCGGTCACATCCGCTGAGGCGCTGCACCAGCTGGCTGGCGGTGCGCACCGCCAGGCCCCAGCTGGCCGCCTCCTGATCGTTGAACACCAGCGGTCCAGCCAGATGCCGGCGGGCATCGAGCAGGAGCCAGCCGGCCAGCGGTGCCGGCAGGGGATGGTGGCGCAACAGCCAGAGATCGTTGCCACCGAGGCCCAGCTCGGCCTCCAGCTCCCTATCGCCATGAATGCGACAGATGCCACACGCAGAGTCAGCTGTGGCCATGCCTACTCGCCGATCAGGTGCAGGCTGAGGCGGCGCTGGCTGCCCAGCCGCCGATGCTCCCACAGGTACACCGCCTGCCAGGTGCCGAGCAACAACCCACCCCGTTCGAAGCTCAGCTGCAGGCTGGTGGCGGT
>JBBASN010000193.1:0-2050 GCA_040399225.1 Prochlorococcaceae cyanobacterium | reverse complement strand
GCCTGGAGGTGGCTGTCCGTGGAGCCGAGGCCCCGCTCCAGCTCCCGCGGCAGCAGATAGCGCTCATACACCAGGGCGCCGGGCTGAACGGCCAGGTCACCGGCACCGGCCTGCAGGCGGGGCCAGGCCAGCAGCTCCAGGGCGGCGGGGTCGCCCTCGTAGCGCTGCACCAGCACGCCGCCCGCCACGGGCGCGGCCCGCAGGTCGTCGGGACGGTCGCCGCCATGGAAACTGCGCTGGTTCACCAGGGCGCGGATGCGCAGCAGCACCGGCGCCTCGGCCCGCAGCAATCGATAGCGCACGTAGGTGATGTTGGCCCCCTGCTCCATCCAGAGGGTGCGCTCAATCTGCAGGTCGTCGCGGCTGAACAGCCAGCGCGGCAGGCCCTCAACCAGTTCGAACCCCTCCAGCCAGCGGGCCGCATCGGGGCCATGGCCGCCACCCTGCCAGATGTTGCCGGAGAGCTCCAGGCGCACGCTGCCGTTCTGTTCAACCGTCTCGTCGAGGTGGCTGAGCAGGAGGCGGCGATCTCCGGGGGGTGCGATGGCCGCCACCAGCAGGCCGTGGTAACTGCGGGTGAGGGCGCCGCTGACGCTGGCGCTGGCATAGCTGCCCAGCCCATTGGTGACCAACCATTCGCGGCCATCGCTGAGCGCCGGGTGACGGCACACATCGCGGCCGAAGGCGACGGCTGGGGGTTCGCTGGCCACTGCGGAGGACGTCATGGAGCGAGGGCGAGAAGGGAGCTGATGCTGGGAGCAAAGAAGTAATCACCCCCCTTGAGCGTGACCCAGAGGTTGAAGCCATAGCTGCGCTTCTGGCGTTCACCCCAGCGCAAGGGCCATTGCTGGGTCCCGGCCGGCTGGCCCACCAGGGGATCGGGCCCCGTGCCCACCTCCAGGAAGTTGGCAGCGTTCACCCAGCGCGACTGGATGAAGTTGAACTGGTTCTCGATGTTGGCCTGGTAACAGAGAAAGAGCAGACCCGATCCGGTTTCCGGCTCCTCTGCCGGCTGGTTGGAGCCGTAGCTCATCGCCCTGCGCACGATGCGGTGGTTGCGTTCCTCATCAACGCTCAGACCCATGGCCGTGGCGCTTTCCCCGCGGGGGTTGCTCTTGCGCACATGGGCGTGGAAGGGGCAGCGGCTGCCCACAGCGTCGTCCCTGTAGTTGAAGTTGTTGTCGCCTGGCAGGCCGGCCTCAGCAGAGCCGGTCACCGGGGTGCCGTCCTTGAAGCGACCGACCGCGAGAGCACCCGCCTGGTCCGGGGGGATGGCCAGGGTGTCAGCCAGCTGGCGCACATCGGCGTTGAAGCGGCGCACGTTCTGCTCCAACTTGCGCAGCACCAGGTAGCTGCCGAAGCTGTGCGCGTGACTGCCGTTGGGATCCCTCACCAGCACCAGGCTCAGCGGTGCTCTGGGATCCCAGCGGTCAAAGGACACGCCGGCCTCGCGCAGCTTCTGGATGTCGCTGCTGGCAAACAGGGGCTGGCTGATGCCATCGCGGTAGCCGAAATGCTCGATCGTCTGGCCCTGTGCGTTGCGCAGCGTGAAGCCATCCTCGCGATGGAGAATCTCAGCGCAGCCCCGCAGGTCCTGACAGATCAGGTTGGCAGTCTGCAGCAGGCGCACGAGGTCATCGTCGGCCAGTTCCAGCAGGGCATGGCAGGGCTCCTGGTAGCCCTGCTCCCACGCGCTCACGGGTGGGTCGCCGAGGCTGCGGGCGAGTTCGTCATGGCGCATGCCCATGCGGAAGGGCTGGTCGCTGGGAATGGCAGCGCCGCTGAAGCCAAGGGCCTCGTAGCCGATCCGGCTGAGGAAGAAGGTGCCGAACACCGATCCGGGCTCGCCGAATTCCCGGTAGCGGCGGCTCTCCTCAAACTGCTGCAGCGCGGAGGTGATCCAGTGGCTGGCGAACGAGGCCAACCACTGGCGTGCGGCCGCAAGCTGATCGGGGCGCCAGCGCAGAAAGAGCAGCACGGAATAGTCGCGGCCGTGGCTCTTGATGATGTTGCCCTGCAGGTCTGCCAGCAGGGGGCCATGGATGCCCGG
>JBBASN010000192.1:0-2074 GCA_040399225.1 Prochlorococcaceae cyanobacterium | reverse complement strand
CCGGCTGGGTGACGTACAGGCTGTCGGCGGCCTTCTTGAAGCTGCCCTCGCTGGCGATGGCGCGCAGGATGCGCAGCTGGTCGAGGGTGAAGGGCAGATCTGCCATAGGTCGACCCCGGGCCCGAAGTCCGGAACTGCCAGCGGATCGGAACTCTAGGGGGGACTGTGGGTGGCCAGAATCGTCCCCTTCACAACGTCCCACCCTGCCCTTGAGCTCCGGTTCCGCCCTGGCCCCCAACCCGCACCACAGCAGCTGGGTGATGCTGGCCCTGCTGCTGGCCTTCGCCATACTCCACAGCGGCGGCGCCTCGCTGCGCGTGTGGGGGGTGGGACGGATCGGCGAGCGGGCCTGGCGCCTGCTGTTCGCCACTCTGAGCATCCCCTCGGCCGTGGTGGTGATCGGCTATTTCCTGGCGCACCGCTACGACGGGGTCCGGCTCTGGAACCTGCAGGACCAGCCCTGGATCGTGCCCGTGGTGTGGGTGGGCACCGCCATCAGCTTCCTGTTTCTCTACCCGGCCACCTACAACCTGCTGGAGATCCCGGCGGTGCTCAAGCCCCAGGTGCGCCTTTACGCCACCGGCATCATCCGCATCAGCCGCCACCCCCAGGCCGTGGGCCAGATCCTCTGGTGCGCCTCCCACCTGCTCTGGATCGGCAGCAGCTTCATGGTGGCCACCTGCGCCGGCCTGATCGCCCACCACCTGTTCGCGGTCTGGAACGGCGACCGCCGCCTGGCCAACCGCTTCGGGCCGGCCTTCGAAGAGCTGAGGGCCAACACCTCGGTGATCCCCTTCCGGGCCGTACTCGATGGTCGCCAGCGGCTGGTGCTGACGGAGTTCCTCAGGCCGGCCCAGCTGGGCATCGCCATCGCCGTGGGCGTGTTCTGGTGGGCGCACCGCTTCATCGGGTTGGGGGCGGTGAGCTTCAGCCGCTCAGGTCTGGCCCACTGGCTGGGCTGAGATCCCCAGGCGTCCTGCCTACACTCGGCGGCAACCAGCCCACCGGGAGCTCAGCCGGATGCCCTCAGCCGCCGAACTCGCCTGGTTGATCCCAGTGTTGCCTCTGGCCGGGGCCTGCCTGGTGGGCCTGGGCCTGATCAGTTTCAACCGCACGATCAACCGGCTGCGCAAACCCGTGGCCTGGCTGCTGATCAGCTGTGTGGGGGCAGCCGCCGTACTCAGCTACGCGATCCTGGCCCAGCAGCTGGCTGGCGCCGGCCCCACCGAGGTGCTGTTCAACTGGGCCAGTGCCGGCACGTTCAACCTGCAGATGGGCTTCCGGGTGGATGCCCTGGCGGCGGTGATGCTGGCCCTGGTGACCACCATCGCCGTGCTGGTGATGGTGTATTCCGATGGCTACATGGCCCACGACAAGGGCTATGTGCGCTTCTTCACCTACCTGGCCCTGTTCAGCAGCTCGATGCTGGGCCTGGTGATCAGCCCCAACCTGCTCGAGATCTACGTGTTCTGGGAGCTGGTGGGCATGTGTTCCTACCTGCTGGTGGGCTTCTGGTACGACCGCGATGGCGCCGCCAACGCCGCCCAGAAGGCGTTTGTGGTGAACCGGGTGGGCGACTTCGGCCTGCTGCTCGGCATCCTCGGCCTGTTCTGGGCCACCGGCAGCTTCGGCTTCGAGGAAATCGGGGCCCGCCTCCAGGAGGCGGTGGCCGGCGGTGGGCTCTCCAGTGGCGTGGCGGTGTTGCTCTGCCTGCTGGTGTTCATGGGCCCGATGGCGAAATCGGCCCAGTTCCCGCTTCACGTGTGGCTGCCCGATGCGATGGAGGGCCCCACACCGATCTCCGCCCTGATCCACGCCGCCACGATGGTGGCCGCCGGGGTGTTCCTGGTGGCCCGGCTGCAGCCCGTGTATGAGGCCTTCCCGGCGGTGCAGCTGGTGATCGCGGTGGTGGGCACGATCACGCTGTTCCTGGGGGCCTCGATCGCCCTCACCCAGCAGGACCTCAAGAAGGGTCTGGCCTACAGCACCGTGAGCCAGCTCGGCTACATGATGCTGGCGATGGGCTGCGGCGCCCCGGTGGCCGGCATGTTCCACCTGGTGACCCACGCCTTCT
>JBBASN010000191.1:0-2171 GCA_040399225.1 Prochlorococcaceae cyanobacterium | reverse complement strand
GGCGCCCCTCAAGGCGATCGGGGTTCATCGCCAGGCACATCGAGCAGCCGGGCTCTCGCCACTCAAAACCCGCCGCCGTGAACACCTGGTCGAGCCCTTCGGCCGCGGCGGCCGCGGCCACCTGCTCGCTGCCGGGCACCACAAAGGCCTTGATCCCGGCCGCCACCCGACGACCCTTGGCCACGGCGGCGGCGGCCTGCAGATCGCTGAGGCGGCCGTTGGTGCAGCTGCCGATGAAGCACACATCCACCGGCATGCCGGCGATCGGTGTGCCGGGCTGCAGGTCCATGTAGCGGTAGGCCTCCTCAGCCAGGGGACGCTCCTCCGGCGGGGTCTGCTCCAGGGTGGGCACGGCCTCATCCACCCCGACCCCCTGACCCGGCGTGATGCCCCAGGTGACGGTGGGAGCGATGGCGGCGGCATCGAAGCGCACCTCGTCGTCGAACACGGCGTCGACACCGCTGGCCAGGCCACTCCACCAGGCCACGGCCCGCTCCCAGGCCTCGCCGCTGGGGGCGGCGGGGCGCCCCTGCAGGTAGGCGAAGGTGGTCTGGTCGGGGTTCACGTAGCCGCAGCGTGCGCCCCCCTCGATCGCCATGTTGCAGAGGGTCATGCGCTCCTCCATCGACAGCGCCACGATCGCCGGGCCGGCGAACTCGTAGGCGTAGCCCACGCCGCCCTTCACACCCAGGGTGCGGATCACGTGCAGCACCAGGTCCTTGGCGAACACCCCCGGCTGCAGCTGGCCGTCCACCCAGATGCGGCGCACCTTGAGCTTGTTCATCGCCAGGCTCTGGCTGGCGAGCACATCGCGCACCTGGCTGGTGCCGATGCCGAAGGCGATCGCCCCGAAGGCGCCGTGGGTGGAGGTGTGGGAATCGCCGCAGGCCACGGTCATGCCCGGCTGGCTGAGGCCCAGCTCGGGGGCAATCACATGCACGATCCCCTGGCGGCCGCTGCCGATGCCGTGCAGGGTGATGCCGTGCTCAGCGCAGTTGGCCTCCAGGGTGGCCAGCATCTCCTCGGCCAGCGGATCCGCAAAGGGCCGTGCCTGGGAGGTGGTGGGCACGATGTGATCCACCGTGGCCACCGTGCGCTCGGGGTGGCGCACCGAGAGGCCCAGATCCTTCAGGGCCGCGAACGCCTGGGGGCTGGTGACCTCGTGGATCAGGTGCAGGCCGATGAACAGCTGGGTGGAACCGCCTGGCAGCTCCGCAACCCGATGCAGATCCCAGACCTTGTCGTAAAGGGTGCCGGCGCTCACGGATGACCCGTTCGACTGACGAACCAGCGTAGAGCTGCACCCCGGGGCCCATCCGCCACAGATTCGGCTGCGGCACGCCTCCAAACCCTCTCTAGGACTGAGATGTTCCGCATAACACCAGCCGCGGCACCTCTCTGTTCTCGCAAGTGATGCGCATTGCCCAGATTTCCCCGCTCTGCGAGAGCATCCCGCCCCAGCGCTACGGCGGCACCGAACGGGTGGTGCATTACCTCACCGAAGAGCTGGTGCGGCGCGGCCATGCCGTGGTGCTGTTCGCCAGCGGCGATTCCCGCACCAGCGCCGAGCTGTTCCCCTGCGTGCCCGAGGCCCTGCGCCTGGCGGGTTACAACGGCGACCCCTCCGTGCCGGAACTGATCCAGCTGGACCAGTTGATGGACCAGCTCGATCGCTTCGACGTGCTGCACTTCCACACGGGGGCAAGCCACTACCCCCTGGTGCGGCGGCTGCCGGTGCCCCACCTCAACACCCTGCATGGTCCCCTGACGGCCCCTGACCGCGCCCAGCTGTATCGACAGTTCCACCAGCTGCCCCTGGTGTCGATCTCGGAGGCGCAGCGCCAACCCCTGCCCGAGGCCAATTGGCTCGCCACCGTGCACCACGGCCTGCCCCTGGATCTCTATCAACCGGTGCTCGAACCCGACAGCTACCTGGCTTTCGTGGGACGCATCTCGCCAGAAAAACGCCTCGACCGGGCCATCGCGATCGCCGGCCAGCTGGGCCTGCCGCTGAAGGTGGCCGCGAAGATCGATCGCTGCGATGCGCCCTACTACCGCGACCACATCGCGGGCCTGATCGAAGGCAATCCCCTGGTGGAGTTCATCGGCGAGGTCGACGACGACGGCAAGCAGGAGTTGCTGGGCAACGCCCTGGCCCTGCTGTTCCCGAT
>JBBASN010000190.1:0-2180 GCA_040399225.1 Prochlorococcaceae cyanobacterium | reverse complement strand
GGCTCGCTGGTGTCGTACACAAAGGGCCCGGCATCCTCCAACCCCAGCTGGCGCGGGTTGTAGAGGTTGCTGCCGGTGCGGAACTGGCGGGGCCGCTGCTCGGGTGGGGTGAGCAGATCGGTCAGGGTGCGCACCGAGCCGTTGTGCAGGTAGGGGGAGGTGGCGAAGACGCCCTCCAGCGGCGGCGCCCAGTAGGCCGCACCCTCCTTGCCGTCGTAGTCGCGTGCCAGGTCAAAGCGGTTGGGCAGGCCCCTGGAGTCGAACAGCTCGGTGTTGGCCACCAGGGTGGCGTCGTTGTTGAAGCGCGCCAGGAGCTGGGCATGGCGCAGGCGCAGGATCGCCTCCGAGAGCCGGGTGAGGCTTGCCGCCCGCTGCTGGGCGTCAGCGGCGAACTGCTCCACCGCCAGCGGATCCGTGCCCACCGCGAAGGCGCGCCGCTCGCGGAAGCGGCGACCCGCCCCATTGGCCGGTTGCGGGCTGGACAGGTGGCAGCTGGCGCAATGCTCGCCGAACAGGGCCTGGCCCTGGTGCAGCAGCTGGGGATTGGGGGCTCCGAACACCTGTTGGGGCCAGAGCGGTGTGCGCAGCCGCACCACCGCCTCCTGGATGGCCTCGATGCCGTCGAAATCCACCGAGGCCACGATCGCGCCGGCCTTCAGGGCCTCCGCCTGCCTGGGCGGCCGCACCGGCGAACTCGACACCGACTGCACCCAGTTGCGCGGACCGGGGTGGTGGATCTCCGCGAACCACTGGGCCCAGTCGTCCTGGTGGGCGAACCACACGGGCGGCAGGTTCACCGTGCCCTCAAAGCCGATCTTCAGCGGTGTGTCGCCACTGGGCTCCACCAGGCCGCGACGCACCAACCAGGTGGTGAGGCCCGCGTTGTTGTAGTTGCCCTGGCTGAGGGCATTGAGATTGCCGGGGCCGAAATCGGCCCGCTCCACCCCCATCGCCGCGATCAGCTGGCGGGTGGCCCGCACCGGCCCCAGCAGATCCTCGATCTCAGCCCTGAGGCCAGCGATCGCCGCGGGGTCGGCCGGTTCGTCGAGCACCGCCGCGGCGTAGGGGGCCAGGGCGGCATCATCGGCGAGCAGGGCTTCAAAGGCGCCGTAGAAGTCGCTGTCGAAGGCTGGCAGGTTCACCAGCGCCGGCCCGCCGTGCACCGGCATCCGCATCGGCCGCAAGCCCTGGCGCCACGACAGCGGCCGGGCCTGCAGCTCCCGGGTGTGGCACACCGCGCAGGTGAGGCCCAGATAGGCCCGGTCGCCAAAGCGCTGGGGCCTGGGATCCACCGCCAGGCCCACCGGCAGACCGTGGGGATTGGCGGCGGACACGGGCGAGGCAATGAAGCCATAGCGCTTGTCGAGGTTGTCCAGGAAGCGGTGTCCCGGGCGGTTGGGATCGGGCAGGGCAAGCGCCAGCTCCAGTGGAGCCAGATTGGTGCCCTCGGAGGTGTGGTGGTAGAGGTCCACCTCCGCGGGTCTCCAGCCCTGCTGCAGATCAATCACGGGCTGGCCGGCCCAGGCGGCTGCGGGGGCGGCCAGCCCCAGGCAGAGCCAGATCGCCAGGGTGAGCAACAGCCGTTGCAGCAGCGGCCAACAGCCCTGGAGCGCTCGGGAAGGCACTGGCACGGTGAACCACCCGGGGAGCAGCTGAGCAGTTCAGCTTGTTCAGGGCCCGCTGACTTGGCCAGCGGTATTCCTACTCAATCCCCTGCCCAGGGGCCATAACCTGAGCTCCAACGGCCCCGTTTCCCCCCGCCATGGCCAGCGCCAGCCCGCCGCCGCAGGCGGTACCCGCCGAACCCTGGCGGATCCTGCGCTGGCGCAGCCGCCACCTGGCCCACCGCGAGCAGCTGGCGGAAGGGGTGGCGCTCACGATGCTGCGCATGCCGGCGGGGAGTTTTTTGATGGGGGCGCCGGAGACGGAAGAAGACAGCAGCGACGACGAGCGACCCGTGCATCCAGTAACGCTGGCTGAGTTTCTGCTGGCGCAGACGCCGATCACCCAGGCCCAGTGGCGGGCGGTGGCGCAATGGCAGCGGCCGGAGCCGGATGGCGCTGAAGACTGGCCGGACACGCTGGATCCCGATCCGGTGATGAAGCTGGCGGAGTCGGAGCGGTTTCGGGGCGACCAGCGCCCGGTGGTGAATGTGAGCTGGAACGAGGCGATGGCCTTCT
>JBBASN010000189.1:0-2261 GCA_040399225.1 Prochlorococcaceae cyanobacterium | reverse complement strand
TGATCCCGCTCTACCTGCTGATGGTGCAGATCGGCCTGCGCAACAGCCTCTGGGCGCTGATCATTCCCCAGGCCGCCACCGCCTTCGGCATCTTCCTGCTGCGCCAGAGCTTCCTCGGCGTGCCGGTGGAGCTGGAGGAGGCGGCCCGCAGCGACGGCTGCAGTCCCCTGGGGGAGTGGTGGAACGTGATGATCCCGGCGGCCCGGGCCGACCTGATCACCCTGGCGATGTTCGTGTTCATCGGCACCTGGAGCGACTTCCTCTGGCCGCTGGTGATCCTCGATGAACCGGAGCTCTACACCCTGCCGTTGGGGCTGCAGCAGCTGGCCAGCAGCTTCTCGCTCGACTGGCGCCTGGTGGCGGCCGGCTCGGTGATCTCGATCCTGCCGGTTCTGGCCCTGTTCATCGGCCTGCAGCGCTACATCCTGCCCAGCGCCGCTGGCGACGCGGTGAAGGGCTGAGCTTTGAGCTTGTCCCGCGACGGCGCCCTGTTCAGGGAGCGGGTGGCTGGAGAGGGGCAGGGGGGGCTGGCACGGGAACCAGGGTCTCCGGCTGAGCAGGCGTGGGGCTGGAGCGCTCCCGGGGGGCGGCAGGTTCGGGGCTGGCGGGCGCGCTCCGCCGCAGCTGGGAGAGTTCAGCCCGTAGCGCCTGGTTGTCAGCGCTGAGCACATCAATCCGGGCGGAGGCCCGCTCCACCGCCTGCAGCCGCTCCACGGTGGTGCGCAGCTGCTCCTCCAAGCCGGTGGTGCGCTCCAGTGCCCGGGTGTTCTCCAGCCCCTGGATCCGGTCCTGCAGTTCCTGAATGCGGGCCCCCTGATGGCGGGCCTTGCTGAGCATCACCAGGAACAGCACGGCAAGCAGAGCACTCAGGCCAACCTGGAGCCAGGCCACCCATTCAGGCAGCTGGGGCAGGGAACCGGAGCCGGCTCCCGACCCGGAGGATTTCGGAGCCATGGCAAGGGGATCCATCGCGGGTGCGGCCACAGGGCTCATCCTGCCCGATCTCTTCCCGACTGGCAGGGCGTGGGTGAGGTTCCCTCAAGGAGACCCTGCGAATTCCCACCACCACTGCGAGCATCAAGGGCACTAACCCCGATGCTGTCGCTGCTCCCGCAGCAGTTGGCAGATGGGCGAAATGGAATGTCCGACAGTCAGTCGGTCACAAGCTACGCAGATCGCCCGACAAACGCTCGCTTTGGAAGCAAGACACCGCCTGGCCAAGCCCCTCGGCCAGGGGAATGCGGGCCCGCCAGCCCAGCCCAGCCAGCCGGCTCACGTCCAGCTGCTTCTTGGGGGTGCCATCCGGCTTGCTGCTGTCCCAGTGGACCTCGCCCTGGAAGCCGGTGGCGGCGGCCACTGCCTCGGCGAGCTGGCGGATGGTGAGGTCCACCCCCGTGCCCACGTTGAGAAAGGCCAGCGGGGCGCCTTGGTCGTCGCAGGGGGCAGCTGCTGCACCCGGATCCCAGTGCTCCAGAGCGAACACACAGGCCTCGCCAAGGTCGTCGGCGTGCAGGAATTCGCGCAGCGGTGTGCCCGTGCCCCAGCAGCTCACGCTGGCGGCGCCGCTGTCCGCCGCCTCCTGGAAGCGGCGGATCAGGGCCGGCAGCACGTGGCTGTTCTGCGGGTGGTAGTTGTCGCCCGGGCCGTAGAGGTTGGTGGGCATCAGGCTGATGGCATCAAAGCCGTGCTGCAGGCGCAGGGACTGGCAGAGCTTGATGCCACTGATCTTGGCCAGGGCATACCACGCATTCGTGGGCTCGAGGGCTCCGGTGAGCAGGGACTCCTCCCGGATCGGCTGGGCGGCGAACTTGGGATAGATGCAGCTGCTGCCCAGGAACAGCAGCCGGCGCACGCCGCTGCGCCAGGCCGCCTCGATCACATGGTTCTGGATCTTGAGATTGTCGAGCAGGAAATCGGCCGGATAGCTGTTGTTGGCCTGGATTCCACCCACCTTGGCCGCCGCCAGGGCCACCACCGTGGGTTGATGTTCGGCGAACCAGCGCTGCACAGCAGGACCATCGAGAAGATCAAGCTCGGCGCGCGCTGCCGTCAAGATCTGACCGTAGCCACCACGCTGGAGGGCCCGGCAGATGGCGCTGCCGGCCATGCCGCCGTGGCCGGCCACGTAGATGCGGTCCGAGGTGCTGATCAGCTTGTTCATCAACCCTGGGATGCGCGGGCCTGCTCCACCGCCAGGGGGTTGGTGGGCGGGTTCTCCATCGAGCCCACCACCTTGAAGCCCTTCAGGCGCAGCAGTGCTT
>JBBASN010000188.1:0-2273 GCA_040399225.1 Prochlorococcaceae cyanobacterium | reverse complement strand
AGCCCTGCACATTGGAGTGGCCGCGGATCGGCATCGTGCCCGCCCCGGGCCGGCCGACGTTGCCGCTGAGCACGGCGGTGTTGGCGATCGCCCGCACGTTGGCGGTGCCGTTGGCGTGGTGGGTGATGCCCATGGCCCAGGCGAACACCACGGCACGGCAGGCGGCCAGGCGGGCGGCGGTGTGTTCCAGCTCCTCACGGCTGAGGCCGCAGCAGGCGGTGATCGCCTGCCAGCCGGTGGATTCGATCTGGGTGATCAGGGCCTGCCAACCGTCGGCGTGGGCTTTCACGACATCGAGATCGATGGCACCGCGCTCCAGCAGCGCCTTCTGGATCCCCAGGAACACGGCGGTGTCGGAGCCGGGGATCGGCTGCAGGAACAGGGAGGCGATCGCGCTGCCGCCGCCGAGCATGGAGCGGATCGGGAAGGCGGGCGAGCCGAACTTCAGCAGCCCGGCCTCGAGCACCGGATTGATCACGATCACCGTGCCGCCGCGCTCGCGCAGGCGGATCAGCTCGTTCATCAGGCGCGGGTGATTGGCCGGCGCGTTGGAGCCCACCAGCACCACGCCATCGGCGTGCTGGAGGCTCTCGAGATTCACCATCGAGGTGCCGCTGCCGAACACCCGCGTGAGGCCGATGGTGGAGGGGGCGTGGCAGAGGTCGGAGCAGTCGGCCAGGTTATTGCAGCCCAGCGCCCGCAGCAACAGCTGCAGCAGGTAGGCGGCCTCGTTGGAGGAGCGGCCGGAGCTGTAGGAGGCCACCCGCTCGGGCGGATGGCTGCGGAAGGCGGCAGCGGTGAGGGCGTGCACCTCCTCCCAGCTGATCGGCTCGTAGTGGTCGCTGCCGGCGCGATGGATCAGGGGCCGGTCGAGCCGCCCCAGCCGGTCGCACGCGGCGGAGGTGAGCTGCTGCAGCTCGGCCAGGGTGCGGCCGGCGAACACCTCGCGGGGCACGGCCGGCTGCAGCTCGGCGCCGATCGCCTCCACGCTCTTGAGGCAGCGCTGCAGCGGCTCTCCCAGCTCATCGCGGAAGCCGCCGTTCTGGCCGCCGGTCCCCCAGGCGCAACTCAGGCAGGCGCTCCTGTGGGTGAGTGTCTGCCACAGCCGCGGGCCGGTGGGGGACAGGGTGGCCCGGGCCCAGCCTTCGATCAGGGGCCAGCCGCCGCCGCTGCTGGCATCTTCCGGAGTGGGTGTGGACGCAGAGGCAGCCCTTGCAGACTCCTCGCTGGCCATGGCCGCTGCTGCCCGTATGGACAGACAAGGTAGGCAGCCTTCCACGCACCCGGGGCTGCTGGCGCGCCAGCAGCCATAGCGTGGTCGCCATGGCCAGAGCTGACGCCCCCCCCACCGCCACACCTACAGCCACGGCCGCTGGCCCGGCTGCGGTTTCCCTCGACCAACTCGGCCGGCCCCTGGGGGTGCTGCGGCTCTCGCTCACGGCCCGCTGCAACCTGGCCTGTCCCTATTGCCTGCCGGATGGCCAGGAGCCGGAGGGTGTGCTGACGCTCGAGCAGCGGCTGCGGGTGATCAGCGCGGCGGTGGCACTGGGGGCCCGCAGCCTGCGCCTCACCGGCGGTGAGCCACTGCTGCATGGGCAGCTGGAGGAGCTGATTGCGTCAGCCGCCAGGCCTGCGCTGCGCGAGATCGCCCTCACCAGCAACGGCGTGCTGCTCAGCGCCGCCCGGGCCCGGGCCCTGCGGCGCGCCGGCCTGAACCGCATCACCTTCAGCCTCGATGGCGCCACGGGGGAAGCGGTGGCCCGCATGGCGGGGGTGGGCGGCGGCGATCCCCAGGAGCGTGAGCGGCGCGGAGACGCGCTGCTGGCAAAGGTGCTGGCGGCGATCGAGCACGCCCGCGCCGCCGGCTTCGATCCGGGGCGGGGTGAGCTGAAGCTCAACGCCGTGATCCAGCGCGGTGCCAACGACGACCAGCTGCTGCCCCTGGCGGCCCTGGCCCGCGAGCGGGGCCTGGAGCTGCGCCTGATCGAATTCATGGACGTGGGCAACCGCAACGGCTGGCGGCCCGAGGCGGTGCTGAGCGCCGCAGAGATGGTGGAGCGGATCGGGCGCCGCTGGCCCCTGGAGCCCGTGGGCCGCGCCGCCCACGGCACCGCCTGCCGCTGGCGCTACCGCGATGGGGGTCCGGCTGGCGGCGCCCACCTGGCGGTGGTGGCCTCGGTGAGTGCCCCCTTCTGCGGCGACTGCAACCGCCTGCGCGTCACCGCCGACGGCATCGCCTACACCTGCCTGTTCGCCGCCCCCGGCAGCGGCCT
>JBBASN010000187.1:0-2319 GCA_040399225.1 Prochlorococcaceae cyanobacterium | reverse complement strand
TGCTGCGCCAGTTCAACCCGGAGCTGAGCAGCTGGCCCAGCGAGGAACCGCTGCCCACCGGCACCACCCTGCTGCTGCCCGTCTACCGCTCCACCACCCCCCTCCCGGTCGGGATGCAGCTGCTGGTGCCGGGTTTTCTGCCCTCCACGCCGCTGCCGGCGGGGGAGTGGATCTACCTGCCTGCCAGACGCTCGATGCCTGCTGCTGAGGAGGGATTGGAATCTCTGGGCTGAGGGATGCTGAGGGACGGTGCCATTGCATCCACCAGGTCCTGCCCTCTGATCATGTGGGCCCCCATGCGGATGCATTGCAGAATCTGTCCATGGCTGATCTCTTCTCGCCCCTGCGCGTGGGCTCCCTGGAGCTCCCCAACCGCATCTGGATGGCACCGCTCACCCGCTGCCGCGCTGAGGAAGGCCATGTGCCTGGCGCCCTGATCGCCGAGCACTACGCCCAACGGGCCAGTGCCGGCCTGATCGTGAGCGAGGCCACGATGGTGATGGAAGGCCATTCCGCTTTTTGGCATGAGCCCGGCATCTACAGCCAGGCCCAGATCGACGGCTGGCGGCTTACCACCGAGGCGGTGCACCGCGCCGGTGGTCGCATCGTGCTGCAGCTCTGGCATGGCGGTAGGGCCTGTCATCCGCTGCTCAATGGCGGCCGGCAGCCGGTGGCCCCCAGCGCCATCGCCATCACCGGCGATGAGGTGCACACCCCTGAAGGCAAGCAGCCCTACGTGGTGCCGAGGGAGCTGGAGGATGACGAGCTGCCCGCCGTCGTTGAGGGCTTCCGCCTGGCGGCTCGCAACGCCATGGCCGCCGGCTTCGATGGGGTGGAGATCCATGGGGCCAACGGCTACCTACTGGATGAATTCCTGCGCGACGGCAGCAACCGGCGCAGCGGCCCCTACGGCGGCCCGATCGAGCACCGGGCCCGCCTGCTGCTGGAAGTGCTGGCAGCAGTGGCCGAGGAAACGCCGCTGATGGGCCTTCGCCTCTCGCCGCTCAACAGCTACAACGCCATGGCCGATTCGGATCCGATTGGCCTGATCACCTGGCTGGCCCAGCGGCTCAATGACCTGCCCCTGGCCTATCTGCACCTGATGCGCGCGGATCTGCTGGGAGCGCAGCACGGCGATGTGCTCACCCCAGCGCGCGAGCACTTCAACGGTGTGCTCGTGGCCAACATGGGCTACAGCGCGGAAGAGGCCAATGCCGCCATCACCGCCGGCAGCATTGATGCGGTGGCCTTCGGGACGAGCTTCCTGGCCAACCCTGATCTCCCGGAACGCTTCCGCCGTGGCGCTTCCCTCAACGCCGCCGATCCGGCCACCTTCTACAGCCCTGGTCCTGCTGGCTACACGGATTACCCCTCGCTCGATTCCGAGAGCTGACCGCCAACTCAGCGTGGTTCAATCCGCCGGGGCCTCCTGGGCCGGCAGGCGGATGGAGAGCCCAGTCGTTCATACCGCCTCCAGGCCCAGGTGTTCCACGTAGGGCTGAAAGTCGCGGTCGCTGAACAGCAGCGGCAGGTTCGCCTCAATGCAAGCGGTGGCGATGATCCCGTCGATCGTCTTGCGCACCGTGATGCCACGGCTGCGCAGCTGCCGGTAGTTCTCGGCGGCCTTCCAGGCATTGCTGCCGCCCAGCATCGGCAGCAGGGCCAGGGAACGGAACAGCTGGCGGGCGGTGGCCACGTCGCGCTCGTTGCGGAAGCCCTGCATCACCTCCACCAGGATCAGATCACCGATCGCCAGTGGCGTCACCCCGAGCAACCCATCCAGCCGCTCCACCTCAGGGCTGCTCACCCCATTGAAGAAATCAATCCAGACCGAGGAGTCAACAACGATCACGGCTGTTGTTCAGCCACCTCGGTCTGTTCATCGAGACGCTGGACCTCCAGATCCCCTTCCCAGCGAAGGCGCCCCCGGAAGGAACGGATCCCTGCCTGCTGCTGCAGCTTGACCAGGGTGCGCAGGCCCAGCTCGACCGCCTCCCGCTTGCTGCGGGCACCGCTGGCCTGCATCGCCTGCTTCATCAGGGCGTCGTCAATGACGATGTTGGTGCGCATGCCAGGCCCCAGGGGCAATGTGTAAAGCCTAGGCCGGGCATACACATCAGGACAGGTTGCTGGTGCGGCTGTGGCGGCCAGCGCTGAGGCCTCAGGCCGTCAGCGGCCAGTGCTCCACCCGCCCCCGGGCCGGGGTGAACAGGAACGTCTCAGCATCGATGCGGTGGGTCTGGCCGTCGATCGCCTCCATGCCTCCGCAGGCGAAATCAATCAGCCGCTGGGCCTCCCCGGCGTCGGCACCGCTGGCAT
>JBBASN010000186.1:0-2428 GCA_040399225.1 Prochlorococcaceae cyanobacterium | reverse complement strand
AAGGCAGCGGCTTGTGGCGCCGCTATTCGGGGGTTCGAGTCCCCTCGCTCGCCCTTTTCATTCCGCTCTGCCCTCATCTTGAGGGGAGTAGAGCTTCCAGCAGCTGGCCCGCTCCGCCCCGCACGGCGTCCGCGCAGGGCAGGCCGGTTTCGGTCGTTACCGCACTGATGGCCTGGGCAGCGGCCGCGTCATCGAGGTGGCCCGTGTTGAGCGCCACCGCCTTCACCTTTGGCCGCTGGCCATCGGATCGGCCCAGGGCCGCCACGGCCTCCACCGCCGCGATCAGCTCCGGCAGCGGCGGAATCGGCAGATCCGCCAAGCCCTTGAGGTGGGTCTGGCCGGCGCGGTGCACCAGCAGCAGCTCGGTGGGCTGGCTGCCGCGGATCAGGGGCAGGGTCGCGGTGGAGCCGGGATGGGCCAGCGACCCCTGGCCCTCCACCAGCAGCAGGCCCTCGGGTCCCAGATCGGCGCCAGCCTCCAGCACGGCCGCCTCCACGGCCCCGGCGGCGTAATCCACCCGCACTGCATCGAGGGCCACCCCCTGGCCGCTGATCAGGATGCCGGCCTGGCCCGTGCCCACAAACCGGGCCGGGATGCCCATCTGCTCGGCTGCGGCCGCCAGTTCCAGGCAGGTGCTCATCTTGCCCACGGCCATGTCGGAGCCCACCGCCAGCAGGCGCCGGCAGGGCAGGGCCGCCGCCCGGGCCGCCGCCACCACCAGACCCTCGGGCTCGCGGCGCAGGTCCCAGATCCAGGCGGGATCCCGGCACAAAGGCGCCAGCTCGGGGTCGTCGCCGATGCGGCTGTGCAGCCCGCTGGCCACGCTCAGCCCTGCCCGGAGCGCCGCCGCCACATCCGCCCGCAGCGGCGGCGGCAAGCGCCCACCCGAAGGTGCCAGCCCCACCACCGCCACCTCGGGCCCGTAGGCCAGGGCCTCCACCAGCGACGCCACCACCGGCACATCGCGGTCGATGCCGCTCACCTCCCGCAGGCTGCGGCCTGCCTGGTCGGGATCCACCACCGCCACCACCGGCCCGCGCCGGTAGCGCAACAGCGTGAGGCCGGTCTTGCCGGAGAGGTCGGCCAGACCGCCGTGCTGCAGCAGCACAACCCGCTGTTCAGCTTTCAGCATCAATTCACCTCCATCGCCGTAGCGGGGGTCTCCGCTGCCCAGTCCAGCCCTGGCCGCACACCGATCCCGCCAGCCTCCGGCGGCAGCACCCGATCGCCCTGCCGCTCCAGCCCCACACATGGGTCGTCGATCAGGTTGAGGTGGCTGTCGAGGTCGGGCCAGCGCACCAGCGGCAGCAGCTGGGCCGCGGCGCCATTGAGCAGGG
The DNA here is from genome assembly GCA_040399225.1 of Prochlorococcaceae cyanobacterium. Taxonomy (GTDB): domain Bacteria; phylum Cyanobacteriota; class Cyanobacteriia; order PCC-6307; family Cyanobiaceae; genus NIES-981. The sequence goes on along the minus strand of JBBASN010000186.1, from coordinate 1,091 downwards.
CGCCATCGGAGTAGCAGCCCAGCATCACCCCCAGCCCCAGCCGCCGCGCCGTGCGGGCCATCAACAGGGCCTCGCCGAGGCCGCCGCTCTTGAGCAGCTTGATGTTGATCCCATCCACGTGGGAGGCGAGGCGCAGCAGGTCGGACAGGTCCCAGCAGCTCTCGTCGGCCACCAGCGGCAATGGGCAGTGGGGATGGAGGGCCGCAAAACCGGCGGTGTCGGCCTCGGGATCGGGCTGGGGCGCCAGGGGCTGCTCCAGCAGCACCACTCCGGCGCGGGCCAGCGGCTCCAGCATCGCCCTGGCGGCATCCAGATCCCAGCCGCCGTTGGCATCCACCTGCAGCTCGCAGGCCACGCCGGTGCTCTGGCGCCGCTGCTCCAGGGCCGCGACCACCGCATCCAGCAGGGCCAGGTCGTGGGCGAGGCCGTCGGGGCTGCCCAACTTGAGCTTGATGCGGGTGGCGGGCAGCAGCTGCCACCAGCGCTCGAGCCGCGCCAGCACCGCCGCGGGCTCCCCCAGCCCGAGGGTGACGCTGGTGGCGACACAGGCTCCCGGATCCAGCCCCCAGAGCCGGTGCAAGGGCTGCCCCAGCCGCTGGCCCCACCAGTCGTGGAGTGCCAGATCCAGGCCGCAGCGCGCCGGTGGGCTGAGTTCGGCCAGCAGGGGTTCCAGGGCCTGGAGGGGTTCGGGAGACAGGGGTTCCAGCTGATGGGCCACGGCCTTGAGCTCGGCTGCAATGGCCTCGGTGGCGGAGTGGCGGTGGCCGGTGTCGAAGCCGCCGGTCTCGCCGTAGCCCGTGAGGCCGCCGTGCTCGACCGTCACCAGCAGGTGCTCCACGGCGCCCGTGGTGCCGCGGCTGATGGCCAGGGGCACGGCCTTGGTGAGCGGGAAGCGGCGCAGGCTCAGGCGCATTGAAGCTGGGGCGCTGCGTTCAAGCTGGCACGGCCCCGGCCCCGCGTCAGTCCGGGCTGGCCATAGCCGAAACTGAAGCCATGACGGCGACCCTCTCCCAGGCCAGCACTCCGGCCCCCCAGGCCCCCCAGGCGGGGCGCGGCAGCTACTGGATCACCACCTTCGGCTGCCAGATGAA
>JBBASN010000185.1:0-2488 GCA_040399225.1 Prochlorococcaceae cyanobacterium | reverse complement strand
AGACCAACCGGGTGCTGGTGCACAAGTTCATCACCAGCGGCTCGGTGGAGGAGCGCATCGACCGGATGATCCGCGAGAAGGCGAAGCTGGCCGAGGAGATCGTGGGCTCCGGCGAGGACTGGCTGGGCGGCCTGGACGTGGGCCAGCTCAAGGATCTGGTGGCCCTGCAGGAGCAGGATTGAACCGATGGCCATGCTCGACCTCTACTGCGAACGGCTGGGCCCCGGCCTGCTGGCCGAACCGCTGAACGCCGTCACCAACGGGGCTTTCCTGGTGGCGGCCTGGCGGCTGGCAAGCCTGGCCCTCTCTCGGTCTGGCCCTAAAGCCCAGGCTGGCAGCGATCGCGGCGTGCTGGCCCTGGCGGCCCTGGCCCTGGCCATCGGTGTAGGCAGCAGCCTGTTTCACACCTTCGCCAACGGCTGGGCGCTGGCGGCCGATGTGCTGCCGATCCTGCTGTTCCAGCTGCTGTTCCTGCTGCTCTACCTGCGCCGGCGGGCCGGCCTGGCGCTGGCCCCCGCGGCGGGCCTCTGCCTGGCCTTCCTGCTGGCCTGCCTGGCGGGGCGGGGCTTTCCCGGCGTGCTGAACGGATCGCTGGCCTACGCCCCCACCCTGGCGGTGCTGGCCCTGCTGGCCGGGCATCAGCTGCGCCAGAAGCACTCGGCGCTGCTGCTGGCGGCCACCGGACTGTTCAGCCTGTCGCTGCTGCTGCGCAGTGTCGACAATGCCCTCTGCCCACTCGTTCCGATCGGCACCCACCTGTTCTGGCACCTGTTCAACGCCGAGGTGCTGGTGCTCAGCGGCCGGGCCCTGCTGGCCAGCCAGCAGAATGTTGGGCCTCTCCCTGCGTGCCGGCGATGACCGTTTCCTCCCCGGCCATCAACACCCAGCTGGGCGATGAGGGCCTGGGGCAGCAGCCCTGGTGGGTGGAGCAGTGGATGGAGCTGATCCACGGCTACCGCTTCAAGAAACGGCTGGAGCGCGCCTGGGAGTACGCCCGCTCCGGCAACGTGACCTCGATCCGCTTTGAGGGCCGGCGGGTGCATGCCCGGGTGCAGGGCAGCGGCGAAGAGCCCTACAAGGTGAAGCTCTGGCTGGATGTGCTCAACGACGAGGACTGGGGCTACGTGCTCGACGCCCTCACCCAGAAGGCCCGCTGGTCGGCCCAGCTGCTGGCGGGGGTGATGCCCCAGGACATCGAGCGGGCCTTCGCCGCCAGCGGCAAGCGCCTGTTCCCGTTCAAGTTGCAGGAGGTGCGCAGCGAGTGCAGCTGCCCCGACAAGGCCAACCCCTGCAAGCACGTGAGCGCGGTGTTCTACCTGATGGGCGACCGCTTCAGTGAAGACCCCTTCGTGCTCTTCCAGCTGCGCGGCCGCACCCGCGCCCAGCTGCTCGGCGATCTGGCCAAGCGGCGCCGCCGCGCCCTGGCCAGGCAGGCCCGCCAGGCCCGCGCTCGGGGCGAAGAGGAAACGGACGGTGGCGGCAGCCAGCAGCCGGTGCACGGCGCGATCACCGACCCCAGCCGCTGGTGGCGCTACGACGCTGCCCTCGACCCCGACCTGGTGGTGATCACCCCGGCCCTGGAGGGGGACACCGGCCTGGATGCGGCCGGCCCCCTCCCCCTGGCCGAGTCGCCCCAGTTCCCGGAGGCCAACCAGAGCTTCCTCGCCCACGTGCGCGAGCACGGCCAGATGATGGCCACCCTGGCCATGGCCCGGGCGATGGACAACGGCCAGAACGAAGGCCAGGAGAGTGCCGCAGCCAGCGATGCCGGCAGCGGTTGAGCCCAGCCCGCCGGGCTGGTTGACCCCAGCCAGCCAGCAGTTGGTGAGCAAGCTGCTGGCCACCCACGAGCTGGCCTTCGGCAGGCCCCTGCTGACAGGCCTTTGCGCAGACGCCACGCCCCTGCAGTGGAGCCAGGCCCTGTTTGCCGCCGCCACCGTGGTGCTGGCCCACGACGGCGCCGATCCCGGCGGAGATCCGGGCCCCCGGCTGATCTACGCCAACCGGGCCGCCCTCCTGCTCTGGCGGCGCCCCTGGGCCGAGCTGGTGGGCATGCCCTCGCGGCACACCGCCGAACCGGCCGAGCGCGCCGGTCGCGCCCAGGCGCTCTCCCGCGTGCAACCCCAACACGCCATCGCCGACTACAGCGGCATCCGCATCGACAGCCAGGGCCGCCGCTTCCGGATCAGCAACGCCCGGGTGTGGAGCCTGCCCGGCGGCCAGGCCGCCGCCTTCAGCGCCTGGCACTGGCTCTGAGCCTGGTTTGGCAGAGCCTGCCGGGCCATCCGGCGGCCGATGAAACACACAACCGGGCCAATCCAGATGTATTGCTCCAAACAAAGCCCCAGCAATATCGCGCACATGGAGACGTGTCTGAACTGACATCACCGGCCGTTGTTAAATCCGCCTTAACTGGTTTGCCGAGCTGAATTGAGGGCACCTCGAAAAATCGTAATAGGGCTTGATTCAGTGTGCTATACGGCTATAA
>JBBASN010000184.1:0-2547 GCA_040399225.1 Prochlorococcaceae cyanobacterium | reverse complement strand
AGCGGGAGGCCAGGCAGGGCTGGGCCGGCTTATCCCACCAGGGCAACCCCAGGGCCCGCGAGATGCGGCGCACACCGACCTTGTCGATCCCCAGTTCGGCCAGGGGGGAACGGACGCCGAACTCCCGGGCTGCTCGGATCCCGGGCCGATGGTCGAGCAGATCATCGCCATTCACGCCGTCCAGCACCTGGGCGGCGCCGGCCGCGCGGGCAATCGGGGCCAGCAGCTGGTGCAGTTCCCGCTTGCAGGCGTAGCAGCGGTCGGCGGGGTTGCTGGCGTAGGCGGGGTCGGCGAGCTCGGCCGTGGGGATCTCCCGATGGGCCACCCCCAGCCAGCGCGCCTGCTCGGCCGCCTCCCGGCGCAGGTGGGGCGCCAGGGCGGGCGACACGCCAGTGATAGCCAGCGCCCCAGGCCCCAGCTGTTCCCCGGCGATGGCGGCCACCAGGGCGCTGTCCACGCCACCGGAATAGGCCACCACCACCCGACCCAGGGTGGCCAGCTCCGCACGCAGGTTAGCGAGTGCCTCCTCCAGGGGCGAAGGAAGCGGCTCCAGCAGGGACAACACCTTCAACCTGGGCACGCCCGGGGCAGGGTCGATCCTGGCAAACTCCGCCGCATGCTGAGGCCCAGGCGCCACGGGCTGAAGCCCAGGGGAACCCCGATAGCATCACTGCACGCACCTGCCCGCCATGAGCCCCAGCAGCACCCAGACGCCGCAGCGGGGCACCGGCCGGGGCATCGGCATCCGCACCGCCGCCGGCAGCGATGAGCGGGCCCACGGCCAGCTGCACGTGTATGACGGCGACGGCAAAGGCAAGAGCCAGGCCGCTCTCGGGGTGGTGCTGCGCACGATCGGCCTGGGCATCTGCGAGCAGAAACGCACCCGCGTGCTTCTTCTGCGCTTCCTCAAGGGCCCAGGCCGGGCCTACGACGAAGACGCGGCGATTGAGGCCCTGCAGCAGGGCTTTCCCCACCTGATCGACCAGGTGCGCACCGGCCGCGGCGACTTCTTCACCGCCGAGAGGGCTACCAAGTTCGACCGCCAGGAGGCCCAGCGCGGCTGGGACATCGCCAAGGGCGCCATCGCTTCCGACCTCTATTCCGTGGTGGTGCTCGACGAGCTCAACCCCGTGCTCGATCTGGGCCTGCTCGACGCCGAGGAGGTGTGCCGCACCCTGGCCGCCAAACCTCCTGGCATGGAGGTGATCTGCACCGGCCGGGGAGCGCCGCGGCAACTGGTGCAGCTGGCCGACCTGCACTCGGAGATGCGGGCGCACCGGCGCCTGGTGGATGGCGGCGACCAGAACGGCGGCGACCCGAACGGCTCTGTCGGCCTCGACGGCATCGAGATCTACACAGGCGAGGGCAAGGGCAAGAGCACCAGTGCCCTGGGCAAGGCCCTGCAGGCGATCGGCCGTGGCATCAGCCAGGACAAGAGCCACCGGGTGCTGATCCTGCAGTGGCTCAAGGGGGGGAGCGGCTACACCGAAGACGCCGCCATTGCCGCCCTGCGCGAGAGCTACCCCCACCTGGTGGACCACCTGCGCTCGGGCCGCGACGCGATCGTGTGGCGCGGCCAGCAGCAGCCGATCGACTACGTGGAGGCCGAACGGGCCTGGGAGATCGCCCGGGCGGCCATCTCCAGCGGCCTCTACAAAACCGTGATCCTCGATGAGATCAACCCCACGGTGGATCTGGAGCTGCTGCCGGTCGAGCCGATCGTGCAGACCCTGCTGCGCAAGCCCGCCGAAACCGAGGTGATCCTCACCGGCCGCTGCAAAAACCGCCCCGCCTACTTCGACCTGGCCTCAGTGCACTCGGAGATGGTGTGCCACAAGCACTACGCCGAGCGCGGGATTGATCTCAAGCGCGGGGTGGATTACTGAAGCGGAGTGCACGACTGAATCAGTAGCGCGGCACCTCGGGATCGACGTGCTGGCTCCAGGCGTCGATGCCGCCGCTCACGTTCACGCCCTCGATGCCATGCCGACCCAGGGCGATCAGCGCCTTGGCGCTGCGGCCGCCGAGTTTGCAGTGCACATAGAGCTGCTTGCCGGCAGCCAGCTGGCGCACGTCCTCGATCGCCTCGCCGCTCTCGATCCGATCCAGGGGCACCAGCACCGAGCCCGGGATCACGGCGATGTCGGCCTCCTGGGGGTTGCGCACATCCAGCAGCAGGATGTCCTCGATCTGGCCATCGATCACCGTCTTGAGTTCGGCCACGGTGATGCTGGGCACAGCGCCCGCCTCCTCCTGGCCCGGCGCTGTGCCGCCCACGCCGCAGAACTCCTGGTAGTCGATCAGAGAGTCGATCACCGGCCGCTCAGGGCTGGGCCGCAGCTTGAGCTCGCGGAACTTCATGCCCAGGGCATCGAACAGCAGCAGGCGGCCGCTGAGGGTGGTGCCGATGCCGGTGATGATCTTCACGGCCTCGGTGGCCTGGATCACGCCGATGATCCCGGGCAGCACACCCACCACGCCGCCCTCGGCGCAGGAGGGCACCATGCCCGGCGGCGGCGGCTCGGGGAAGAGGTCGCGGTAGTTGGG
>JBBASN010000183.1:0-2576 GCA_040399225.1 Prochlorococcaceae cyanobacterium | reverse complement strand
CGCCGGAGAGGTCGCCGATGTAGCGGGTGTAGTGGTGGCCCACCAGCAGCTCGGGAGCCTCAGCCGCCACCTGGTGGAGGCGGGCCACGTACTCCTGCGCCGCCGGGGTGGCCTTCACGCTGTTGCGCCAGCCATCGCCGAAGTAGAAGGCGAGATCCTGCTCCAGGCTCTCGCGCCGGTTCAGTTCAGGAAAGCCCACCGGGCCCACCACCGGATGGCCGGCGGCCCGCAGCCTGCCGATCTCCTGCTCCATCGCGTCATACACGAAGTAGAGATCGGCCACCAGGGTGCGGTAGCTGGCCTTGTCCACCACGCCCTTGAGGAAGCAGCTCACGAAGCCGGTGTTCTCGGCCATCGTGTGCGACTTCTTGGTGCCTTCACGCAACTGGGAAGCGAGGGCGACGGGCATGGCCAGGCGAGGGCGCAACGGGAGCGAGAGGCCAAGTTAGGTGCGGTCTCCGCCCCAGCGCCGTCAAGGTTGCGAAGGATTACGCCGCGGACAACAGGGCACAGGTCAGGTACCTAGCCTGTTAGCTGGTCAGAAAATCAGCTGTTCAGGAATGGGCGATGGCGCACGAGCACCCACGGCCAGCGAGCTGCACCGGCCCGGTCAGCGCCCAACAGGCCAAGGCCCAGTTTTCGGCCCTGCTCGACCGGGTGGAGCAGGGGGAACATCTGGTGATCACCCGCCGCAACCGTCCGATCGCCGAACTGCGGCCCACGCAACCGCCCTTGCCCACGGCACCCCGCCCCCTGGGCCAGGCCGACGACGCCGGCACGCCCATCCCAGCAGCTTTCTTCGAACCACTGCCCGCCGACCTGCAGGCGGCCTTTGAAGGGCAGACACCTTGAGCCCCATGCGGGACGGCGCCGGGCTGCTGCTCGATACCTGCACCTTCCTGTGGATGGTGCGCACCCCGAATGAACTCTCAACAGCGGCCCGCGAAGCCGTGGTGGATCCGGCCGTGCCTGTCTATCTGAGTGTGGTGAGCCAGTGGGAGCTCACGGTGAAAGCACTGGCCGGAAGGCTGCCCCTGCCGGACGACCCCGCCAGCTATGCGCGGAAGGAACGGCAGCGCCATGGCGTCCTCCCCCTTTCCCTGGAGGAGGACGCTCTGCGCCACCTTCCGAAGCTCCCCGATCACCATCGCGACCCTTTTGATCGGATGTTGATCTGTCAGGCCATCGACAACGGCCTGGTCCTGGTGACCCCAGACCCCCAGATTCATCGCTATCCGGTGCGGTTGCTCTGGTGACGTGCGGTTGCTCTGGTCAAAAGCAGTACCCGCTGCCCTTCAGGCCGCGGCGGCATCAGCACCAGCGCCATTGAACAGATCGAACAGGTCGCGGCAGACGCTCTGCAGCTTGAGCGCCACCGCCGCATCGGGCAGGTGGCTGCCGCTGGGCTGCCAGTCGCCCACGGTGGCCAGCCGCCAGCGCTCCGATTCGTAGGTGAGCCCGCGCACCACCACCCCCAGCAGCCGCGGCCGGCCGCTGGCGGGCGCCGCGTCGAGGCGCAGCTGCAGCAGCACCGAGCGGCACTGGTTGCGGGGGTTCCAGCCGGGGAAGTGAAAGGAGAGATCCACGCTCTCGGCCTCGGCCCAGGCCCGGGTGAGCGGGTCGTCGCGCCAGGGAGTGAGATTGGCGCGGGCCGCCGGGAAGTGGTTGCGGAACAGGGCGGCCACCGAGGCAATCGCCTGGGCCCATTCCAGATTCCGGGCCTGGTCGGCAGCGTTCATGCCGTTTCCCCTGAGCAGAACCGCAGATCACTGAAACCTAGGCTCGCTGCACCGCTTCTGCCGCACGAATGGCTACCAGCACCGCGCCCTACGCCAAGCTCACGCCCCCCAGCACGGGCACGGCGATCCGCTTCGAGAACGGCCAGCCGGTGGTGCCCAACGATCCGATCATTCCCTTCATCCGCGGCGATGGCACCGGCGTGGACATCTGGCCCGCCACCCAGAAAGTGCTGGACGCAGCGGTGGCCAAGGCCTACGGCGGCGAACGCCGGATCGAATGGTTCAAGGTGTACGCCGGCGATGAGGCCTGCGACCTCTACGGCACCTACCAGTACCTGCCCGAGGACACCCTCACCGCCATCCGCACCTACGGCGTGGCCATCAAGGGCCCGCTCACCACGCCGATCGGCGGCGGCATCCGCTCGCTGAACGTGGCCCTGCGCCAGATCTTCGATCTGTATTGCTGCGTGCGTCCCTGCCGCTACTACGAGGGCACCCCCAGCCCCCACAAACGGCCCCAGGACCTGGACGTGATCGTGTATCGCGAGAACACCGAGGACATCTACATGGGGATCGAGTGGGAGGCCAGCGATCCGGTGTGCCTCGATCTGATCAAGCACCTCAACGAGGTGGTGATCCCGGCCAACGGCAAGCTCGGTCAGCGCCGTATCCCGGCCGGCTCCGGCATCGGCATCAAGCCGGTGAGCAAGGACGGCAGCCAGCGCCACATCCGCAAGGCCATTCAGCACGCCCTGAAGCTGGAAGGCGACAAGCGCCACGTCACCCTGGTGCACAAGGGCAACATCATGAAATTCACGGAAGGCGCCTTCCGTGACT
>JBBASN010000182.1:0-2598 GCA_040399225.1 Prochlorococcaceae cyanobacterium | reverse complement strand
TTGTTCTCCATCACCTGCAGCAGGATCTCGATCGCCTCGGCGCCGTAGTCGCGCTCGTTCTCCGGCCGGTAGAGGTAGTAGGCCTCGTCGATGAACAGCACCCCGCCCATCGCCTTCTTGAGCATCTCGCGGGTCTTTGGGGCGGTGTGGCCGATGTACTGGCCCACCAGGTCATCGCGGGTGGCGGTGACCACATGGCCCTTGCGCACGTAGCCCAGGCCGTGCAGGATCCTGCTCATCCGCTCGGCCACCGTGGTCTTGCCGGTGCCGGGACGGCCGGTGAACGACATGTGCAGGCTGGGGGGCGCCGTCTCCAGACCCACCTGCTGGCGCGCCCGGTTCACCACCAGCAGGGCGGCGATTTCGCGGATGCGGGCCTTCACCGGTTTGAGACCGATCAGCTCGCGGTCGAGCTGGTCGAGCAGCTCCTGCACCCCAGCGCCCTCATAGGCCGCCCGCAGGTCCACCTGGATGTCTGCAGCAGACTCAGCCTGGGCGGACTCGGCCGTATCAGAGGAGCGCATCGATGGCGGCGGCAATGCCGCGCTCAGCATCTCCTACCAGGGCACCATCGGTCTCGCTGCGCAGGGTGAGATTCACATAGGTGCGGCCGAAGCTGATGTCCGGGAAGCGCTGTTCGGCCTCGCAGAGGTCATTGAGCCGCTCCAGAAAGTCGCGGGTGGTGGCGTAATCGCCGAACTCGAAGCGCCGTTCCAGCCACTCAGGCTGGTCCGGTTTCGGGCGGGGTGTCCAGGGCTGCTCCATCATGCAAACCTAGTCCAGCACAGGAACTTCAACCCTCCAGACAATCCGTGCGGCCGCGGCTGAGGCGCTCGGCCCAGGCCAGGGCATGGGCCCGGTTGGCGGCCTGCTGCTGGGGATCGGGGCTGTCGAGGGGATGGGGCATCGTGCCGGCGATGGTGGCGTTGGTGACGCAGAACATCGCCTTCTGGAAGCTGCGGCAGATCTTCACGTGCACATCGCCTTCGCCCCGGCCGCCCTGCCGATACCAGCGGTGCAGGGGTTCGGGCAGGTGGCGGTACATGTCCTGCATCAGCAGGCTGGGGGGGATCCCGGCCCCCATCGTGGGCAGGGGGTCGGCATAGAGAGCGCCGTAGGCAAAGCTGCCCTGGTCGGGGGAGATCTGCTCGGCCTGGGCGTTGAAGCTCACCGTGCCGAAGAAGGGCGTGCCCCGCAGGAACACCGCCTCCACGTAGGGCAGGGCCACGTCCACCAGGAACGTGAGCCCCGCCTCCGGCGGCAGCACCCAGAACCGCTCCCCGCCCACGGTCACCCCGTAGTGGATCGGGTTGGCCACCGCCGCCACCAGCCCCTGCTTGATGAACGCCACCACGGCTGGAATCGAGTCCACCTCCCCCCGGCGCTCGGCCCGGGCCAGGTCGAGGAACAGATCACTCATCACCCGCCAGAACTGGCCCAGGGCATGCACCGTGGCTGCGGTGCGAATCAACTCCGGCAGAAAGCTGGGGGCCAGGGGATGGAGCAGGGCCATCAGCGGATCGCGGCGGCGCTTGGCGGCAATGATCGCGGCACAGCCGGCGGCGAACTCGGCTGAATCGAGATAGGCGTCCAGCCCACCGGTGCCATGCCAGAGCATCGACTTCATGCAGTACTCGGCGTACTCGAAATTGATGCGGTCGTGGTTGAGGTGGCGCCAGAGGCGGGCGGGATTGAGATCGCCGTCGAAATACTTGAAGAATGGAAACGGATTGAGGAACTGCTCCTCCGCCTGGTAGATGAGGTTGTTGCTGTAGGCATCGAGCACCTCGCCGTAGCTCTCCAGCACCCCCACCACCTCCAGCAGGTGCTGGGCACTGTCCTGCAGGAGGGTTTCACCGGCCAGCAGGGTGGTGGCCAGCTCCTCGGCCGGCGGCATCGGCCCGGAGCGCACCAGATCGGCTGGAACAACCGGCATCAGCCCAGCCCCCCCCCGCTGCTGCCGCTCGCCAGCAGCAGCGGCAACTGGGCCATGGCGGTGGTGGTGGCCTCAGTGATCCGGCCCAGGGGAGCCGGCAGCAGCCCGAGCGCCACCACGGCGATCGCCAGGGCAAGGGCCGGCAGGGTTTCGCGCGGGGCCACCGAGGGCAGCTGCACATCGAGGCGCCCATCGCGCGCTGGGTCGGTGTGCGGGGTGATCGCCAACCGTCCGAAGAAGGCCCGGTTCACCAGCAGCAGGAAATACACGGCCGTGAGCCCCGATCCCACGATGCTCAGCAGGGTGGCCAGGGGGAAGGCCTGCAGGCTGCCCCGGAACACCAGAAACTCCGAGATGAAGCCGGCCATGCCCGGCAGACCGGCGCTGGCCATCACCCCCAGCACCATCAGGCTGCCCGTGAGCGGCAACCCCCGCTGGGGGTTGAGCAGGCCGTGGAGCACATCCAGGTCGCGGCTGCCGGTCTTGCGGTACACGATGCCCACCAGCAGGAACAGCAGGGCGGAGATCAGGCCGTGGCTCACCATCTGAAACTGGGCCCCCAGCAGGGCTACCGGGCTGGCGGCCGCGGCCGCCAGCAGGATCGTGCCCATGTGGCCCACCGAGCTGTAGGCCACCATCCGCTTCATGTCCCGCTGGGCGAT
>JBBASN010000181.1:0-2650 GCA_040399225.1 Prochlorococcaceae cyanobacterium | reverse complement strand
GCCCACTCCTTCGGCACGTGGTGGGGCGCATGCATGGCGCCGGTGCAGAAGTACATGAAGAAGGGTTTATTGGGCGCCACCTGCTTGGAGTCGGCGATCATCGCCCTTGCCTTCGCCACCAGATCGGGGGTGAGGTGGTAGCCCTCCTCCGGCGTGGCCGGCGGTTCCACCTGGCTGTTGTCCTGCACCAGCTCCGGGTAGTACTGGTGCGTGTCGCCGCCGAGGAAGCCGTAGAAGCGCTCGAAGCCCCGGCCCAGGGGCCAGCGGTCGTAGGGGCCGGCTGCTGAGGTCTGCTCGGCGGGGGTGAGGTGCCACTTGCCGATGGCGTAGGTGTTGTAGCCGTGCTGCAGCAGGATCTCGGAGAGGAAGCCGTTCTCGAACGGGATGATGCCGTTGGAGCCGGGGAAGCCCATCGATCCCTCGGTGATGCAGGCCAGGCCGTTGGAGTGGTGGTTGCGGCCGTTGAGCATGCAGCTGCGCGACGGCGAGCAGAGCGCCGTGGTGTGCATGTTGTTGAAGCGCAGGCCGTCGGCCGCCAGGGCATCGAGGTTTGGCGTGGCGATCGGGCTGCCGTAGCAACCGAGCTGGCCGAAACCCGTGTCGTCGAGCACGATGAACAGCACGTTCGGCGCACCGTCCTTCGCCCGGTTGGGCATCGGCCAGGCGGGACTCGACACATCGGCGGTGCGGCCGATCACGCCCGGGAAGGCGGCACCGGGCTTGTATTCGTTGAGCGGCATCGCAGGCAGGGAGTTGCGCTGATGGCAATGTATCCATGGCTGGAGGCCTTGGCATCCCCAGTATCTGCTGCGTTTTTTGCTCGTTGCTATGCCGGCCGCACGATGCAGCGGAAGCCGAGGTGGCAGGTGGAGGTGTCGATCCCCTGGGCCATCCGCGCCGCCGGCCGGTAGCGGCGGCAGTAGCTGGGGGCGCAGAGGAAGGAGCCGCCCTTCACCACCTTGCGCGGAATGCTGCCGTGCTGGGAGGAGGCATCGATGCTGGCCTCGGCATCGACGGCACCACGGGGGTTGTGCAGCAGGCTGGCGCAGCAGCCCTGTGGGCCACCGCTCTCGCCAGGAGGGTGGTTCGCCCGGTCATGGCTGGCCGGTTGCTGGGAGGCCGCAAGGCGGGCGCCGTGCGCCTGGTACCAGTCGTCGGTCCATTCCCACACGTTGCCGATCATGTCGAGCAGGCCGTAGCCGTTGGCCAGATAGCTGCCCACCGGCGCCGTGCGCTCCCAGCCATCGGCGCGGCTGTTGTGGTGCGGGAAGTCGCCCTGCCAGGTGTTGGCCAGCATCCGGCCACCGGGATGGAGCTCATTCCCCCAGGGGAAGTCCACGCCCTCCAGGCCGCCCCGAGCGGCCCGTTCCCATTCCGCCTCGCTGGGCAGCTGCTTGCCAATCCAGGCGGCGTAGGCCATGGCATCGGCATGGGCGATGTGCACCACCGGATGGCGCTCGCGCCCCTTGATCGAACTGCCCGGCCCCTCGGGATGGCGCCAGTCGGCGCCGGCCACGTACTGCCACCAGCGGTAGGGATCGCCCTTGGCCACCGGCCCCGGCGGCGGCACGAACACGATCGAGGCCGGCTGCAGCAGGTCCGGCCGGGCGTCGGGATACAGGGCCGGATCGGCGGCCTGCTCCGCCAGGGTCACGTGGCCGGTGGCCTTGACGAACTTCAGGAACTGGGCGTTGGTCACCGCCGTGCGGTCGATCCAGAAGCCATCCACCACCACCCGATGGGCAGGCGCCTCCTCGGGGTAGTGCCCGTCGGAGCCCATCAGGAAGGAGCCGCCAGGGATCCATGCCATGCCGGCGGCGGGCGGCCGGCCCGGTGCCTTGGCATGGGCTTCTGGCACCAGCACCTTCTCCACCGTCTTCAGGGCCCTGCATCTGCCTGTGCAGACACCTTAGGGATGGGGTCGATGGCGTGCAGCGCCTGCATTCTGCGCAGTCGCCGGATTGGATCAGGTTGCACGGATTCGGGGCCTTGACGCACGCCTCACCATTCCTGAGCCAAGTCAGGGGTGAGGTGGTGGTGGCCTGTCCACTCAGGGGGTTCGTTAGGCTTTTGTAGAGCAGTCCGGGTTTTTCAGCAAACTCCTAAGGCCAGGGCTGCCTAAAAGAATGGTCAAGTCGTGGGAGTAGGCGTTGTCACGCCTCCCAAGGCCAGCATTCCCTTGATGTCGTAGGCCAGCTCCCGCAGGCCCTTGCGGATCGAGCGGTAGCCGCCTCGCCGCAACAGGTTCATCACCAATGTCCTCAGGAATGAGAACACCGGTTCGCCGGTTCGGTCGGCGTAGCGGTGGGCGTCCTCACCGAGCTGGGCGTCTCGGGCCCAGTGCCACTCGTTTTCAATGCTCCAGCGCTGGCGGATCAGCCGCAGCAGGGCATCTGGGGTGGTGCGGATGCTGGTGTCGCACCGAGGGTGCGCCTTGGTGATTCATCCAGGTGTCGTCTCACGGTGCGCTGGCCACCTGCCTTCTCGGTGTCGGTGATCACTTCCACGATCCAGGCACAGCCCGGCCAGTTCGCCTTGATGTGCTCCGGAGCCTCCTTGGCTGATAACTCCCAGAGCGTGTCACGGCCGTGGCGCTTCTCGTGATCGCTTGCAGTAAAAGGGATGTGGCGCTTTCCCTGGAACTGGGCGC
>JBBASN010000180.1:0-2713 GCA_040399225.1 Prochlorococcaceae cyanobacterium | reverse complement strand
CACGTGTTCCGCGTGTACCTCACCGGCGGCTTCAAGCGCCCCCGTGAGCTCACCTGGGTCACCGGAGTGACCATGGCCGTGATCACCGTCAGTTTCGGAGTCACCGGCTACTCCCTCCCCTGGGACCAGGTTGGTTACTGGGCCGTGAAGATCGTGAGCGGTGTGCCTGCAGCCGTGCCCGTGGTTGGCGACTTCATGGTTGAGCTTCTCCGTGGCGGCGAGAGCGTTGGCCAGGCCACCCTCACCCGCTTCTACAGCCTTCACACCTTCGTGATGCCCTGGTTGCTGGCTGTGTTCATGCTCATGCACTTCCTGATGATCCGCAAGCAGGGCATCTCCGGTCCCCTCTGAGCAGCGTCTGCCCCAAAAGCCCTGACAAGCGTCGCAAAGCACCTGGCTCACGGGGCAGTTGCTTCAATCCATGCCAAATCCCGCCGCTCCTGTCCATTCCGCTCTAGGTTTCCCCCACTGGGCCTCCTGTCATGCACATCCTCAAGAAGCCTGATCTCACCGACCCCGCCCTGAGGGCCAAGCTGGCCAAGGGTATGGGCCACAACTATTACGGCGAGCCGGCCTGGCCGAACGACCTGCTGTACATGTTTCCCGTGGTGATTCTGGGCACCATCGGCTGCATCGTCGGTCTGGCTGTTCTTGATCCGGCCATGCTGGCCGACAAGGCTGATCCCTTCGCCACTCCTCTTGAGATTCTGCCCGAGTGGTACCTCTACCCCGTGTTCCAGATTCTCCGGGTTGTGCCGAACAAGCTCCTGGGGATTGCCCTGCAGACCATGATTCCCCTTGGTCTGATGCTGGTTCCATTCATTGAAAGCTTCAACAAGTTTCAGAACCCCTTCCGTCGTCCTGTGGCGATGGCTGTGTTCCTGTTCGGCACCTTCTTTACGATTTATCTCGGTATCGGTGCTGCACTACCGATCGATAAGTCGCTCACCCTGGGCCTTTTCTGATCAACCCGATCTTTTGCCTTTCCCTGATCGTTATTGAAGGCATGCAACTGAATGAACCGCGACCTTGGTCGCGGTTTTTTTGTGCCAGTCGTGCCTGCCAAGCCCCCCCTTCCCTGGTGCTGGCTGGCGGATCAGGCTTGTGGTTCATGGACCGAGGTCGAGCAGTTGCACGTCCTCAGGCTCAACCCGGAGAAAGTGGTGAAGCAGCAGAAACCCAACAATGGTCCAGGTCTGGTAGGTCCGGGCCTGTTGGCCCACCCATGTGCCGGTTGGCCCATCAAAATACTCAGCCCACTGCTGGCGGGGTAGCTGGTTGAGCTGGCTCCAGTAGCACTCTTCAAGCATGGCCCGCATCTGGCCCATCAGCAGCACGTCTGCTCTGGGATTGCGCTGCTCGTGGATCAGCACGGCACTGGTGAGATACCAGAGCAGACTGGGCCAATGGCCGCCGTTGTGGTAACTCCATGGCCAGTTCTTGGGATCAGAGCCGGTCTTATCCGCCCACTCCTCCAATTCCATGGGTGGATGGCAGATGCGCATCGGCATCTGGGCCATCAGGTGCTGGCGGTTGTGCATCACCAGCCGAAACAGGGCACGCTCCTGGGGCGGAGCAAGGATCTCAAACAGGCAGGCCAGGGAATTCCCCAGGCTGTAAAAGCGAAAATCGGGCCTGCCGGTGCGCATGTTGCCGATCAGATAGCCACCCCTGTTTTCCAGCCAGTCCTGCAGCCAGGGGGGGATCACCTGGGGTTGCACGTTGAACTCGTTTTCGTGCTGCTGATCGCCGTACTGTTCGGTCGGCCGCCGTCGCAGCACCTGCATGGTTTTGCTGGTGACCCAGTAGTGCTTGAGCAGGAAACGGCGCAGGTCACGCAACCACTGGCGACTGAGCACCAACCGCTGTTCCAGTAGCCGACTGCCGGCCGTCTTCTGAGCCAGCTCCATCAACTGGCAGCAGCTGCGCAGGCAGCCGTAGAGCAGCACCTCCACTTCCAGGGGGGCTCCCCACACATCCATCGGACGGTCAATCATGAAGGCGCAGTCCGGCACAAACAGCACCGGCGTACCTTCAAAGGTGGGATGGAGCACCAGGTCCAGCAGCAACTGCACGCCGCGCTGCACGGGCTGACTGGTGCCGAAGGTCACATCCTGGCTTCTGCGTACATACATCCAGCAGAGAATCGGCCACCAGAGGCTGGCATCCACCGAGGTGATCCGCCCGATTGAGCGCTGGCCGTAGTCGGCCAGCAGCCGGCCGTTCTCTTCCACGAAGCTGGTGGGGAAGATGCCCCGGGTCTGGTAGGTCTTGCTCTGCAGGTCGAGGCAGGTACTGAGGAAGTTGCGCACGATCTCGTAGCGCCCCTGCACCAGCAGGTAGAGCATCACCGGCACGTTGTCGCGCAGGAACACTTCGCCGTAGTTGGCGGCTGCGCTCTTGTTCGGGTGTTCCAGGGCTGCCACCGAGCCCACCAGCTCGCCACGCACCCGCACCAGGGTGCGCTCGAAATGCTCGCGGGCACTCTCCACAATTGCCGCTTCACGGGAGCTGGGGCGGACCCGCAGCTGTTCCTGGCTGAAGTGGCGTGCCATCCGAGGTCGTGTACCGCGCGCCGCGGCGCTCTTCACCAGACCATAGAAACGCTCTCGCCACGCTGCATCCCCTTTGCATGGGACGTTGCGCTTGGCAGAGGGCCCATCTGCGTGATAAGGTTTTGGACTGCGCAAAGCGAGAGCTAAGCGCGGCTTAC
>JBBASN010000179.1:0-2715 GCA_040399225.1 Prochlorococcaceae cyanobacterium | reverse complement strand
GTGGAGCCGGTGGTCATCACCACCTCTCCGTTGCAGATCACCTTGGCATCGGGATACCAGGTGGGGTGAATGTCGGCCTTGGGCATGGCTGGAAGGAGCTTGAGGGGGCGGAGGCGCAATCAGCGCTTCGAGAACTGGGGAGCCTTACGGGCTTTCTTGAGGCCGTACTTCCGGCGTTCCTTGGCGCGGGGATCGCGGCTGAGGTGTCCCTCGGTTTTGAGGGGTTTGCGGTTATCGCTGGAGAGCTCACAGAGGGCGCGGGCAGCACCCTGCTTGATGGCGTCGGCCTGGCCGGTGAGACCACCACCGCGCACATTTACCAGTAGGTCGTACTCAGTGGCCAGCCCCAGGGTGTTGAGGGGAGCCTTTACCGCCGCCAGGTAGACGGGGTTGTAGTTGAGGTAGTTGTCGCCGGGGCGACCGTTGATGGTCACGGTGCCGGTACCGGGCACCACCCGAACGCGGGCAACGGCGGTCTTGCGGCGACCGGTACCCCAGTAGACGACTTTGGTGGAGCTCATTGGGCAGCGGCGGCGGGATCGAGGGCAAGAACCTGGGGTTGCTGGGCGGCGTGGGGATGCTCACTGCCCTTGTACACCTTCAGCTTGCGGAACAGCTGACGGCCGAGGGCGTTGTGGGGAAGCATGCCCTTGATGGCCTTTTCCACGATGCGCTCGGGGATGCGGGCCTGGAGATGGGCGAAAGTTTCCGTCTTCATGCCACCGGGACGGCCGGAGTGGCGGCGATAGAGCTTCTGGGTGGGCTTGTTGCCACTCACCCGGATCTTGTCAGCGTTGATCACGATGACGAAATCGCCGGTGTCGAGGTGCGGGGTGTAGACGGGCTTGTTCTTGCCGCGCAGTACGGAAGCCACCTCGCTGGCCAGTCGGCCGAGGGTCTGATTCTCAGCGTCCACCAGATACCACTGGCGATCGAGCGAATCAACGGAGGGCAGGGGAGTCTTGTTCATATCGCCTGGTCAGGCACCGGCAGGCCGTAGGGGGCTGGGCTGGTGGTCGTGGGGTCGGCTCGACGCGGCTGGCAGTGCCCGTGGGCAGTGCCAGCCGCGTTGTTCGCAACCTTTCGACCTTACCGCTTGGCCGGTTGAGGGCCGGCGGAGCAACGGGTTGGCCAGCGGGACGCCGTCCTCAGGGCAACCACTGCCTGGTCCGATCACTGGGAGCGGGATCAGGGAGTGGTTGGCGGGTCGGCGAGTTCCAGCTGAAACCGCGGTTGGCAATCATACCAGGCGGGTTCTGGGAAGACGGGTTGCGGGTAGCCCACCCGCAGCAGGCAGAGCCCTTGGGCCGGGGCCGCCTCCTTGACCTCGGCCCGCTGCCGCTCCCGCCAGCGCTGGGCAAAGGTCTCCAGGTTCAGGCGCCCTTCGCCCACGGCCACCAGCTGGCCGATCACCAGCCGCACCATGCCGTAGAGGAAGCCGCTTGCCTGGAGGTCCACCGCGATCAGGTCGCCCTGCCGCTCCACCCGCACCTCCTGCAGGCAGGTGCGGGAGTGGCTGCGGCAGCTGCCTGCCCGCTGGAAGGCGGCGAAGTCGTGCTCCCCCAGCATGCCCTGCAGTGCCTGCTCCATCAGGGTCTCGTCAAGGCGCAGGCGGTAGCGGTGCCAGCACCAGGGGGCGAGGAACAGGTTCGGAAGCCGGCCGTTGTAAATGGTGTAGCGATAGCGCCGATAGGTGGCTGAAAAGCAGGCGTGCCAATGGTCCGGCACCTCGGCGGCCGCCCGCACCCGCACGCTCGCGGGCAGCGCACCGTTGAGGGCCTTGGGCCAGCGCTGGGCCGGGATCGGGCCTGCGCAGTCGAAGTGCACCACCTGGGCGGCAGCATGCACGCCGGTGTCGGTGCGCCCCGCCGCCATCGTCTGGCCGCTGCCGGCGGGATCCAGCCTGCGGATCGCCCCTTCCAGGGTCTCCTGCACGCTGGCGGCATTGTGCTGGCGCTGCCAGCCGTGGAAGGCGCTGCCGTCGTACTGCAGGCAGAGGGCAATGCGCCGCACCTGTGGGGCGCTCATCAGGATGGGATCCAGCCGTGATCCAGCAAAAAGCCGTGGCAGGCAGGGCGGCCACGGCTCAGGCGGACATGGGTTGGGTGGAGGACAGAGGTCTGGTGATCACCGGCCCAGTCACGGCTCAGGGACGGATCCACTGGCCATGAGCACGTCCCCGGAATCACACAAGTTCGATGATGGCCATCTCGGCGTTGTCGCCGCGGCGGGGTACCGTGCGGATGATGCGGGTGTAGCCGCCCTGACGGTCGCCGTAGCGCTCCTGGGCCTTGTCGAACAGGGCGTGGACGAGCTGTTTGTCGTAGATGTAGCCGATAGCCCGGCGGCGGGCGGCCAGGCTGCCCTCCTTGGCCAGGGTGATCATCCGCTCGGCCTCATCGCGCAGGGCCTTGGCCCGCGCTTTGGTGGTGGTGACGCGACCTTCGCGGATCAGCTGGGTGGTGAGACCACGCAACATCGCCTTGCGTTGGTCGGCGGGGCGTCCCAGTTGGGGGACTCGGCATTGGTGGCGCATGGTGTTGGTGCTCCTGGGGTGAACGACGGGGAGGGAGGAGGGCCGCCGATCAGGCGCTGGTGCGGCTCTGGGGGAGGGTGATGCCGATGCGCTCGAGCGCTTCGATCACCTCGTCGGCTGACTTGGAGCCGAAGTTCTTGATCTCCAGCAGATCTTCGTAGCTGAAGCCCATCAGGTCG
>JBBASN010000178.1:0-2764 GCA_040399225.1 Prochlorococcaceae cyanobacterium | reverse complement strand
GGCGAATGCCCACCAGGCGGGCGATCTCGAACTGACGCAGCATGAAGCCGATCAGAGCGAAGGCACCGTGCAGAGCCACGAAGGGCCAGAGGCCGCCGAGCTGAATCCAGCGCACGAAGTCGCCCTGGGCCTCGGGGCCCCAGAGCAGCAGCAGGCTGTGACCCATGGCGTCAGCGGGGGTGCTGACGGCGGCGGTGAGGAAGTTGCAGCCCTCCAGGTAGGAGCTGGCAATGCCGTGGGTGTACCAGGAGGTGGCGAAGGTGGTGCCGGTGAGCCAGCCGCCCAGCGCCAGGTAGGCGGTGGGGAACAGCAGCAGACCGGACCACCCCACGAAAACGAAGCGGTCGCGCTTGAGCCAGTCATCGAGGACGTCGAACCATCCCCGCTGCGGCAAGCGTCCTGCAGCGATCGTCATGAGAGACGGGCTTCACGAAACGTTACTCAGGAATCCTACGGGGCGGAGACCCGAACCGCGCTGGTCGGCGCCCTGTTTAGGTACAACCGCCTAGCAACCAACTCCAGGGTCGCAGCCAGCGAGCGATTCGCCAGAGTGGATCCTGTCGGTCAGGCCCAGCAGCCTGCCGGCCCATCCACCCCAATCCAGCCCCCGATGTACGTCGTCGAGCTCTCCCTCAAGCTCAGCCCCATGCCGATCGCGGTGCAGCGCAAGGAACTGGCCGATGCCCAGCACCTCTACGGCGAGGTGCGGCAGGCCCTGGAAGGCGCGGGCCCCCGGGTGCTGGAACTGACCTGCGAGAAGGAACCGGAGAAAAAGGTGAGCCTGCTCAGCAGCGAGGTGGTGGCCGTGCAGCTGTTTGAGAAGTCGGCTTCCGCGGCCGGCGGCAAGCGCCCGGGCTTCAGTTTCGACACGTGATCCCCAGCCAGGCGAGGGCCCCTGAGCAGCCGGTTGTCGAGTTGCAGGGTGTGGATTACACCTGGCCCGGGGGTGCGCTGGCCCTGCAGGGCTGCGACCTCCAGCTGCCGGCCCGAGGGCTGTGGATGCTGGTAGGTCGCAATGGCAGTGGCAAGAGCTCCCTGCTGCGGGTGATCACCGGGTTGCTGGAGCCCCAGGCCGGTCGGGTGCTGCGCCGGGGCCGCTGCGCCCTGGTGTTTCAAAACCCCGACCACCAGCTGCTGCTTCCCAGCTGCAGCAGCGAACTGCTGCTGGCCATCGATGCCGGGTTGGCGCCGGCCGAGCGCTGGCAACGGGTCCTCGCCGCCCTTGAACTGGTGGGCCTGGGCACTCTGGCGGAGCGACCCATCCACGGGCTGAGCGGTGGGCAGAAGCAGCGCCTGGCCATCGCCGCGGCCCTGGCCAGTGAGGCCGATCTGCTGCTGCTCGATGAGCCCACGGCCCTGCTGGATCCCGACAGCCAACATGAGGTGCTGGGCCTGATCCGATCCCTGAGCCAACGGACCGAGCGGCCGCTCTCGGCCCTGTGGATCACCCACAGGCTGGAGGAACTGGGCCAATGCGACGGCGCCGCCCAGATGCAGGTGGGAAGGATCGGCCCCTGGATTGCGGGGACCGAGCTGGCCCACCAGCTGATGGTGCCCTGAATCGATCGGCTGGGGACCCGGGGCGCGCTTGCCGGAGGGGCGAGCCGACCGGTATGGTTCAAAACCGTTGGCCCCCCGACGGTCCAACCATTCCTCGGTAGCTCAGCGGTAGAGCGGTCGGCTGTTAACCGATTGGTCGCAGGTTCGAATCCCGCCCGGGGAGTTTTGATTTCATGGCATCCCCCCACTCGCTTGAGCCCCGGGGCGCCTGGGCCCATGCTCTCGCTGCAGCACCTTGGTGGAACGGCGTTTCATGAGCCAAGGTTGTCCGCTGAGAGAGAGGCTGAGAGAGAGGGAGTGCAGGGTCTGGCCAAAAAACAACAAAAAAACCGGAAGATTTCCTGAAGATCGGCGGTACTGACCTTGCATGTTTATGGCCAGATCGCCCGTGAGCACTGCGATCTCGCGCACTCTTCTCCCGATCAGCCAAGGAAGGCAGAGCGAACGGTGAGGAATCGCCAACCCCAGTTGTTGCCCAGCGCCGAGAATGCTGCGGCGTAGGTGTGACTGCCGACACGCCG
Source organism: Prochlorococcaceae cyanobacterium (assembly GCA_040399225.1). Lineage (GTDB taxonomy): Bacteria > Cyanobacteriota > Cyanobacteriia > PCC-6307 > Cyanobiaceae > NIES-981. The sequence goes on along the minus strand of JBBASN010000178.1, from coordinate 683 downwards.
CCCTGCGATGGGCGCCATCCAGCCGTTCAGTCCAGAGCCGTTCCGATGAAACCCTGCATCCTGCTGATCGAAGACGACAGCGACATGCGTGAACTGGTGGCCGGCCACCTCATCCATGGTGGATTCGACGTGCAGCAGGCCGAGGACGGCATCCGCGGCCAGGCCCTGGCACTCCAGTACGGCCCGGATCTGATCCTGCTCGACCTGATGCTGCCCAAGGTGGATGGGCTCACCCTCTGCCAGCGGCTGCGCCGCGATGAGCGCACCACCCGCATTCCGATCCTGATGATCACCGCCCTGGGCGGCACCAAGGACAAGGTGAGCGGCTTCAACTCCGGCGCCGACGACTACCTCACCAAGCCGTTCGATCTGGAGGAGCTCACGGTGCGGGTCAAGGCGCTGCTGCGGCGCAGCGACCACGCACCGCTGTCCACCAAGCACAACGAGATCCTCAGCTACGGCCCGCTCACCCTGGTGCCCGAGCGATTTGAGGCCATCTGGTTCGATGCACCTGTGCGCCTCACCCACCTGGAGTTTGAGCTGCTGCACTGCCTACTGCAGCGCCATGGCCAGACCGTGTCCCCCTCCCTGATCCTCAAGGAGGTGTGGGGCTATGAGCCGGACGACGACATCGAGACGATCCGGGTGCATGTGCGCCACCTGCGCACCAAACTCGAGCCCGA
>JBBASN010000177.1:0-2775 GCA_040399225.1 Prochlorococcaceae cyanobacterium | reverse complement strand
CGAGGTGGGCCTCAGCGCCAACCCCTACCCGATCGTGATCGGCGCCGGCGGCCTCAGCCGGCTGGGGGCACTGATCCGGCAGCGGGGCTTCAAGGCGGGCACCAAAGTGCTGCTGGTGACCAACCCGGTGGTGGCCGAGCACTACGGCACGGGAGCCCTGGCCAGCCTGGAGGCCGCCGATCTGGCTGCCAGTGCCCTGGTGATCGAGGCCGGGGAAAACCAGAAAACACAGGCCACCGTGGCCCAGATCCACGACGCAGCCTTTGACCGCAAGCTGGAGCGGGGTTCGCTGATCGTGGCCCTCGGCGGCGGCGTGGTGGGCGATATGGCGGGGTTTGCGGCGGCCACCTGGCTGCGGGGCATTGCCGTGGTGCAGGTGCCCACCACCCTGCTGGCGATGGTGGATGCGGCGATCGGCGGCAAGACGGGCGTGAACCATCCGGGCGGCAAGAACCTGATTGGCGCCTTCCACCAGCCGGGGCTGGTGCTGATCGACCCCTCCACCCTGGCCACCCTGCCCGAGCGGGAGTTCCGCGCCGGCATGGCCGAGGTGATCAAGTACGGCGTGATCGGCGACGCCGGGCTGTTCGCCCAGCTGGAGGCGGCCGGGCCCATCGATGCAATTGGCGCCGTCGGGCCGGAACTGCTGCAGACCCTGCTGGAGCGCTCCGCCGCCGCCAAGGCCCGGGTGGTGGCGGCCGATGAGCGCGAGGGGGGCCTGCGGGCAATCCTCAACTACGGCCACACCCTCGGGCACGTGGTGGAGACCCTCTGCGGCTACGGCACCTGGCTGCATGGCGAAGCGGTGGCGATCGGCATGGCCGCCGCCGGCGCCATCGCCGTGGAGATGGGGTTGTGGAGCGAGAGCGAGCAGCAGCGCCAGCTGGCCCTGATCGAGGCCGCCGGTCTGCCGGTGCGCTGGCCGGATCTGGAGGAGCAGGCGGTGTTCGCCTGCCTGCAGGGCGACAAGAAGGTGCGCGACGGCCGGGTGCGCTTCGTGCTGCCCACGACCATCGGCAGCGTGGAGATCCGCGACGACGTGACCGCCGCTAGGATCAGCCAGGCGCTCGGCGGTCTGCGGGGCTGAGAGGGCCTTCGCCGCCTGCCTAGTCGCCGCCCTCTGCTCCGTATTCGTCCTCCAGGGCGGTTTCCAGGGTGGTGAGCAGCAGCACCAGGGCGGCGCGGGGCTCCAGCTCACCGCCGGTCACGGCGGCGATCCAGCGATGGCAGAGGGTCTCGATCTCCTGGAACAGGCCACCGCCCTGGCGCAGCGCCGCCATCACCCGCTCCACGCTCTCCTCATCGAGTTCCGGCGAGAGGCCCACCACGTAGCGGCGCCCGTCATTGCCCACGTAGGTGAGCCGGCCCTCCTCATCGAGGACCGGCGTTGCATGGGGCGTGACCGGCTGCTCCGGGCGGTCGGCATCTGCATCCGCGGACTCCATGCGGAACCTCCCCAGCCCAGGCCCCCACACAGCTAGGTGCGCCGTGGGCCCTTGCCAAGCCCCAGGGCCCATGGATCAGCAGCTCTGATCCATGGCCAGCACTGGTGAGCGCCGAGGGCGCGGATCAGCTGCGGTTGCGCGGCGGCTGGCCCGATCCCCGCTCCAGCCCCTGCTGCCAGCGGCCCAGCTGGCTGGCAGCGGCCAGCAGCAACAGCTCCAGCCCTAGGGCCAGCGCCAGGGGCCAGATGGCCAAGGAGCCACTGGCGCGCGAACCAGAAGCAAGGGCCAGGGCCAGCAGCACCACCAGCGGCAGCGCCACCGCCAGCGCCTGCAGCCGGGGCCGCCAGCGCTGGATCCTGTCGTGGGCCGTGCGGCAGCTGCGGCAGTGGCGGGTGTGGGCCCCGTAGCGGTCCATCAGGGCCGGCAGGTCGGCGCGGTGCGGCAGGGGCTGGCCGGGGAAGGGCACGCCACCGTGATCGGTGACCCACTGGTGCAGGGCGCGCACGTACACATCGGCGCTGCTGGGCAGGAAACAGCTCTGGGCAAAGCCGGCGCTGCCGCCCCGCTCGGCCAGCACCCGCTCCTGCCAGTGCAGGAACACCTGGTCGTCCTCAAGCACGGTGTGGTTGGCGATGTGCTGCAACCAGCGGGGCCGCAGGCCCACCAGCAGGCGCGGCAGGCGCGACTGGAACTGGAAGGGGAAGCGGGCGAACAGGCGGCACTCACCGGGGCGGATCGGCGTGGCGTACACCACGGTGAGAAAGCGGGCGAAGCCCTTGGCATTGAGGTCGTGCCACATCAGGCCGGGGGCCATGAAGGTGGTGAACTGGCTGCCCAGCTTTCCCCGCCGCGGACCCTCGGGCCAGCTGGCGGTGAAGCCGTCGGGCCCGGCGCCGGTGAGCTCAGCCAACACCGGCCCGGCGTTCTCGCGCCGGCCCACGGTGCGGTGGTGGGTGAAGGGCACGTGGCTCACATCGAGCACGTTCTCCAGCAGGGTGAGGGCATCCATCGGCAGGTCGCGGAAGGTGTCCTGCACCAGCCAGCCGGGCTGGTCCAGCTCGGGCACCAGCGGCAGCGGCACCGCCGCCCCATCCTTGGCGTCGCCGGCGAACACGAACAGCAACCCCTGGCCGCTGGCGGTGGCGTAGCTGCGGCAGTGGCTGCGGGCGCTGGCGCAGGCCGTGGCCGCCGCATCGGGCTCCGCCTGGGGGATCGCCGTGCAGCGGCCGCTGCCGTCAAAACTCCAGCCGTGATAGGGGCACTCCAGCTCCCCCTGGTCGTTGATGCGCCCCTCGCTGAGGGGCACCAGCCGGTGGGGGCACACATCGGC
>JBBASN010000176.1:0-2788 GCA_040399225.1 Prochlorococcaceae cyanobacterium | reverse complement strand
CTTCTCGATGGCCGGCGCCTCCTGGACCAACAACCTCAGCTGGGTGGAGGGCTACACCAACGTGCTTGAACCGATGCAGCAGCTCAGCGCCCGCTTTCACGCCCACTTCGATCCGCTGCTGGCGGCCGATCCGGCCGTGACGGCCACACCGGGCTATCAGCAGGCGCTGCTGTACCTGCTGCTGCTGGAGACCAGCTGCTTCCGCTACTGGGGCCAGGGCACCTGGACCGACTACGCCCGCGAGCTCTACCGCCGCGGAGAAGAGGCACTCTGCTGAGCAGGCCTCTCCATGGCAGAGGTCACCGATCCATGTTGTCCAACCTGCGCCGGAGCTCGCGCAGTTCCCCGCGCAGGTCAGCCTCATCGCCCGGGGGATCCTCATGGGGAAGACCTGGAACGGGGGTTGGGTTGTCGTCGGCGTAGCCACTGAGGCTGCGGAACATCAGTCCGCCGCCGCTGGCGATCATCACCACATACACGGCCAGTTGCCAGAGGGTGGCTGGCAGCAACGTGATGCGCACACTGTTGAGCACTCCCACGAACAGCGCCGCCAGCGAACCCCACACCAGCAAGCGAGCCCAGCGCTGGTAGCTCCCGGCAAACAGCAGACACACGCCGATGGCCAGGGGGATCATCAACAGACCCATTCCCGGCGTTCCCAAACCCACCAGCTGGCCGCCAGCCCAACCCGAGCCTCCCCAGCCGCTTCCCAGGCGACCGAACGAGCGGCCAAGCCCGGGAGCCAGGCCATCGGAGCGCACGAGCACCTGATTCATGAACAGGAACACGCCGCCACCGAACAGGCAGCCTCCAACGATGAACTGAATAACATCACCAGCCTGATTGGATGCACTGCGGCTCATCGCTCAAGGGGAGGGTGTTGCTTCAAAGGGTAGGTCTCCCGGGCGAAAAGCCCCGCTCTGCAGTGGCAGAACAGGGCTTTGGCTGATCTCTGCGGAGCGAGAGGGCTGCCGATGGCCGATGGCGATGCTGAATGCAGCCCTCAGTGGGCGTAGTGCTGGCCGCGGTAGGTGAGTTCCTTGGTGGCTTCTTCCAGCTTGGGCTCATCGTGGTGGGCATCCACGTAGGCCACGCCGCGATACGCCTTGGCCATCAGGAACTGGGCGTCGTCGAGACGCTTGGCCTTGAGGATCTTGGTGCGGATCAGATCGAGCACGTTCATCACGGTCTCCACAGTGCCCGCGTCCCCGTTGCCTGGCGCGGATCGATCTGCGTCCACCTGGAGGGTGGATCAACGTGTCTGCATTCAAGCATTTGGTAGCGGTTGCTACAACGTTTAAGTCAGTAAACCCTCCACTTTCTTTGCAAAGAGGACTGCTGGCAGGGCCGGGCAGATGAATGGGGGATCAACCCAACAGCGGCCTGCCGTCGCTGCGGCGGATCGCCACCACCCCAGGGCGGGGTGGTCGGCCGGGTGCTGGTGAGGGCCAGTTGGAGCCCAGGGGCACTTCGCGGAGCTGCTGGAAGGAACCGCCGTCACCGTCCTGAAGGGTATGGGCCTGCACCTCGCGGGCTCCGGGCAGACGGGTGCCGTGAGCCTCGCCGGGGTGCTGCACAGCCAGAAACAGGCTGGTTTCGGCGCTGTCGAAACAGGGCCCGCACAGCTCGCATTCCATCGGCCCGGTGGCAAACAGCAGGGCCTCACCGGCCCGGGGGCCGCTGGCGGGGAACAGCCAGCAGGCGTTGTTGCCGAACACGTCCAGTTCGGCGCCGCTGAAGGAGCGGTCGGTGACCATCCAGAGGTTGCCCCGGCGGTCGAAGGCCAGGTTGTCGGGCATGGCGAAACCCATGCCCCCCTGCCAGGGGGTGCCACCGGCGGCCACCATCCGCCAGCGGAAGCTGCCGGGGTTGCCGCCGCGCTGCAGGCCATCCTCGAGCCGCATCACCCAGCCGAAGGGCCAGCTGGGTTCACCGCCGGGGCCGGCAAAAATGGCCGGGTCGGCCTGCCCCTCGCCATCGCTGCCGCCGGCGGTGAAGGCGATCAGCAGATCGCCGCTGCGCGGGTCGATCACCGTGTCCTCCGGGCGGGCCGCCGGCGTGGCGCCGATGGCATTGGCGGCCAGGTGGGCGTCGATCAGGATCGCCCCCTGGCGCTCCTCGCCGCTGCCGGGGTAGAGATCGGCGAGACGGCGGTGCTGCTGCAGGTAGGCCGCCAGCTCGGCGTCGCTGGCCAGGGCCTCGGCACCGGGCTGGCTGCGGTCGCGGTGGGGCAGGAGCGTGGGCTGGCTGAGGCCGAAGCGCTCGTAATGGCTCGGCGCCAGCGGCGCCAGGGGGGTGGCGGGATCCAGGGCCAGCCAGCGCCCCGTGCCGTCCGGGTTGAACTGGGCGGCCTCCAGCCGGCCCCGCTCCAGCAGCTGGGAGTTGGCGGGATCGGCCGGATCGCTCACCAGCCCTTCGCTCACGAACCGGTAGAGGTGGCCGCCGTGGCGGTCGCAGCCGGAGAACAGCACCAGGGGCTGGCCCGCCCTGGCCTGAACGCCCACCGCCTCGTGGCGGAAGCGACCCAGCCAGCTGTGCTTCACCGCCGGCTGCTGCGGGCGGCTTGGGTCCAGCTCCACCATCCAGCCGTACTTGTTGCCCGCCAGGCCGAAGGGGTTGCCCAGGCCATCGAGGCGGCTGCCATCGAAGCGGAAGGGGCGCTCGGCGGGCGAGGGTGAGGAGCCGTCGGCATACACCCGCTCCACCACCTGGCTCTGGATGTTTTCCTCGGCAGAGAGCACCGTGCCCCAGGGGGTCTGGCCGCCGGCGCAGTTGGCGAAGCTGCCGA
>JBBASN010000175.1:0-2881 GCA_040399225.1 Prochlorococcaceae cyanobacterium | reverse complement strand
GCTGGAGCAGCTGCCGGAGCTGCAGGGGCGGGTGCTGAAGATGCGCTACGGCATCCCCTCGCCCGACAATCCCGACAGCGAAGAACCCATGAGCCTCACCGGCATCGGCCGGGTGCTGGGCATCAGCCGCGACCGGGTGCGCAACCTGGAGCGCGATGCCCTCGCCGGCCTGCGGCGGCTGAGCCATGCCGTTGAGGCCTACATGCTGGGCTGAAACACCAGCAGGGTGCGGCCGCGTTCGTCCTGCAGCAGCAGGGTGCCCTTGTCGATGCTCCAGCGCCGCACCCGTTCCAGGGCCTGGGCGTAGCGCCGCTCAAAGGCCATCACCTTTGCGGGGCAGGCCATCTGGGTGCTGGCCAGCTGGGAAAAACGGATGGTCTCGCCCTTGATCGCGGCACCACCCATCAAGCGGTTGCAGCCGCCGCTGCCGCTCACCTGATCGCTGTCGGCCGCCAGCTCCAGTTCCGGCGGGCGCTCGGGTGCCGTGAGCAGGCTGGGACCCTGGCCGTCCTGGAGGGCCTGCAGCCGCCAGAGCTGCCCCCGCAGCGGCTGGGGGCAGCTCTGGCCGGGGTGCACGCCCAGGAAGCGCTCCACCACCAGGGTGGGCACCGGTCCGCGGCCCGGTTCGGCGGAGAGTCTCCTGGTGATCAGGCCCTCCAGCTTCACCAGCATCGGTTCGCCCCGCGATTCGGCCGGTTGGGCCGCCAGGTAGGCCTTCTCCAGCCTCAGGAAGTCGCCCTCCATCGCCACCGGCAAGGTGGCGCCGTTGGCGCAGAGGCGGATGCTGGCGGCATCGGCCAGGTAGCGGAACATCCCCGCCAGCTGCCGGTGGCTGCCCACCTGCACCAGCTGCAGGGTCACGGGCGGCTGGGGGCCGGCCTGGGGCCCGCCCTCGAGCACGGGTGTGATCGTGTCGGTGGTGAACAGCAGCCGCTCGCCCTGGCGCACCGTGGCCCGCACCGCGTAGCGCCCCCGGCTGTTCAGGTCGCTGTCGCGATAGGGAATGGTGAAGCGGAAGGGTGGTTGGCCTGCCGGCTCCAGCCGCACCCGGCCCAGCTCCCGCGCCGGCGCATCGGCAATCGCGATGTCGATCAACACCTCTTCGAACACCGCGTCCGGTGGCAGCGCGATCCGCTCCCGCAAGCTGGCGCTGCCCGTGATGCTGCCCGCCCGGGCCGGTGCGGCCAGCACCAGGGCGCTGGCCAGCAGCCCGGCGGCGAGCCCGTGAGCCGTGGTCGAGAGGCGGGGCGGTAGGGGCATGGGGCAGCTCGGAGTTGGCGGGCTGGAGCGGTGTGGCCCAGCATCAGCCATCAGGCCAGCTTCAGCCAGGCCGCCAGGAAACCGCCCATGGCGGCGGCCCCGATCACCTGCAGCACGCTCCAGCGGAAGCGCAGCTGCAGTACAAGGGCGGCCACCACCACCAGAGCCGCCCAGGGGTTGAAGGCACCGGCGGGCCAGAGCACCGGGCCGGCGAAAAAGAGTGCCAGGCTGGCGATCACGCCCACCACCACGGCGGTGATGGCGCTCAGGGGCGCCCCGAAGCGCAGATCACCCCGGCTGGCTTCCACCAATGGCGCCCCGGCCAGGATGAAGCCGAAGGAGGGTAGGAAGGTGAACCACACCGTGACGGCCACCGCCGCGAGGGCCAGGGGCCAGGGGCTGTTGCCGGCGGCCAGGGACTGATTCCAGCCGCCCATGAAGCCCACGAAGGCCACCACCATGATCAAGGGTCCGGGGGTGGTTTCCCCCAGAGCCAGGCCATCGAGCATCTGGCTGGCCGAGAGCCAGCCGAACTGCTCCACCGCCCCCTGGGCTACGTAGGGCAGCACGGCATAGGCCCCGCCGAAGCTGAGCAACGCCACCCGGGTGAAGAAGCGGGCCATCAACGCCAGGCTGCCGTTCCAGCCACCGGCCAGCGCCAGCGCCGTCAGCGGCAGCAGCAGGGCAAGGGCCCAGATCAGCAGCGTCAGTGCCAGGCGCCGGCTCGAGAGGCGGGCGTGCTCGGGACTCTCGCTGTGGTCGTCATGCAGGGCGTCCCGTCGATCCGCTTCCCCCTTGCTGGCTCCGGAGCCATGGGCACGGGGAGCGAGCAGCAGGGAGGGTCGCCATCGCGCAGCGAGCAGGCCGATCAGGGCTGCGGCGATCACCACCACGGGATAGGGAAGCTTGAACGCTGCCAGGGCGAGAAAGCCAGCGATGGCCAGCGTCACCAACAGGGGGGTGTGCAGGGTGCGGCGGCCGATGCGCCAGGCGGCCATCAGCACGATCGCCAGCACCGCCGGCTTGAGTACGGCAAACACCGAAGCCAGCAGCGGCAGCTGCCCCCAGAGTGCATAGATGCTCGCCAGGGCGGTGAGAATGGCCACCGAGGGGAGCACGAACAATCCACCGGCGATCAGGCCACCGGGCACGCCGTGCATCAGCCAGCCCAGGTAGGTGGCCAGTTGCATGGCCTCTGGCCCAGGCAGCAGCATGCAGTAGTTGAGCGCGTGCAGGTAGCGCCCCTCTGACAGCCAGCGACGCCGGTCCACCAGCTCGCGATGGAGCAGGGCGATCTGGCCGGCCGGGCCGCCAAAGCTCACCCAGCCGAGCTGGAACCAGAAGCGGGAGGCTTCAGCAAGGCTCACATCGCCCACGGATTCCGCTGTTGCTGGTAAGGCCGAGGCGGGTTCCATCACGATCGATGCGCAGGATTCGGGGCAGCGGCGGCTGGTTGCCAACTTGCCGTGTTCGGGACTGGTCTATGCCCATGGCGACAGCGCCGGACCACATCCCCCGCACAGAAGAGCAGCGATTCGCCGGCCTGAAACGGTTGCCAGTGCTCGTCGGTGGTGAGCGGCTCCGTGCTGAGGATGGTCACCACATCGTTGGCGGTGGTGAG
>JBBASN010000174.1:0-3238 GCA_040399225.1 Prochlorococcaceae cyanobacterium | reverse complement strand
AGCGCGACTACGGCGCCGAGGCGATCGAGATCCTGCTGCAGGTGATGGAGAACAATCGCGACGACCTGGTGGTGATCTTCGCCGGTTACAAGGAGCGGATGGATGTGTTCTATCAGAGCAATCCGGGTCTCTCCTCCAGGGTGGCCAACCACATCGACTTCCCCGACTACAGCGCCGACGAACTGCAGCTGATCGCCGGCCTGATCCTGGCCCAGGAGAACTACCGCTTCAGTGAGGAGGCGCGCGCCGCCTTCGCCGACTACATCCAGCGGCGCATGCAACTGCCCTTCTTCGCCAATGCCCGCTCGATCCGCAACGCCATCGACAGGGCGCGGATGCGCCAGGCCAACCGCCTGTTCAGTGGCACGGGGCGGCTGGTGAGCAAGACCGACCTGATGACCCTGGAGGCGGAGGACATCACCGCCAGCCGGGTGTTTCAGGGGGAGGTGGAAGGGCTGGATCCGGCCCGGCCGCTCACCCAGTCCTGGGCGGACGTCAGGGCGTAGGGTTCGAGCGCATTCAGCTCCGCTCGTTTCCCATGCCGAGCCCCCACTCGATGATCACCACTTCGCGCAAAGCCCTGCTGTTGGGTCTGTGTGGCGCCGCCCTGCAGCTCGCCAGTCCCACCGCCGTGCGGGCTGAAACCTGCGTATTCCTCAATCCGATCGGCGGTGACGGCACCTCGCCGATCGTGGCCAAGACCGTGGGCCGCAGCAAGCTGATCGGCCAGACCAACTGGTGGACCGACTTCATCGTGGACCGGCCCTACAACACCTACAAATTCTTCTTCACGGCCAACTCCTCCGACCCGAAGGCCCAGTACCCGGTGGAGGGCTTCATGAAGTTCTCCGATAACACCGATCTGCAGCTGTTCAACGTGACGATGAGCCCGCCCATCGGCACCGGCAAGATGTTCGGCCCCTACCAGCAGGTGCCCGGCAAGCAGATCAACCAGATCAGCTTCAAGGTGGGCGCCAGCAACGATCCGGGCGCCCTCGGCTTCAGCTATCGCATCTCCGTGCAGGGCTGCAACTGAGCCCTAGCGGCGCTTGCGCGAGTCGATCTGCAGCAGGTCGCGCACCTGCTGCACCTGGCGCGCCAGGGCCGGATCACTGTTCAGCTTCTTTTCGGTCTGCTCCACGGCGTACATCACCGTGGAATGGTCCTTGCCGCCGAACACCTCGCCGATCCGCGGCAGGGAGAGATCGGTGCTCTGGCGCATCAGGTACATACCCACCTGGCGGGCCTGGCTCACGGCCCGCTTGCGGCTGGCGCTGCGCATCTCGTCGGCCCCCACGCCGAACACCTCCGCCACCTTGTCCACCACCTGGTCCGGCTTCACTTCCATGGTGCTGCCGGCCGGATCGAGCATCGGCGCCACCGACTCCACGGTCATCGGCAGGCCGGTGATCGAGGCGAAGGCCACCGCCCGGGTGAGGGCGCCCTCCAGTTCGCGGATGTTGGAGGTGAAGCGTCCGGCGATGAACTGGATCAGGTCGCGCGGCAGGCTCATCTGTTCCTGCTCGGCCTTCTTGTGCAGGATCGCCATGCGGGTTTCCAGATCCGGCGCCTGGATGTCGGCGATCAGGCCCATCGAGAAACGGGAGATCAGGCGCTCCTGCAGACGGGGGATCTGGCTTGGTGGCCGGTCGGAGGCGATCACGATCTGGCGGCCCGCCTCATGCAGGGCGTTGAAGGTGTGGAAGAACTCCTCCTGGGTGTACTCCTTGCCCTCGATGAACTGGATGTCGTCCACCAGGATCAGATCGGCGGCGCGGTAGCGGTCGCGGAATTTCTGCATGCCGTCCTTGCGGATCGCCTGGATCAGGTCGTTGGTGAAGGTTTCGGTGCTCACGTAGGCCACGCGGGCCTCGGGATCGATCTCGAGGCGATAGTGGCCGATCGCCTGCATCAGGTGGGTCTTGCCCAGGCCCACGCCGCCGCAGATGAACAGGGGGTTGAACTCCCGCCCGGGGGCTTCCGCCACCGCCAGGGCTGCCGCGTGGGCCATGCGGCTGTTGGGCCCCACCACGAAGCGGTTGAACACGTAGCGGGGGTTGAGGCCACTGCCGGGCTGGCGGGCGAGTGGCGGGGCGGCCACATCTCCGGTGGCGCCCTGCGGCAGGCTGCCCACGCCGTTGCCACCGGGCAGGGGTGCCGGTGCAGCGGAGCCGGCCAGGCCACTGGTGCCGGCGAGCAGGCCGTCGTCGCCGGCGGGGGTGGAGACCGCCACGCTCACCGGCTGACCGGCGATCTCGGTGGCCACGGCCTCAATGGTGCCCAGGTAGTTCTTGCGGAGCCAGCCGCAGGCAAAGCTGTTGGGGGCCTCCAGCTGCAGCTGGCGCCCATCGAAGCCGAGGCAGCGGGCGGGCCGGATCCAGGTTTCGAAGGTGGGTTTGCTGAGGTTGGCCTGCAGTGCCGCCTGGATCTGGTGCCACAGCTGCTTGGCCTCCCGCTGCACCGCTTGCCCCTCGCATGGTTGCCGAATCTACGTGGGACGGCCCCTCGGGGCAGTCTTTAATGAAGCGGATTCTCACCTGGCCCCCGCGCGAGCCGTTGCTGTCCATGTCCCGCGTTGTTCCGCTTCCCGCCTTGCCGCTGGCCGGTCTGCTGGCCTCCCTGGCCCTGCTCCCGGGCTGCACCGGCCCGATTCCGGGTCTGCCCCAGCTGCCGGGTCGCTCCAGCGGCGATCCCGTGCGCATCAGCGATGCCGTGCCCGCTCCGCCCCTGCCCGGCACCAACAACACAATCGTGGACGCGGTGGAGAAGGTGGGCCCCTCGGTGGTGCGGATCGACACCACCAAGCGGGTGATCAACCCCCTGGGAGGACTGTTCGGCCGGGGACCGACGATCCAGCAGCAGCAGGGCCAGGGCTCGGGCTTCATCACCCGCTCCGACGGGGTGGTGCTCACCAACGCCCACGTGGTGGACGGGGCCAGTGATGTGACCGTGACCCTGCCCGATGGCCGCAGCTACAGCGGCAAGGTGCTGGGCGCCGACCCGCTCACCGATGTGGCCGTGGTGAAGGTGGTGGCGAGCAAGCTGCCGGTGGCCCCGCTGGGGGACTCGGCGCGGGTGCGGCCCGGGGAGTGGGCGATCGCCATCGGCAATCCCCTCGGCCTCGACAACACCGTGACCGCTGGGATCATCAGTGCCATCCAGCGCACCAATGCCGTGGGTGAGGGCCAGCGGGTGCCCTACATCCAGACCGACGCCGCCGTGAACCCCGGCAACAGCG
>JBBASN010000173.1:0-3252 GCA_040399225.1 Prochlorococcaceae cyanobacterium | reverse complement strand
AGGCCGCCGCCGAGAAAGGGTTCGAACACCAGTTGCTTGAACGAAAACGCCTCCAGCGCTCCGCTGCGGCCGTAGGGGTCGGCCATGCGCAGGAGCAGCAGTCCGGTGGCTGTCACCCCCGTGCCCTGGCCGAAGTCGGCGATGGCTCGCTCGAACCAGGTGTCTGCGAACAGGCGGGGCGCCAGCCAGAGGAAGGCGGCCAGGTTCCAGGCCAGGCCCACCACCGCCAGCACCACCAGTGGCAGCCAGGCCTCCGCCAGCAGGCTGAGGTTGAGGCTGGCCATCGCTGCCGTGATCAGCAGGTCCATCGCCAGCGAGCCGATGCTCTGCTGCTGCTCCACCGCGGCCAGCTTGGGTTGCCCCTGCCACTGGAGCAGCTGCTGCACCAGCAGCCCGCCCACCATCGCCAACGGGAACAGGGGCACCGCCTCCAGCAGGCGGGCCGCTCCCTCGCCGCCCAGCCAGCCAGCCAGCAGCACCAGGGCGTGCTTGAGCAGTACCCCCAGGCCCACCGCCCCGCCGATCAGGGCCAGGTTGAGGGTGAGTGAGTCGAGGGTGGGGGAGGGCTGGGCCGGACGCCGCCGCCGATCCTCCGTCTCTTCCCTGCGCCGGGCCTCCAGGGCCGCCATGGCATCGGGATCGCCGGCGGCCAGCAGCCACTGCCGGCGGCGGCCGATCACCACCAGGCTGCTGCCGATCAGCACTGCTGCCAGTACCCCCACCGTGGCCATCGCCAGCCCCAGGGCCTCACCGCTGGCCAGCCCCAGGCTGCGGAACGTGGGCCCCATGCCCGCAGCCGTGCCATGGCCCCCCTCGAAGCCCACCTCGATCAGGCAGGCCATCAGCGGGTTCACCCCCAGCAGGGGCTGCAGCACCAGCAGCACCGCCAGACCGCCCACCAGGTACTGGCCGAAGCCCAGCACCATGCCGAAGGCCGTCTGGCTGGCGGCCCGCTGCCAGATCACGGAGCGGCTGGGCAGGGTCTGGCCCAGGAACAGGGTGGCGAAGACCACGCTGATCAGCGCCCCTGGGATCTGGTTCCAGATCGTGTACACCTGCTCGGGAAAAATCCGCAGCGGGCTGAACGGGCCGATCAGCAGTCCCAGGGCGCCGGCGATCAGGGCCTCCGGCAGCCCCAGCCTGCGTAGCCAGCCCACCCGGTTGCGCAGGCTGGCGGCCAGCAGCAGCAGCAGGCTGAGGGCCACGAAGGCGATCAGCACGTCAAACACCTTCATGGCCGATTGCCGGGGGTGGCGGTCAGCTGCCCGTGCGGGCGAGCAGCAGGGCCAGTGTGATCCAGAGGACCGTAAAACCGAGGCACACCCCGCCCCACACCGGCAGGCCCCAGGTCTGCACCGCCAGGGGCGCGGCCACCGTCACCACCCCTCCGGCCAGCACCGGCTGCAGCAGCAGCTGTTTCACCGAGAAGGCGGGCAGGGCGCCACTGCGGTTGTCCGGATCGGCCATCCCCAGCAGCAGCAGCCCGCTCGCGGCTACCCCCGTGGCCTGGCCGAACTCGATCACGGCCCGCTCGAACCAGTCGATCGGCAGGATCCGCCGCGCCAGCACCAGCACCACCAGCAGGTTCCAACCCAGTCCGGCCACTGTGAGCACACTCAGGGGCAGCCAGCTGCGCGCCAGCTGGGGCAGATCCAGCCCGGCCATCGCCGCCGCGATCAGCAGGTCGGTGGCAATGCCGCCGATGCGCTCCTGCTGGCTGGCCTGCACCAGGGCGGTGCGGCCGCTGCGCTCCAGGGCCAGCCGCACCAGCAACGAGCCCGCCAGGGCCAGGGGGTACACCGGCAGGGCATCGATCACCGTGCGCCAGGTGCCCTGCAGGGGCTCGGCGGCCCATTCCAGCGCCGCCAGCAGCCCCACGCCCACGCCCACGGCGACTCCCACCAGCCCCAGGTTCACCAGCCAGGTCCCCGGGCCGGCAGGCGGCTGCCCGTCCTGAGGCTCCGGCAGCGGGCAGCTGGGCTGGTGGGCCAGTGGCGCTTCGGCCACTGCTTCCGCGACCACCGGCAGGTGCACCATCAGCCAGCCGCGGCGCTGGGCCAGCACCACCAGCGCCCCCCCCAGCAGGGTGGAGCTGAGCAGCCCCACGGTGGCCATCGCCAGGCCCAGGTCGGCCCCCTCGCTGAACCCCAGGTCGGCATAGATCGGCCCCAGCACCGCTGCACTGCCATGGCCCCCCTCGAAGCCCACCTCGATCAGGCAGGCCATCAGCGGATTTACCCCCAGCCAGGGCCCCAGCACCAGCAGCACCGCCAGGGCGCCCACCAGGTACTGGCCAAAGCCCAGGGTCAGGCCCAGCAGGGTCTGGGCGGCTGCCGGTCGCCAGAGCTGGCCGATCGCCGGCAGGGGGCGACCCAGCAGCAGCGTGCCGAACACCAGGGTGAGCAGCACCGTGGGCAGCCGCGCCCACAGCGCCTCGATCGGGGCCGGCATCACCGGCCAGGGCCCGTAGGGTCCGAGCAGCAGGCCCAGCAACCCCGCCAGCACCGCCGCCGGCAGCCCCAGCCGCTGCAGCCCCAGCGCCGGGCCGATCGCCCGCCCGATCGCCACCAGCAGCCCCAGCACGGCGAAGGCCGCGGCGATCAGCGCCAGGGCGGAGAGCGCGGTCATGGCGGCGCCAGCTGGAAGTGGCGGCGGAAGAAGGCCTCGCTGGCCTCCAGCACCCGCACCTGCACGCCGCCATCCCGGAAGCCGTGGCCCTCGCCGGCGAAGCGGTGCACCTCCACCGGGATGGCCCGGGCCGCCAGGGCGGCCGCCATGCGCTCGGTCTGCTCCGGCGGCACCACCGTGTCGTCCAGACCCTGGAAGAAGATCACCGGGGCGGAGATCCGCTGGGCGTGGGCCAGCGGCGAGCGGGCTTCGTAGCGCTTGGCCGCCTCCGGCCAGGGGCCGATCAGGCCGTCGAGATAGCGAGCCTCGAAGCGGTGGTCGTGCTGGGCCAGGGCGGCCGGATCACTCACCGCATAACGGCAGGCGGCGGCCTGGAACGTGGCGGTGAAGCAGAGGGCGGCCAGGGCCGTGAAGCCGCCGGCGCTGCCGCCCTCGATCGCCACCCGCTCCGGGCTGGCGCGGCCCGACGCCACCAGGGCCTCGGCGGCCGCGGAGCAGTCGGCCACGTCGGCCACGCCCCACAGGCCCTGCAGCCGCTCCCGGTAGGCCCGGCCGAAGCCGGTGGAGCCGCCGTAGTTCACGTCCACCACCCCCCAGCCACGGCTGGTCCAGAACTGGATCGCC
>JBBASN010000172.1:0-3307 GCA_040399225.1 Prochlorococcaceae cyanobacterium | reverse complement strand
GCCACCGCAGCCCGGGGCGGCCTGGGCGTGTTGCTGGTGGACAAGCGGCAGCTGCCAAGGCACAAGCCCTGTGGTGGCGGCATGCCCATGCCGGTGCAGGAGGAATTGCGCGATCTGGTGCCCGAGGCTGTGGTGGATACCCGGGTGCGCTGGATGCGGCACAGCTGGCGCTTCCAGGAGGCGGCGGAGGCTGCCGTGGATCCGCCGGGAACGCCGCCGGAGCGCTCGCGGGGACTGTGGATGGTGCAGCGGCCCCGCTTCGACCACGCGCTGGTGCAGGCGGCGGCAGCGGCAGGCGCCCGGGTGCTGGAGGGGCATGCTTTTCAGGCGTTGGAGCGGGGGCGCGATGGGGTCACGGTCACGTTGCGCTGCCCAGGCGCCAGCGGCGAGCCGCGCTGCCTGCAGGTGCGGGCCCGCCACGTGATCGGCGCCGATGGGGCCGCCGGTGGGGTTGCCGCCTGTGTGGGCTTGCGGCCCGATCCGCGGGTTGCCCTGGCGATCGAGCTGGAGGTGCCCCACCAGTGGGATCCCGCCGACCCCCTGCTGCGCCCCGATCTGCTCCACCTCGACTACGGGGTGCTGCGCCGCGGCTACGCCTGGCTGTTCCCCAAGGTCGACCACCTCAACATCGGTGCGGGGCTGTTCCATGGCCGTGAGCGCGATGTGCGCCGCGACCCCACGGCGCGCCGGCGCATCCGCGCCGCAATCGACGCCACCACCGCGGCGCTCGGGGTGGTTCCCGAGCGCCTGCGGGGGCTGCGCAGCTATGCCCATCCCCTGCCCTTCTGGGACGGCCCCGAGCCCCTGCACACTCCTGACGGCCGGGTGCTGCTGGTGGGCGATGCGGCGGGCCTGATCAATCCACTGTTCGGCGACGGCCTGTTCCATGCCATCCGCAGTGGCCGACTGGCGGCCGAGGCCGTGCTGGACGGACGGCCCGATACCCATACCGAGCGGGTGCATGGGCTGCTGGCCGCCGACTTCGAGGCGGCCCGTCGCCTGGCCCGGATCTTCTACGGCCTGCCCGGACTCAGCTTCCGCTATGCCATCTCCCAGCCCCGGGCCACGCCCCTGGCGGTGCGCCTGCTGGGGGGTGAGCTGTCGTTCCGGGGACTGGGCCGGCGGGCCCTGCGTCGGATTGCCGGCGGCCTGCTCGGTGAGCTGGGCCTGCGGCCGGCTGTTGGCGGCCAAGGGCAGCAACCCCAGCCATAAAAAAGCCTGCCACCGAAGACGGTGACAGGCTTCTGGCCTCGGCCTGAACCGAGGCAGCAACGGCTGGGCTCGCTCAGACCTTGCGGGAGTAGAACTCCACCACCAGCAGTTCGTTGATCTCGAGGGCCACCCACTCGCGCTCGCACTTGCCGATCACCTTGGCGGAGAGCTTGGCCTTGTCGAACTCCAGGTGGGGCGGAATGTTGGCCAGACCAGGAAATTCCAGGTTGCCTTCGGCAAGCTTCCTGCTCTGCTTGCGCTCGCGGATGGCAATCACGTCGCCGGCCTTGCACTGGTAGCTGGGGATGTCCACGACCCGGCCGTTCACGGAGACGTGGCCGTGATTCACCAGCTGGCGCGCGCCGGGCACGGTGGGGCCGAAGCCGAGGCGGAAACACATGTTGTCGAGACGATTCTCGAGCAGCTTGAGCAGGTTGGTTCCGGTGGATCCCTCCTGGGCGCGCGCTTTCTTCACGTAGCGCACGAGCTGACGCTCGGAGATGCCGTAGTTGAAGCGAAGCTTCTGCTTCTCTTCCAGGCGGATGGCGTATTCGGAGCGCTTGCGCCGGGCTTGGCCGTGCTGACCGGGGGGATAGGACCGCTTCGCGGCCTTCCGGGTGAGACCGGGGAGGTCTCCCAAGCGCCGCGTGATCCTCAGACGAGGGCCGCGGTAACGAGACATGCTGACGATTCAAGGGACAGGGACGCTGCCGGATGGGCCATGCTGGACATCGATCCAGCTGGCCCGCCGTGCAGCGCCAACGTTCGATCTTATCCGTTGGCCCACAGGCCCTCGGCTTCTCTGCTCCGCTAGACGCGGGGCGTCCCGCCCTCCCCGGTGGACCGCTCGCCCGGGCGGTGGCCGGGCTGCTGCTGCTGCTGATCGGCGCCTACCGCCGCTGGCTCTCGCCGCTGCTGGGGCCGCGCTGCCGCTTCATCCCCAGCTGCAGTGCCTACGGGCTGGAGGCGATTCAGCGCCACGGCCCCTGGCGGGGTGGCTGGCTCACCCTCACCCGCCTGCTGCGCTGCCATCCCTTCACCCCCTGTGGCTGCGACCCGGTGCCCGAGTGATGGCGGATCTGTTGCTCTACACCCGCCAGGGCTGCTGCCTGTGCGAAGGTCTGGCGGACAAGCTGCTGGCTCTGCAGCCCCCGCCGCGGCTGCGGCTGATTGACGTGGACAGCGACCCCGCCCTGCAGCGGCGCTTCGGACTGGAGGTACCGGTGCTGGCCCAGAACC
Organism: Prochlorococcaceae cyanobacterium; assembly: GCA_040399225.1. Classification (GTDB taxonomy): domain Bacteria; phylum Cyanobacteriota; class Cyanobacteriia; order PCC-6307; family Cyanobiaceae; genus NIES-981. Next base: position 856 of record JBBASN010000172.1, on the reverse strand, counting down.
TGCCTGCCGGAGAACGGCTGCTGCCGCGCGTGCCGCCCCGGCTGGCGGGGGAGCAGCTGCAGCGCTGGCTGAAGCTGCAGGGCGTGCAGATGGAGTGAGTGCCTCTGGCCTGACCTTGGCCCACTCCACGCTTTGGTTGCCGGCGGGCGGCCCAGGCTTGGATCCCATTTAGAACGGTGCGCATCCGCAGCATCCAGCAATGACTTGCCTGCTCCATGCCCTTCTGCGCGAGGTGGGTCTGCAGGTGCCGCCGGGCCTGGCCAACCCGGATGTGCGGCTGGTGAGCTGTGACTCCCGCCGCCTGGGTGCCGGCAGTGTGTTCGTGGGCCTGCCCGGCACCCAGGCCGATGGGGGGCGCTTCTGGCGCCAGGCCCTGCAGGCGGGCGCGGTGGCGGCCCTGATCGGCGCCGATGCCGCAGCGGCGGAGCCACCGGGGGCTGACGATCCGGTGCTGGTGGTGTCCGATCCGGTGGCCCAGTGGGCCGGTCTGCTGGCCGCAGCCTTCTGGGGGCAGCCCAGCCAGCGCATGGCCCTGATCGGCGTCACCGGCACCAACGGCAAGACCACCACCACCCACCTGATCGAGCATCTGGCCGACCATGCCTGCCGGCCTTCGGCCCTGTTCGGCACACTGGTGAACCGCTGGCCTGGTCACAGCGTCACCGCCCAGCACACCACCGCCTTCGCCGACCTGCTGCAGGGCCAGCTCGCCCAGGCCGCCGAGGCCGGTGCCCTGATCGCCGCCATGGAGGTGAGCTCCCATGCCCTCGATCAGCAGCGGGTGGCGGGCTGCCGCTTTGCCGGGGCGGTGTTCACCAACCTCACCCAGGACCACCTCGACTACCACCCCTCGATG
>JBBASN010000171.1:0-3323 GCA_040399225.1 Prochlorococcaceae cyanobacterium | reverse complement strand
GGCGGCCCTGACGGCCGCCGGGCTGGTGCCGGAGGCCGGCCTGGGCCAGCGCTGCGCCCAGGCCCTGGTGGCCCTGCCGCTCACCAATGTGTCGCGGCTGCTGCAGTGCCAGCTGCCCACGATCACCGGCGATGGCGCTCCGGAGGGCTGGGCGGCAGTGCCATCCGGCGCCGACGAGCTGCCGCAGCTGGAGGGTTCCCCCCTGCGCGGGGTGGTGACGTTCAACGGCTTCGGCAGCCTGCTCTGGCCCCGGCGCGGGCTGGCCGGCCTGCCGGTACCGGTGCTGATGGTGGGGGGGAGCCTCGACCTGATCACGCCGCCGGTGCCGGAGCAGCTCGGCCTGCTCGTGAGCAGCCGCCATCCCGGCAGCCGGCTGGTGCTGGTGGACGGCGCCAGTCACTTCTCGCCCGTGCGGCTCGCGGCAGAGGGGCGGCCCCTGTTCCAGCTGGGGCGGGAGCTGGTGGGGGAGGAGCCGGAGCGGGTGCAGGCCCTGTTGCTGCAGCTCACCCTGGAATTTCTGGAATCCGGCCGCCAGCCGGCCCTGCTCAGTGCCCAGCAGCGCGACCACGCCGGCGTGAGCGCCTATGTTCTCGATTCCGCCGCCGCCCGTCGCTGGCAGGGGAGTCTGGGAGCCGCCGCCGCCGCCCTGAAGCCCCTCAGAAGCGCACCCGTGGGTCGAGCAGCGCCACCAGCAGGTCCACCGTGACCGTGACCAGCACCACCAGGGCCGCCACCACCACCACGATGCCCTGCACCAGCGGGTAGTCGCGCTGGGCGATCGCCTCCTGGAGGCGGAAGGCGATGCCGGGCCAGGAGAAGGTGACCTCGATCAGCAGGGCACCGCCGATCAGGGAGGCCACGGTGATGCCGGTGATCGTGAGCACCGGCAGCAGGGCATTGGGCAGGGCGTGGCGCAGCACCACCTGGCGCTCGCCGATGCCGCGGCTGCGAGCCGCTTCGACGTAGTCGGAGGCCAGGGCCCGGCGCAGGTTGAGGCGCAGGGCATTGGTGAAGATGCCGCTGAGCAGCAGGGCCAGGGTGCAGGCGGGGAGGGTGAGGTGGCGCAGGCTGCCCATCAGGGCCTGCCAGTCGCCGCTGCCCAGGCCCTGGCGCAGGCTGTCGAGCAGGTAGAAACCGCTGCCGCTGGGGGGCACCAGGGTGGGCGGGAAGCGACCACCCACCGGCAGCCAGCCCAGCCACACGGCGAACACCAGCTGCACCAGCATCGCCGCCCAGAAGGGCGGGAGGGCGTAGGTGCCCACGCCGTAGAGCCTGCCGGCCAGGTCGATCTTTCCCTCCGGTCGGGCGATGCCGGAGAAACCCACCGCCAGCCCCACCACGGCGGCCAGCAGCAGGGCGGTGATGCCAAGCTCCAGGCTGGCCGGCAGGCTCTGGCCGATGATCCGGGCCACCGGCTCCTGGCTGTTGAGCGACTCGCCCAGGTTGCCGCGCAGCAGGTTGCCCAGAAACCGGCCGTATTGCTCCAGCAGGCTGCGGTCGAGGCCCAGCTGGCTGCGCAAGGCGGCCCGGGCGGCCTCCGGTGCCCGGGTGCCGAGCACGGCATCCACCGGGTCGCCCGGCGCCACCCGCAGCAGCAGGAACACCAGGCTGGCGATCAGCCAGAGCATCACCGGCACCAGGGCCAGGCGGGCCGCCAGGTAGCGGAACAGGGCGCGGCGGCGGCTCATGGCTGGCGCTCCAGCTCCTGCAGCAGCAGGCGGCCATTGCCGTCAAAGCGGGGGGTGGCCAGGACCACCTGGGCCCAGGCCCGGGGGGTGACCAGCCAGAGCGGCAGGTAGGGGGCCGCCCGGGCGGTGCGCCGCTCGATCTCCAGCAGCAGCTGGCGCCGCTCGCGGCCCGCCAGGCCCTCGCTGCGCAGCAGTTGCTGCTGCAGGCCGGGTTCGGTCCAGAAGCTGCCGCTGAGGGCGCTCTCCCCCTTGAGACAGCGCCCGCCCTGGGCCTCGCTGCAGCTGATCAGGGGGAACAGGTAGGCCTCCGGGTCGGGCACGGCACCGCGCCAGTCGAGCATCACGGCGGCAAAGGCACCCTCGCCCAGCTGGCGGTACACGGTGGTGGATTCCATGCCGTTGGGCTGCAGCACGATGCAGTCGTCGAGATCGCGGGCCAGCTGGGCCTGCCAGGTGAGCACCATCAGGCGGTCGGAGGGGATGTTGGAGCGGAAGGTGAGCGGCAGTTCCAGCCGCCGGCCGTCGCAGTAGCCGGCCTGGCGGAACAGCCGGCGGGCGGTTTCTGGGGCATAGGCGGGCCAGAGGTCCTCGCCGCTGGCGCTCACCGCCGGCGGCACCAGATTGCGCAGGGCTGGCCGCAGGCCCTGGCTCACCCGCTCACTGATGCGCGTGCGGTCGAGGCTGTGGGCCAGGGCCCGGCGCAGCCGGACGTCGTTGAACGGTGGCTGGTCGGTGTGCAGGGTGAGGTAGCCGATCTCCAGGGCCGGCCCCTCCCCCTGGCGCAGGCTCCCCCGCTCGGCCCGCTGCTGCAGGGCCTGCTGGTGGTCTTCGTGCAGGCCGGTGGAGAGCAGCACGTCCACTTCGCCGCTGCCCATGGCGCCGAACAGGGCGGTGGAGTTGCCCAGGCTGATCAGGTCGATGCCCCTGTTGCGGGGCCTGCTGCCCCAGTAGTCGGCGAAGGGCTCCAGCCGCTGCTGCTGGTCGCTGAAGGCGGTGAGCCGGTAGGGCCCTGTGCCCACGAAACGGTCGATCAGCGCCTTGTCGGCGTGCTCGCGGTAGGCGGTGGGCGACACCGGCGTGAGGTTGATCGTGCTGAGCAGCTCGGGCAGCACGGTGGTGGGCCGCTTCAGGCGCAGTTCCAGCTCGTGGCTGCCGCTGGCCCGCACGCCGGCGATGCGGTCGTCGAGCAGGTAGCTGAGGGTGCCGATCGCCAGGAAGCGCTCCAGGCTGAACACCATCGCCGCCGCATCGAAGGGGGTGCCGTCGTGGAAGCGCACGCCCCGGCGCAGGGGAATGCGCACAGTGAGGCCGTCGCCGCTCACCTGGGGCAGGGCGGTGGCCAGGGCGGGCTCCAGCTGGCCATCGGGCCCGAGCCGGTAGAGGGGGTCGCCGAGGGCGCTGAGCAGCTGGGTGGCGCCGAAGGTGGAGGCACGCACGGGATCGACCGAGCCCACCCGGGAGCTGGTGGCCACCACCAGTCGGTCGCTGCGGCGCTGGACCTGGCAGCCCTGCAGCGCCGGCAGAAGCAGGGTGGTGAAACCGATCAGGCCCGCGGCCAGCCTGGGGATCAGCCGCACAGACCTGAGCAAGGAAACGCGTTGGGGGGATGTTATCCGGCCGCCATTCAAGGGCGGT
>JBBASN010000170.1:0-3434 GCA_040399225.1 Prochlorococcaceae cyanobacterium | reverse complement strand
GACATCACCGGCCGTTGTTAAATCCGCCTTAACTGGTTTGCCGAGCTGAATTGAGAAGGTTGGCCAAAGTCCTCTGATCCAAGATCGTGGCCCTGGTTTTCAGCCTGCTTGATCCTGCCGTCGCCGCCGTGGGTGGCATGATCGACGTTTCGGCGCTCGGGGCAAACGCCGAGATCTCCGCCTACAACCCTTCCACGGGCTACCTCTACACCGTTGGCGGGGGCTCCGGCGCCATCGTGGTCAGCGATCTGAGCGACCCTCTCAATCCCAGCACCGTTGCCATCGCCACTCCAGGCGAAGGCGTCCAAACACTTCAAAGCGCAGCTGTCTTCGGCAAGCTGCTGGCCATCGCCGTCGAGGAAACGGGTTCAAGTGGTCCTGGATTTGTTCAATTTTACGACCTGAACAACCCAGCCCTGCCCGTTCACATCAGCACCGTGAGCGTCGGCGCCCTGCCCGACATGGTGAAGTTCAGCGGCGACGGCAGCAAGCTGCTGGTCACCAATGAAGGCGAGCCCAATTCGCTTTACACGATCGATCCGGAGGGATCGATCTCGGTGATCAACACCAGCGGCTACCTGGCCGCCTCAGCTGTGGCGCCTGTTCAGGCCGATGTGCAGACCATCGGCTTCGGCGCCTGGGAAAACCGCCGCGCTGAACTGATCAACCGCGGCATCCGCATCGGCCAACGCCTGGGGGTGACCACCACGGTGGCCCAGGACATTGAGCCTGAAGCAATCGCCATCAGCGCTGATGGAACCACGGCCTGGATCTCCCTGCAGGAGAACAACGCTTTCGCCGTGCTCGATCTCAGCAGCGCCACACCGGTGATCAAGGAGATCTTCTCGGCCGGCATCAAGGACTGGAGCCGCGGCGTCGCCAGCGCTGAGAACTTCAGCTACGAGCTGGAGTATGCGGCCGGCACCGCCAATCTGCCGGCCGGCGTGCTGGCTGGTGGCCTTTCGGGCCTCACCTTCGCCGGCCAGGAAACGGTCGACGGCGTTGCCCTCGATGTCTACTACTCGATCACCGACCGGGGCCCCAATGGCGATCTGGTCGACGGCAAGCGCGAATTTCTCGATCCCGACTTCCAGCCCACGATCTACAAACTGGGCATGAACCGGGCCACCGGCGCCATCAGCGAACTGGCCCGCATTGGTCTGAAGCGACCTGATGGCACCCCCCTGACAGGCCTGCCCCAGCTGGCGATCAAGGATGACGTACCGATCGATGCCGACGGCACTGTGTTGGCTTACGACCCCTTTGGCATCGACTCCGAGACGGTTTCACTGTTCAACCTCAACATCGGCGGCAGCGAGCGACAGGTGTTCGCCGTCGGCGATGAATACCGCGGCCAGATCGCCATCTTCGATGCCGCCACCGGCAACCTGATCCAGCGCTACATCCCTGCCGGCCAGAAGGCGCAGCTGGCCGCCCAGCACAACGTGAATGGCGCCACCCCGATCGGCGCCGAGACGATCGACAGCCTGCCCGCCGTCTACGGCAACCGCTGGAGCAACCGCGGCATCGAGGGCATGGCCTTCAACCCCACCGATGGGCTGCTCTACGCCTTCATGCAGAGCCCCCTGGACGTGGATGCCAACGGTGACGGCGTCACCGAGGGCCGCAGCCGCTCCGAGCTCACCCGCATCCTGGCCATCGATCCTGCCACCGGCACGCCGGTGAAGGAGCACCTATATCTCCTCAGCGGCCGCGCTGGTCAGGACAAGATCGGCGATGTGGCCTTCGATCCAGCCCGCGGCGTGTTCCTGGTGATCGAGCGCGACAGCAGCCGCAGCCTCACCGGCTTCAAGCACGTGTTCGAAGTGGACCTGCGCGGCGCCACCGACACCCTGCCCCTCACCACCGCCGATGGCTGGCTGGGCAAGATCGGCGTGGTCAGCCCCGAGCTGCTCGACAACCGCCGCGTCCTGGTTGACCACGACGCAAATCCGGCCACCCCTGCGATCTTCAGCACCTCCAGCGCTGACGCGCTGGCCTCTGCCGGCATCCGCCTGGCCCACAAGATCGAGCTGTTCAACCTTCCCTCGATCGGCGGCACGATCGCCTACGACAAACCCGAAGGCCTCACCATCCGCGACGACGGCGCGCTGGTAATCAATTACGACAACGACTTCGGCACCGAAGGCGCCAGCGGCAACACCTTCACGGTGGTGAACTTCGATGGCGCCGGTTTCGACAGCTCCGACCGGGACGTGAACGGCAGCTCCAGCGGCGGCAACCGCTACCTGCCGATCAGCGGTCTGCCGGTGTGGGGCCTCACCATGCCGGATGGCATTGCCACCTACACCGATGGGCAGGGGCGCCAGTTCCTGCTGGCAGTGGGCGAAGGCGACTCGCGCGAATACGAACCCGACAAGGGCAACGTGTTCTACGACCTCACCCGTGCCAGCGACAGCGCACTGATCAACGGCACCGCCTTCCTCGATCACCCTGGCGTCAGTGCTCTCAACGCCGCCTTCAACGCGGCCACCGGCATCAGCGGCACCCGGCTGAATCTTCTGAACGACTCCGGCGACATCAACGGCGATGGGCTGATCGACAAGGCCTTCAGCATCGGCTCCCGCTCCCTGCGCATCTATGACGACAAGGGCAACGTCGTGTTCGACTCCAGCGATGCCCTGGAGGAGCTGGCCAACAGCCTGGGCCTGATGGCGGGCAACCGCGACGACGACAAGGGCACCGAGCCCGAAATGGTGGAGATCGCCACCGTGGCCGGCCGTACCTATGCCTTCGTGGCCCTGGAGCGCACCACCACCAGCGTGGCGGCGGTGTTCGACGTGAGCGATCCCTACAACGTGGTGGCCGTTGATCCGGTGGTGTTCCCCGGCACCGATCGGATCGAGGGCATCACCTTCCTGCGCAGCCCCGCCGGCGAGCCCGCCGGCCTGATCGCCAGCAGCGAAGGCAACGACAAGGTGAGCATCACCAGCGCCGAGCCGCTTGCCCCAGGCAGCGCCTTCAAGCTGCAGCTGTTCCACCTGGCCGACCAGGAGGGCAACATCTCCGCCCTCGACGACGCCCCCAGGCTCTCCGGTGTGCTCAATGCCCTGCGCGCCGAGGACATCGACCTTGATGGCATCCCCGGCTTCGTCAATACCCTCACCCTCTCCAGCGGCGACGCCTGGATCCCCGGCTTGTTCTACGGCGCCTCCACCCAGGCCTACGGCGCCGTGGGCCGCGGCGATGTGCTGATCCAGAACGCCCTGGGGGTGCAGGCGATCGCCTTCGGCAACCACGAGTTCGATCAGGGAACTGGGGTGATCAAGGATCTGATCAGCGGCTCGGAAGATTTCCCCGGCACCGCCTTCCCCTACCTCAGCGGCAACCTCAACTTCGCCAGCGACGCCAACCTGGCCGGCCTGGTGGTTCCCGATGGCCAGGCTCCCCAGGCCAACAGCATCACCGGCAGC
>JBBASN010000169.1:0-3455 GCA_040399225.1 Prochlorococcaceae cyanobacterium | reverse complement strand
TGTACTTCTGCACCGGCGCCATGCATGCGCCCCACCACGTGCCGAAGGAGTGGGCCGACAAGTACAAGGGCAAATTCGATGGCGGCTGGGACGCCTACCGCGAGTACACCTTCGCGCGCCAGAAGGAACTGGGCATCGTCCCGCCAGACACCGTGCTGTCGCGCCACGACCCCGATGTGCCGGACTGGAACGGCCTCTCCGCTGAGGAGAAACGGCTGTATGCCCGCATGATGGAAGTGTTTGCCGGTTTCCTGGAGCACACCGACCACTACATCGGCGAGCTGATCGCTTTCCTCAAGGAGATCGGCGAGTACGACAACACCCTGATCATGGTGATCTCCGACAACGGCGCCAGCTCCGAGGGCGGGCCAACCGGATCAGTGAATGAGGGCAAGTTCTTCAACAACGTGCCGGAGAACCTGGAGCAGAACCTTGCCGCCATCGATGACATCGGCGGGCCGAAGTATTTCAACCACTACCCCTGGGGCTGGACCCACGCCGGCAACACCCCCTTCCGGCGCTGGAAGCGCGAGACCTACCGAGGTGGCACCAGCGATCCGTTCATCGTGAGCTGGCCCAAGGGCATCGCCGCCCGCGGCGAGGTGCGCTCCCAGTACTGCCATGCGATCGACATGGTGCCCACCGTGCTCGACGCCCTCGGCATCGAGGCACCCACGGCGATCCGCGGCGTGACCCAGAGCCCGATCGAGGGCTTCTCGCTCACCTCCTGCTTCGCTGATCCCGGCGCGCCAAGCCTCCACCTCACCCAGTACTTCGAGATGTTCGGCCATCGCTCGCTCTATCACGATGGCTGGCGCGCCGTATGCCCCTGGCCCGGCACCTCGTTTGTGGAATCGGGCCGGCGCTTCGGCGATCCGATCAGCTACGACGAGCTGATCCAGCTCGATGCCCACGGCTGGGAGCTCTACAACCTCCACGAGGATTTCGCCGAAACCAACAACCTTGCCGCCAGCGAGCGAGATCGCCTGATCGCCATGATCGGCATGTGGTACGTGGAGGCCGGCAAGTACAACGTGCTGCCGATTGACAGCCGCGGCACCCAGCGCTTCGCGGTGGAGCGGCCCCAGATCACCGCCGACCGCCAGCGCTACATCTATTACCCGGGCACCCAGATGGTGCCGGCCAATGCGGCGCCGCGGGTGCTCAACCGGCCCCATTCGGTGTCGGTGGAGGTGGAGGTGCCGGAGGGTGGCGCCGAGGGGGTGCTGTTCAGCATGGGCGGCAACGATGGCGGTTTCGCCTTCTATGTGCAGAACGGCCAGCTCACCTACGGCTACAACTACGTGGCCGAGCAGTTCTTCCGCATCCGCTCCGCCGGCACCATCCCAGCCGGCCATCACATCGTGAGCGCCGAATTCACCCCCACCGGGCCCGCCGATCTCGCCAACGGCAAGGGCACCCCGGCCAAGGTGGTGCTGTTGCTCGATGGCCAGCCGGTGGGTGAGGGCGAGCTGCCGGTGACGATCCCGCTCAGCCTCGGCCTGGCGGCCGGCGTGGCGGTAGGTGCCGATCCCGGCTCGCCGGCCATGCCCGATTACAAGCCCCCCTTCGCCTACGCAGGCCAGATCAAGCGGGCGCTGGTGGATGTGAGCGGCACGCCGGTGGTGGATCTGAAGGAGCAGATGCGTCAGATCCTGGCCCGCCAGTGAAGGCCGCCATGGCGACGCGGCTGCGACTGCTGGGGGCGGGCCTGGCGGCGGTCGCAATCGCCTATCTGGGCACCCGCCATCTGCAGGCCCTGCCGTCCACCTTGCTCACGGCGCTGCTGCTGGCGGGGGGATCGGTGGCCAGCGGCCGCACCCGCACCCCCTGGCGCTGGTGGATGGTGATGGGGGCCTGTTGCGGCGGCCTGCTGGGCACGGCGATGGTGGTGGCCCAGAAGATCCACAGCAGCGATCCCCAGGCCGGCCTCCACCTGCGGCTGGCGATGGTGGGCTGCCTGATGGTGGCCGGCGCCATCGGCGGCCACAGCTTCAGCCGCGATGCGGGCCAACCCGACCGCCGGCGCCCCAAGGACACATTGCGCTCCGCCAGTGCCCTCACCACCGGCATCTTCGCCACCCTGGTGACCTTCACCTTCCTGCATTCAGGCCTGGATCAGGCGCGCACGGTGTCAAGCCGGCTGAGCACCTCCCTCACCATCCTGGTGCTCAGCCTCAGCGGCCCCGGCTGGGTGGCACACCAGCTCAGCGAGGGCTATCGGCACCGCCGGGAGCTGGGAGCCCACCCCAGGCGTGAGTTGGATCGATCGTCGTGAGCGGAAGGTGAACGCCCTTCAGCACAGGCTGAATTTGGCACTTTTGGCTGATCAATCATGTGCAAACTGACACCTACAAGCCGATGATTGATCCAAAATAGTTTTATTTAGTCCGATTCAGAACCTGCCAATCCAGGACCAGATCACCAGTCCGTGATCAACAAATCCTTTCACTGATCGTCCATCACAACGGCATGCCACCCTCCCTCCTGCGCCATTGCTTACTCGCCTCCCTGGCCAGTCTCGGCTTGACCAGTGGAGCGATCGCCAAGCCACCGGCTCCATCAGGCGTACAACAGGGCGGTGTGGTCCCGAGCCAGGTGCAAGGCACCAGACTCGGGCCTCTCCAACTGGAGAACGGCTACCCCACCGCCGCCACCGCCCGGAAGCTCTACGACGAACTCGATCTGCAGCGGGCCACCCAGGCCTATCTCTGGGCCCTGCCGGCGGTGGGGTTCAAGGCGCTCTACGACGCCCAGGCGAAAACCATGGGGGTGCGCAACGGCGACGTGCTGCTCTACCGCACGCTCCAGGACAAAGCGGGGATGCTCACCCCCAACATCACCACCCTCTACGCCTTCAGTTTCTGGGATCTGGCCAAGCAGGGGCCACTGGTGGTGGAGGTGCCGGCCGGGCTCATCGCCGGTGGGGTGATGGACATCTGGCAGCAGCCGATCACCGACATGGGCCAGACCGGGCCCGACAAGGGCGCCGGCGGCAAGTACCTGATCCTGCCCCCCGGTGGGCCGGAGGTGGTGGCGCCGGGCTACCGGATCTTCCGCTCCCCCAGCAACCAGGTGTGGTTCGGCACCCGGGGCCTGGCACCGGACAAGGCCGTGGCCGAGGCCACCGTGCGCCAGCACCGCCTCTACGGCTGGAACCAGCGGGCCAATCCGCAGGCCACCGGCTACAGCGAAGTGGGTGGTCGCCCCTGGCAATCGGCCCAGCCCGCCGATCTCACCTACTGGCGCCTGCTCAGTGAGCTCTATGCCGATGAGCCCGTCGCCCCCCGCGACCGCATGATGTTCGGGATGCTGGCGCCCCTGGGCATTGCGCCGGCCCAGCCCTTCAATCCCGATGCCCGCCAGGCCAGGATCCTTGGCGAGGCGGCCCAGCTGGGCGATCTGATGGCCCGCACCATCGCCTACGACAAGCGCACCCCCGGCGCCACGGTGTA
>JBBASN010000168.1:0-3474 GCA_040399225.1 Prochlorococcaceae cyanobacterium | reverse complement strand
CCCCTTGCTGGGGCTGGCCTTCTTCACCTCGGCGATCACCGCCGGCTTGCGGCAGCTGGCGCGCAGGGCCGCGAGGAAATCGCGGGTGGCGGGCAGCTCGGCCACCTGTTGCTGCAGCTTCTGGAGGCTCAGGCGCTCCCGGGAGGCGGCCACCTCCCGGTCCTTCTCCCAGACAATTCGCTCGAGGATGTGGCGCGGCTCGGCCTGTTGATGGGGGATGGCGTATTCCAGGTGCGCCACCTTCACGGATGGATTCGGGGGCCGGCGGCGGATCTCCAACGGGTTGGCGGGGAAAGAAGGCTGGCCTGATCGTAAAGCTGTTGACCGCGCTGCCCGAGAGGCTGCCCGCCAGAGCGGTGCTGGCCCATGCCCCAATTCGCGAAGGCCGGACCTATTTTTTTTACTTTCTCCTGGGCACCAGCCTGCCCACCTCCATGCCGCTCAAGGGCCGTCCCCGGGTCGCTCTGCACAGCCCTGCCAGCCTGCAGCTCGGTGATCGCCCCCCAGGTCCTGGCGCCTGCGTCCACGGTCCGATCCTCAGCCTGCGGTCCCCCGCGCCGTGGCCTGAGGGCCAGCCCGATCAGCTGGAGCTGAACTGGCAGGAACAGCCGGATGGCACCCTCGGCGACCTGCACTGCCAACTTCCCGGCCGGCGGCACTCACCGGGATCCCTCAGCTGGACCCTGCAGATCCCCCTGGAACAGCTGCTGCTGGCTGCCGACCGTCGGCAGCTCACGGCGTTTCTGCCCCTTGACGACGTCGGCTCCCTGGCGGACAGCAACCCGGCCTGCATCCGACTGGGCCTGGCAATCCGCCGGTTGCGCTCCCTGGCCGACCAGGGCCTGAGCCAGGAGTGGCTGGTGCTGGAACCCCAGCTGCTTGACCTGCTGGTGGATGCGCTGATCGCCGTTCCCTGCTCCGCCACTCCCCGCCAGGACCGGGGATGGCGGCACGTGATCGAGACGTTGCGCGCCATGGACCGCTGGCTGGCGGACGATCTCAGCCTGGCCGACCTCTCCAGGGAAACGGGCGTGTCGCCCAGGGCCCTGCAGATGGCGTTCCGGCACCACCTGCAGAAACGCCCCCTCCAGAGCCTGCGCGAGCTGCGCCTCGCCCGGCTGCGCCAGCTGCTGCTGCAGGGGGGGCGCCGGCCAGGTATGGCCGAGGCCCTACGCCAGTGCGGGCTGCCCGGCAATGGCACCACGGCCCGCCACTACCAGGAACGCTTCGCCGAGAAGCCCTCCCAGACCCGCTGCTGATTGCGCCAGCCAACAGCTGGTTGAGCTAGCCAACAGCCATGGCCGCCTGTTTGTAGGCCACTTCAACCACCTCGCTGAGGGTGGGGTGGGTGTGCACCTCGTTGACCAGCTGCTTCACGCTCTGGCGGCGGGCCACGGCGTTGGCGATCTCCTGAATCAGGTCGGCGGCGTGCAGACCGTAGATGTGGGCGCCGAGCACCTCGCCGCTGCTCTTGTTGAACAGCAGCTTCATCAGGCCGTCGCTCTCCAGCTCGGCCAGGGCCTTGGAGTTGGCCTTGAAGTAGCTGCGCACCGATCCCAGTTCGAAGCCCTCCTTCGCCGCCAGTGCCTTGGCATCGGCCTCGCTCAGGCCCACCGAGCTGATCTCCGGATGGGTGAAGGTTGCCGCCGGAATCGAGCGGTAGTCGATGGCCCGCGTGTGGCCCAGGATGTTGTCGATCGCCACGGTGCCCTGGGCGGCGGCGGTGTGGGCCAGCATCATCTTGCCGGTCACATCGCCCACGGCCCACAGGTGGGGCACGGGCTCCCCGCCCACCAGCACGCGCATGTGGTCGTCCACCGGGACGAAGCCACGCTCGGGTTCCACACCAACGGCCACCAGGTTGAGCTCGGCGCTGCTCGGCACCCGGCCGGTGGCCACCAGCACGGCATCCACCTCCAGGGTCTCCACCAGCTCCTTGGTCTGCATGTCGGCCAGCTCGATCTGCACCGGGCAGCCGGGGGTCACCTTGCGGGCCAGCACACCGGCGCGGGCGTCGATGTCGCGGCCGTCGATCAAGTTGCGGGCGGCGACCTTAGCGATGTCGGGATCGAAGGTGGGCATCACCCGATCCAGGGCCTCGATCATCGTCACCTCACAGCCCAGAGCGGTGTAAACATCGGCGAATTCCAGGCCGATGTAGCCGCTGCCGATGATCGCCAGCCAGCGGGGCAGCCACTCCAGGCTCACCGCCTCGTCGCTGGTGAACACGGTGCGGCCATCGGTTTCGATGCCGCGGGGCACGAACGGCTCCGAACCCGTGGCGATGATCACGTCGCGGGCGCTGTAGGTGCGCTCCACGCCAGTGCCGCTCGCGCGCACCGTCACCTGTTGATGGCCGGCGAGTCGGCCCTTGCCCCGCAGGATCGTGGCGCCGGCGCGCTCCAGGGTCTTGGTGAGGTTGGCGCGGATCGTGGCCACGAGCTGGTTGGCATGGTCGGCGATCTTCTGGCGCTCAAAGCGCACCGGCGCGGCGTGGATGCCGAAGCCGGCCAGGTGCTCGGCATCGGCAAGCTCCCGCACCCGGCCACTGGCGGCCAGCAGGGCCTTGGAGGGCACGCAGCCCCGATTCACGCAGGTGCCGCCCATGTCGCGCGATTCCACGATGGCCACAGTGAGCCCGTGCTCCGCGGCGTGCTTTGCCGCGTCGAAGCCGCCGTAACCGGCCCCGATCACGATCACATCGAAATCAAAATCGCCAGAGGAGCCGGAAGAATTGGAGGGGGCTGCGCTCACCTGGGCCACTGTTCAGCTGGCCGGCATTCTCTCCTGCCGCAGGCGCTCCAGCAGCAGCGGGGCCGCCGCCACCGCCACATTCAGGGACTCCACCGCCGGACTGTGGGGAACGGTGACCTGCTGGCTGGCCAGTGCCTGCAGCTCCCGGGCCAGCCCCGCCCCCTCACTGCCCAGCATCAGGGCCGTCGGAGCTGTCCAGTCGAGTTGCCAGTAGGGCTGCCCGCCCTGCTCCGGCGGCACGGTGGCGAGCAGCTGCACGCCATGCCGATCCCGCAACAGCAGCAGGCGCTGCGCCAGCTCAGCCCGGCTGCCGCGCCAGAGCGGCAGGGCCAGGGCAGCCCCGGCGGAAGCGCGCAACACCTTGGGCTGGAAGGGATCCGCCCCATCGGCCAGCCACAGGCTGCGCACTCCGGCCGCCAGCGCGGTGCGCATCAGCGTGCCCAGGTTGCCGGGGTCCTGGATCGTGTCGAGCACCAGCCAGAAGCCTGGGGCACTGGTCGCTGCTGCCAGGCCGTCGCCGGGCCCGGAGGCGATGGCCGGCGGCACCAGGGTGGCCACCACCCCATCCGGATGCTGGGTGCTGGCCACGGCCTGGAGCACCTCTTCACTCACCCTGTGCAGGCGGCAGCCGGGCGGCAGGGCGTTCAACAGAAGCGGATGGGTGTCCATCCAGGCCTCCGTGGCCAGCAGATGGCGGGGCGCCTGTCCCAGGCGGATCGC
>JBBASN010000167.1:0-3561 GCA_040399225.1 Prochlorococcaceae cyanobacterium | reverse complement strand
TGTCGATCTTGATCTTCTCGCCGATCGAGAGGAACAGGGGCACCATCACCTGGGCGCCGGTCTCCACGATCGCCGGCTTGGTGCCGCCGGTGGCCGTATCACCCTTGACACCCGGATCGGTCTGGGTGATCTCCAGCACCACCGAGTTGGGCAGCTCCACCTCCAGGGGCTTGCCGTTCCAGGCCACCACGTTCACCTCCATGCCCTCCTTGAGGTATTTGCGGCTGTCGCCGATCTGCTTGGCGGTGAGGCGGGTCTCCTCATACGTGGCCATGTCCATGAACACGTAGTCGTCGCCCTCCATGTAGGTGTGCTGCAGGGTGCTCTTCTCCAGCACGGCCTGGGGCACCATCTCGCCGGCCCGGAAGGTCTTCTCCACCACGTTGCCGCTCTGCACCGCCTTGAGCTTGGTGCGCACGAAGGCAGAGCCCTTGCCCGGCTTCACATGCAGGAATTCAACGACGCGCCAGACCTGGCCATCGAGCTCGATCGAGGTGCCGGTACGAAAGTCGTTGCTGGAGATCATTCCGGCGTGTCGGATCCGGCGGATTGTAAGGCTGGCTACCGGAACGCCCAGGCAACGCTCTGGGGCCCCGGACCCTTCCGGCACAGGGCAGTTGTGCCAGAGTCCGCTCAGCCAAGGGGTCATGATGGGGTGGAGATCGTTGCAAATCGGTTCCCGCGATTCCCGCAGTTCCCGCGCTGGCCAGGCCGTCCCCTCGGTCGGCGTGGCGATAGGACTGTTCGGGATCAAGCTCCTGGCGGCCTGCCTGCTGGCCCTGCTGCTGGCACCCGTCGCCTGGGCGGCCCTGCCCCAGGGCAACGCCGTGAAGGACCCCGAAGCGATCCTGCGCAACGCCCTGCCCATCGACGCCCCGCAGCTGCAGGATCTGCAGCACCGCCTGGAATCCACCAGCGACGACCTGCGTGCCAAGCGCTGGAAGCCCCTGGCCGGTGCGGTGACCCGCAGCCAGTCCCTGCTGACAAGCCAACGGTCCGCCATCCTTGAGCGCTTCGCCGCCGAGGATCGGGCGACCGCCACCGAGCTGCTCGAGCGGCTGGAGAAGCAACTGCAGGAGGTGGCCACTGCCGCCGAAGCCCAGGATCGCGATGCCTTCCTGACCACCCGTCGCGCCGCGCTGGCGACCATCGGCGCCGCCGAAGCCAGGTTGGTGGGCCCGTTCCCCTTCCCGATCCCCGCCGAGTTCGACGACCTGCCGAGGCTGCTCGGCCGGGCCACGGTGAGGATCAGCACCAGCAAGGGTGACCTCACCGCCGTGGTCGACGGCTACAACGCACCACTCACGGGCGGCGCCTTTGTGGATCTGGTGCAGCGAACGTTCTACGACGGCCTTCCCTTTACCCGGGCCGAAGACTTCTACGTGCTCCAGACGGGCGATCCAAAGGGCGACGCCGTGGGCTACGTGGATCCGAAGAGCGGCGAGGAGCGGCACGTGCCACTGGAGATCCGCATCAGCGGCGACGACGAGCCGATCTACAACCAGACCTTCGAAGACGTGGGCCGCTACAAGGCGGAGCCGGTGCTCCCCTTCTCCACCTACGGCACCCTGGGCTGGGCCCACTCGGACGAGCATCTCGACGACGGATCGTCGCAGTTCTTCTTCTTCCTCTACGAACCGGAGCTCACTCCCGCCGGCCTCAACCTGGTGGACGGCCGCAATGCGGCCTTCGGCTACGTGGTGGAGGGG
Organism: Prochlorococcaceae cyanobacterium; assembly: GCA_040399225.1. GTDB lineage: Bacteria > Cyanobacteriota > Cyanobacteriia > PCC-6307 > Cyanobiaceae > NIES-981. The sequence goes on along the minus strand of JBBASN010000167.1, from coordinate 1,852 downwards.
ATGGATGTGCTCGAGGAGCTGACCGTCGACGACCGCATCGTCTCGGCCCGGGTGATCGAAGGCGCCGACAACCTCAGGCCCCACGCCTGAGCGGCGCCATGGGGGAAACCCTGGCGGACCTGGGCGAGTGGGAACTGATCCGCCGGCTCGGGGCGTTCGCGCCGCCGGGCCAGTTCGCCGACGATGCCGCCCTGCTGGCTCGGGCGACCGACTCCGCTGAGCAGCTGGTGGTCAACAGCGATGTGCTGGTGGAGGGGGTGCATTTCAGCGACGCCACCACCGGGCCGGCCGATGTGGGCTGGCGGGCCGCGGCGGCCAACCTCTCCGACCTGGCGGCGATGGGCTGCACCGAGGTGGTGGGGCTCACGGTGGCGCTGGTGGCACCGGGCGGCACCGCCTGGAGCTGGGTGGAGGGGGTGTACGAGGGGCTCCAGCAGGCCCTGGCGGCGCATGGCGGCGAGATCCTGGGGGGCGACTGCAGCAGCGGCGGCCAGCGCCTGCTGGCGATCACAGCCCTGGGACGCCTGAGCCGCGACGGCGGCCCGATCCGCCGCGCCGATGGTCAGCCTGGGGATCTGCTGGTGTGCACCGGCCCCCATGGGCTGAGCCGCCTGGGGCTGGCGCTGCTGCAGGGGGAGATCCAGCTCCCCACCGGCGTGGGCAGGGAAGGGGAAACGGCCGCCGCTCTGGCAACGCGGGCGATCGGGGCCCACCGGCGGCCGCAGCCGCGCTTCGACGCGGTGCACGCCCTGCTCACCAGCCGGCCGGCGGCGCTGCCCTGGCGGGTGGGCGGCTGCGACAGCAGCGACGGACTGGCGGCCGCCGTGGCGGCGATCGCCGCCGCCAGCGGTTGCGCAGCCCGGCTGGATCGCCATGCCCTGCCCCTCGATCCGGCCATGGCCGCCCGGCCGGAAGCGGAGCGCTGGTGCCTGGACGGCGGCGAAGACTTCGAGCTCGTGCTGGCCCTGGAGCCCGCCTGGGCGGCAGCCCTGCTAGCGACCCTGCCCGGCACAACCGTGATCGGCAGGCTGGAGACGGGCGGCCGCGCCGGCTACCTTGGCTGGAGCGACGGCAGCCCCTGGCCGGGAGCAGCCAGCGGCATCGCTGGCTTCCAACACTTTGGCTGAGCGACCCGAGACCCAGGCCCCGCTCAGAAGCTGGTCTGGTGCCGCACCGGACCCGGATAGCGGGCCACGAGCGCATCGGCGGTGATCAACAACAGACCCTCCGATTCCGCCTGCGCAAGCAGCAGACGGTGAAATGGATCAGGCTGCCAATGGATGCGGGCAAACCAAACAAAAAGGCCGCCTGAGGGCGGCCAGAGGAGGGGGGAAACCCAACAGGGCTGGTGGTAAAGCATCAGCCCCGGGCTGAGGCCATCACTTCCAGTTCTTGGCCACGATCTCGGCCAGGTCGACGACGCGCTGGCTGTAGCCCCACTCGTTGTCGTACCAGCAGATCACCTTCACCATATTGCCGCCCATCACCAGGGTGAGGTCGGAATCGACGATGGTGCTCTCATCGGTGCCGCCGTGATCGCTCGAGACCAGGGGCAGATCGCAGTACTTGATGATCCCCTTCATGCCGTTCTCGGAAGCGGCCTTGAGCACGGCATTCACTTCCTCAGCGCTGGTGTCGCGGCCGGTCTCGAACACCATGTCGCACACCGACACGTTGGGAGTGGGCACGCGCAGGGCGATGCCGCTCAGCTTGCCCTTCACCTCGGGGTACACCAGAGCCACGGCCTTAGCGGCGCCGGTGCTGGTGGGAACGATGTTCACGGCGGCGGCGCGGGCGCGGCGCAGGTCGCGGTGGGCTGCATCGAGGATGCGCTGGTCACCCGTGTAGCTGT
>JBBASN010000166.1:0-3626 GCA_040399225.1 Prochlorococcaceae cyanobacterium | reverse complement strand
CTGAGCCCAAGTACGTGATCGCCATGGGGGCCTGCACGATCACCGGCGGCATGTTTTCGGCCGACTCCACCACCGCCGTGCGCGGGGTGGACAAGCTGATCCCCGTGGACCTCTACCTCCCCGGCTGCCCGCCGCGGCCCGAGGCGATCTTCGATGCGGTGATCAAGCTGCGCAAGAAAGTGGGCAACGAGGCCCTGGCCGAGCGCGGCGCCCTGCAGCAGACCCACCGCTACTGCACGGTGGCCCACCAGATGAAGGCGGTGGAGCCGATCGTGGACGGCCGCTATCTGCAGGCCGAAACCCAGAAGGCCGCCCTGGCCGCCGCCGCCGCGCTGCCCCTCGGGGCCCTGGCCGATGGGCGGCAGGTTGCCGCAGCGCCGGCCGCCGGCGCCAGCTCCTGATCTCCCGCGAACCCTGCGATGCCCGAGGACACCCCCCAAGCCAGCGGCGAGTCGATCGCCACCCAGGCCCCCGGTCCGGTGAGCCAGTGGCTCACCAGCCAGGGCTTTGACCATGAGCTGCTGCCACCCGACCATCTCGGGGTTGAGGTGATCGCTGTGGAGCCGGACTTCCTGCCCCTGCTGGCCACGGCTCTCAAGGCCCACGGCTTTGATTACCTGCAGTGCCAGGGGGGTTACGACGAAGGCCCCGGTGGCCGCCTGGTGAGCTTCTACCACCTGGTGAGACTGGGCAGCCTTGCCGATCAGAGCGAAGCCGTGGCCCATCTGCCGGTCGAGGTAAAGCCCGAAGAGGTGCGGTTGAAGGTGTTCCTGGAGCGCGACGGCGACCTCACCATCCCCAGCCTCTACGGCCTGTTCCGCGGCGCCGACTGGCAGGAGCGCGAGACCTTCGACATGTTCGGCATCCGCTACGCAGGCCATCCCCATCCCAAGCGGCTGCTGATGCCGGAGGACTGGAAGGGCTGGCCACTGAGGAAGGACTATGTGCAGCCGGATTTTTACGAGATGCAGGACGCCTACTGATCGCGTTCAGGACACCCGGAGCTGCTGCCTGTAGAAGCGGATCACCGCCAGGGCCAGGTTGCGGGGATCGTGGCGCAGGGTGGCCGTGGGCCTGGCCCCCTGCAGAGGAGCCTGCATCACCCGATAGCCCTGGCGGCGCAGCCTGCGACTGTCACAGGTGACCGGCTCGGCACCGAGTTGGCGGTAGTGCTCGAGCAGGGGGGAATCCTGCATGTCCTCCTGGGCCAGCACGGCGGTGAACAGCCGTTCCTCCACGCCGATGCTGGCCAGCTGGGACTCGATCGCCCGCAGATGGCCCTCCACGTCCAGCCCATCGGTCTCGCCGGGCTGGGTCATCAGATTGCAGATGTAGAGCCGGGGGGCCTTGCTGCGGGCAATCGCCTCCACCAGCTCCGGCACCAGCAAGTTGGGCAGCAGCGAGGTGTAGAGACTGCCCGGACCCAGCACGATCAGATCGGCGTGGGCAATGGCCTCGATCGCCCTGGGCAGGGCGGGAGGGCGCTCGGGGGTGCAACCGAGGCGCACGATCGGGCTGGTGGAGCGGCCGATGCGCGACTCGCCCTCGATCCGCTCGCCGTTCTCCAGCTCGGCCCAGAGGCGCACATCGGCGTTGGTGGCGGGCACCACCTGGCCCTGCACCGCCAGCACCCGGCCGCTGGCGGTGATCGCAGCCTCCAGGCTGCCCGTGATCGAGGTGAGGGCGGAGAGAAAGAGGTTGCCGAAGCTGTGCCCCTCCAGACCCCCACCGGCCTGGAAGCGGTACTGGAACAGGCGGGTGAGCAGGGGCTCCTCACGGGCTAGGGCGGCCAGACAGTTGCGGATGTCACCCGGGGGCTGCACCCCCAGTTCCCGGCGCAGCACCCCGCTGCTGCCGCCGTCGTCGGCCACGGTGACGATTGCCGTGAGGTTGGAGCTGTAGCGCTTGAGGCCACTGAGCAGGGTGGAGAGGCCGGTGCCGCCGCCTATGGCCACGATGCTCGGCCCCCGGTTGAGCCGTCCCTGGGCCGCCAGTGCATCCACCAGCAGGGTGTCCTTGTCCGGAGCCAGCGCCTGCTGGATCGTGCCGAAACTGCGGCTCTGGCCCAGCCAGATCAGGCCGGCGCCGATGGCCAGCACCAGCGGCCCGGTGAACTCCCGCGGCAGCACGGTGGTGAGGTTCTTGAGCAGCCACTGGATGCCGGCCAGGGTCCAGTAGATGGGCTGCAGGTCAGCCCATACGGCCGCCCCCAGCAGGGCGATCAGCAGGCCAAGGCCGGAGGTGAGCACCCAGCGTTTCACCACCAGGCCCGGCTGCAGCCAGCGCACGGCCCGCCGGGAACGGCTCACCAGATCCTTCTGGCGCAGGTCACCGCGGCCGATCCAGTCGGGACGGGTGCTCAGCCGACGCGACCGCCGCTGCGGAGAGGGCGAGGCTGGCACAGGCAAGAACGGAGGGTGTTCCGGCCGAACGGAACTCAACTGTAGGCAGACGCCCTGATCGACCACAACCAGCCAGCGGGAATCAGGGCAGGATGGGGACGGTTGCCTCACCGTTCTGACCAGCCCGTCCCCCCCTCGCTCTGCGGCGGACGCCATGGTTGCTGGCATCGCCCGCGCAGAGCCGGCTGGCGTGCCGGTAGCCGAGCTGCGCAACCTCAGCCTGCAGTTCGGCTCCAAGCGGGTGCTGGATCAGGTGAACCTGCGCATCGAGCCCGGCGAACGGCTGGTGGTGGTGGGCCCCTCCGGGGTGGGGAAGTCCACGATCCTGCGCCTGCTGGCAGGGCTGCAGCTGCCCAGCGGCGGCCAACTTCTGCTGCATGGCAAACCCCAGACCTATCTGCGGCTCGACCAGCAGCATCCCGCGGATGTTCGCCTGGTCTTTCAGAACCCCGCCCTGCTGGGATCGCTCACGGTGGGGGAAAACGTGGGCTTTCTGCTCTATCGCTTTAGCCGGCTGCGCGACAGCGACATCCGGGAGCGGGTGCGCCAGGCGCTGGAGGCGGTTGGGCTCGGAGGCATCGAGAACCAGATGCCCGGCGAGCTCAGCGGCGGCATGCAGAAACGGGTGAGCTTTGCCCGGGCCCTGATCCAGGCCCCCAGCCAACCGAACGACGGCGTGCCGCTGCTGCTGTTCGATGAGCCCACGGCCGGTCTGGATCCGGTGGCCTGCACGCGGATCGAGGATCTGATCGTCCGCACCACCACCCTCACCCAGGCCAGCGCCGTGGTGGTGAGCCACGTGCACAGCACGATTGAGCGCACCGGCCAGCGCATGGTGCTGATCTACGACGGCCAGTTCCGCTGGCAGGGGGATCTGGAGGCATACCGGCACTCCGACAATCCCTACGTGGTGCAGTTCCGCAGCGGTAGCCTGCAGGGCCCGATGCAACCGGCGGAGGTGTGATCGATGCGCCGCTCCGTCCGCGAAGCGATCGTCGGCTTCTCGCTGCTGGCCGCCATCTCCAGTGCGGTGGGCCTGAGCATGTGGCTGCGGGGGCTCTCCCTCACCCGCCAGTACTGGACGGTGGAAGCGCGCTTCCAGCAGGCCGATGGCCTGGCCGTGCGCTCACCCGTCGTCTTCCGTGGGGTGATGGTGGGCACGGTGCGCTCGGTGGCCATCAGCTCCGATGCGGTGGTGGCCGAGCTGGAAATCACCAATCCCAA
>JBBASN010000165.1:0-3649 GCA_040399225.1 Prochlorococcaceae cyanobacterium | reverse complement strand
CCCTCAAACAGGCGCGCCTGCAACGGCTGGAGGCCCAGGCAGCCGCCAGCGGCAGCCCGAACGCCTGGCGGTTTCACCAGCTCGACCTGGCCGATGGCCCGGCGCTGGCGGCCCTGCTGGCGGTCGTGGGCCCCAGCCGGCTGATCCACCTGGCGGCCCAGGCCGGGGTGCGCTACTCCCTGGAGAACCCCGGGGCCTATGTGCAGAGCAACCTGGTGGCCATGGGCCATGTGCTGGAGGGCTGCCGCCACCAGCAGGTGGAGCACCTGGTGTATGCCAGCAGCAGCTCGGTGTATGGCGGTAACCGCAATCTGCCCTTCAGCGAGGCGCAGCCGGTGAACCATCCGGTGAGCCTGTATGCCGCCACCAAGAAGGCCAACGAGCTGATGGCCCACACCTACAGCCATCTGTACGGCCTGCCGGCCACGGGCCTGCGCTTCTTCACGGTGTACGGCCCCTGGGGCCGGCCGGACATGGCGCCGATGCTGTTCGCCCGGGCGATCCTGGCGGGTGAGCCGATCCGGGTGTTCAACCAGGGCCGGATGCGGCGTGACTTCACCTACATCGACGACATCGTTGAGGGGGTGATCCGCTGCCTGGACAAGCCGGCCACGGCCAATCCCGCTTTCGATGCGGAGGCGCCGGATCCGTCCACCAGCTGGGCCCCGCACCGCCTGTTCAACATCGGCAACGCCCAGCCCGAGGAGCTGCTTGTGTTCATCGCCGAGCTGGAGCGGGCCCTGGAGCGGCCGGCGATCCTGCAGCTGGAGCCGATGCAGCCTGGGGATGTGGAGGCCACCGCCGCCGACACCAGCGCCCTGGAAGCCTGGGTGGGCTTCCGGCCCTCCACGCCGCTGCGCGAGGGGGTGGAGCATTTTGCCGCCTGGTACCGCCAGTACGCCGGCTGATCCGGGTCGCCAGGCAGACTCGCCCCACTTGCCCAGAACCGATTGGCCTCGCTCCAGAGTCTGCGCGGCATGGTTGATCTGCTGCCCGGGCAGACCCCGCTCTGGCGGCAGGTGGAGGACACCGCGCGCGCCCACTTCCGGCGGGCGGCTGTGCAGGAGATCCGCACGCCGCTGCTGGAGGTCACCGAGCTGTTCGCCCGCGGCATCGGCGAGGCCACCGATGTGGTGGGCAAGGAGATGTACACCTTCCTCGATCGCGGCGAGCGCAGCTGCACCCTGCGGCCCGAGGGCACGGCATCGGTGGTGCGGGCCGCCATCCAGCACGGTCTGCTCAGCCAGGGGGCGCAGCGGCTCTGGTACGGCGGGCCGATGTTTCGCTACGAGCGTCCCCAGGCGGGACGCCAGCGCCAGTTCCACCAGCTCGGCCTGGAACTGCTCGGCTTCGCCGATGCCCGCAGCGACGTGGAGGCGATCGCCATCGCCTGGGACCTGCTCGCCGATCTGGGCGTGGGCGGCCTGGCCCTGGAGCTCAACACCCTCGGCAGCCCCGACGACCGGGCGCGCTATCGCGACCAGCTGGTGGCCTGGCTGGAGGCCCACCGCGACCGGCTCGATCCCGACTCCCAGGCCCGCATCCACGCCAACCCCCTGCGGGTGCTCGATTCCAAGAACCCTGACACCCAGGCCCTGCTGGCGGCGGCCCCCTCCCTGGCCGAGGCCCTCAGCGCCGAGAGCCGCGAGCGCTTCGCCCAGGTGCAGGCCGGCCTGGCGGCCCTGCAGATTCCCATGCAGCTCAATCCCCGCCTGGTGCGCGGCCTCGACTACTACAGCCACACCGCCTTCGAAATCACCAGCAGCCAGCTCGGGGCCCAGGCCACGGTGTGCGGGGGCGGCCGCTACGACGGCCTGGTGCAGCAGCTCGGCGGGCCTGCCACGCCGGCAATCGGCTGGGCCCTGGGCATGGAGCGGTTGGTGTTGCTGCTCAGCCAGGCCAGCGCTCCCCCCGGCCAGTCCATCGACCTCTATGTGGTGAGCCGGGGCGAGGCGGCCGAGGCGCTGGCACTGCCACTGGCCCGCGCCTGCCGGGCGGCCGGGCTGGCGGTGGAGTGGGATGCCAGCGGCGCCGCCTTCGCCAAGCAGTTCAAGCGGGCCGATCGCTCCGGCGCCCGCTATGCGGCCGTGATCGGCGATGGCGAGGCGGCCGAGGGGGTGGCGCGGCTCAAGGACCTGCGGGAAGAGGTTGCCGAGCAGCGGCTCGCGCTTGGGGATCTGCCCCAGCATCTGCTGCAGGCCTGCCGGACATGACGCCCCAGCACGTGTCCACTGCGGGGGGGCCTGCCCTGCTCCGGGGCAGTTGACTGCAATCAACATGCAGCGGTTGCAACCGGCCCGGATGGGTGATCCCAACCTCGCGATCATCGCCGGTTCAGGAGTGCTGCCCGGCCTTCTCTCCCAGGCCCTCAGCGCGGCCGGCCGCTCCCACCTCTGCTGCCACCCCCACGGCATCCCGGTGGAGCTTGAGGATGCGGAGGAGTTTTATTTCGAGCGCGCGATCTCCTTCTTTCGCTCCCTGGAGGCGCGGGGAGTCCGCCAGGTGGTGATGGTGGGCAAGTTCCATCGCCCCCGCCATCTCAATCCCCTGCGTTTCGAGAGCTCCACCCTGCTGGCCGCTCCGCGGATCCTGGCCTCCCTGCGCAAGGGCGACGACGCCTCCCTCCGGGCCCTGGCGGAAATCATTGAGGAGCTCGGCCTGGAGGTGGTGGGCGTCGAGGATGTCGCCCCCAGCCTGTTGCCCGAACCGGGTCTGTACGCCAGCAAGGTTCCCAGCGACCAGGATCGCGCCGATGTGGAGCGCGCGGCCTACATCGTGGAGGCGATCTCGGCGGTGGATGTGGGCCAGGGGGCCGTGGTGGCCGGCGGACTCTGCCTGGCCACCGAATCCCTGCCCGGCACTGACGCCATGCTCGAGTGGGTGGCTGCGATCCGGGATGACCAGCCCTCCGGCAGCCGCTCCGGCGTGCTCTACAAGGCGCCCAAGCTCCACCAGGATCGCCGCATGGACCTGCCGGCGATCGGTCCCATCACCGTGGCCAAGGCCGCTGCCGCCGGTCTGGCGGGGATCGCCTGGGAAGCCCGGGGCGCCCTGCTGCTCGACACCGAACTCACCATGACCGAGGCCAACCGTCACGGGCTGTTTCTCTGGGCACGGCCGCCCCTGGGCTGACCGACAGGACCTCAGCTACTGGCCCCCGGCCCGCTCCAGCACCCCCTTGCTGCTGGGCACGGCGCCGGCCCGGCGCGGGTCGATCTCGGTGGCCAGCCGCAGGGCGCGGGCGAAGGCCTTGAAACAGGCCTCCACGATGTGGTGGGAGTTGGCCCCCGCCAGCTGGCGGATGTGCAGGGTGAGGCCGCTGTTGTTCACCACCGCCACGAAGAACTCCTTCACCAGCTCGGTGTCGTAGCTGCCGATCTTCTGGGCCGGGATCTGCAGACCGAAGCTCAGGTGGGGCCGGCCGCTGCAGTCCAGCGCCACCTGCACAAGGGCCTCATCCAGGGGCGCCACGAAGTGGCCGAAGCGATGGATGCCGCGCCGGTCGCCCAGGGCCTGGGCCAGGGCCTGGCCGAAGGCGATGCCCACGTCCTCATTGGTGTGGTGGTCGTCGATGTGGGTGTCGCCCGTGGCCTGGATCTCCAGGTCGAGCAGGCCGTGGCTGCTGATCTGGTGGAGCATGTGGTCGAGA
>JBBASN010000164.1:0-3652 GCA_040399225.1 Prochlorococcaceae cyanobacterium | reverse complement strand
GTGCTCGAGAAGGCCTGCTCCCTGGCCGCCACCAACGTGGCCCTGCAGGAGATGCGTGCCGCCGCTGCCGGCCTGTTCACCGACCAGCCCGACATCCGCGAGCTGGTGATCCAGGCCTTCAACGTGCTGATCAGCGAGCTGGAGGTCCCCACCCCTTCGGCCCGCCAGCGGCTGGGCAGCCCGCTGAACCAGGGCCTGCAACTGCCCGCCACCTATGCCCTGGCCGCCCAGGGAAAGGCCCAGCGCTTCGTGATGAAGCCGGCCATGACCGGCGGCCAGAAGGCCGAGGTGGTGCGTGCGGCCTATCGCCAGGTGTTCGAGCGCGACATCGTCAAGGGCTACAGCCAGGTGGTGTGCCCGGTGGAGGCCACCCAGGTGCGCCAGGGTCAGATCTCGATGCGCGAGTTCATCCGCGCCCTCGGCCGCAGCAAGGAGTACCAGAAGCAGTTCTACGGACGCTTCTCCAACAGCCGGGCCGTGGAGCTGGCCTTCCGCCACTTCCTGGGACGGGGCATCAGCTCCCGGGAGGAATTCACCACCTATTTCGACATCGTGAGCGAGCAGGGCCTGCCTGGCCTGGTCGACTGCCTGGTGAACTCGATGGAGTACGCCCGGGTGTTCGGCGAGGAGACCGTGCCCTTCCTGCGTGATCTCGGCGAAGAGGCTCAGGAGAGCGCCGGCTGGGGCAGCAACCGCAAACTCTTCCGCTTCAGCGCTCCCTTTGAGGGCGCGCCCCAGTACGTCACCCTCTACGCCGCCTACCGCCAGCCCCTGGCCGACCAGCACCCCTATGGCGGCGGCAACGATCCCCTCGGCCTCACCTACGGCGCGATCTTCCCCTCGGGCACGGCCAACGTGGCCACCCGGCCCGCCCCGTTCAGCTACGACAGCCGCCGCATCCTGATCGGCAATGGCATGGCCCAGCCCGGCCAGATGGACAGCCCCGGCTTCCGCCAGGCCAAACCCCGGCGGGTTGGCCCGCGGGTGGTGCGCCTGCAGCAGATCGCCACCGGCGGCAACTCCGTGCCCCGCCGGGGCGGCCAGCCCAGCATCCGGGGCACCGAGAGCAGCACCCAGGCCGTGATCAACGCGGTGTACGTGCAGGTGCTCGGCAACGCCGGCTATGCCGGGGAGCGCAACAAGGTGGAGGAGATCAAGCTCGAGAACGGCGACATCAGCCTGCGCGAATTCGTGCGCCAGGTGGCCCGTAGTGAGGCCTTCCGCCGCCGCTACTGGAGCGGGCTCTACATCACCAAGGCCATCGAGGTGATGCATCGCCGGCTGCTGGGCCGGCCCACCTTCGGGCGCTGGGAGATTGATTCCTACTTCGACACTGCCGCCCGCAAGGGGTTCTACGGCGTTGTAGATCAGATGCTCGCCAGCCGCGAATACAACGACTGCTTCGGCGAGGACACCGTTCCCTACGAGCGCTTCATCACTCCGGCCGATCGCAACGCCCGGGCCGTTCCTGGGCTGAACAGGCCCTTCAATGCCGGCGCCTACGCCGACCTCAATGCCCGCCCGCGGCCTGAGACGTCCGCCGGCAACAGCCTGCGCACCACCGGGGATCTCACCCCCCGCAACCTCCCGGATCGGCGCAGCGTGGTGCGGGGCGTGTGGACCGCCCAGGTGGCCGGCGGTGAGGTGATGGCTTCGCCACCCTCCACTGCTCCTGGCCCGGGCAGCGTGCGCATCAACCCCGAACCCAGCCGCCGCTGGCGCACCAGCCCCGGACTGGGTGCCTGGGTCACCCCCGGGGGAGCCGGCTTCAGCCAGCCCAGGCCCTCGGCACCCTCAGCAGGTGGCTGGACCAAGCAGGAAAGCGGCAACCTGGCCGCCACTCCGGCGCGCCAGCCGGGAGCCGCCATGGCCAAAGCGTTGCAGCCGAGTCGCCCCCAGGGCCTCAATCGCCGTCAGAGCCTGGCCCAGCCGCTGAAACTGGGCCGCACCACCAATGAGCAGCAGGTGCGCGAAGCCGCCGATGCCGTCTACCGGCAGTTGCTCAACCGGCCGGCCCTGGAGGCGGAGCGGCTGGTTGATGCGGAATCCCAGTTCCGCAATGGTCAGCTCACCGTGGCGGAATTCGTGGCGGTCGTGGCTGGAAGCGACCTGTTCCAGCAACGGCTGAACCGCCTGGCACCACTGCGCACCGCAGCAGCTGCCTATCTGGCCATTCTCGGTCGTGCCGCCCAGCCCCAGGAAACCAGTCGTTTTCTAGCCCTTCGCACCAGCGAGGGCCTGCAGAGCGCCATCGACGATCTGCTGGCCAGTGCCGAGTACGCCCAGGCCTTCGGCCAGGACACGGTTCCCTACCTACGCGGCATGCAGACCAGCGACGGCCAGCCGCTGACCACGGTGAACCGCACCGCATCCCTCTACAGCGGCAATGCCGGCCTGACCCCACCACCCAACGGCGCCATCTGAGCACCGCCCGGGGACAGTCCCCAGTCCCACTGGAGCCAGTCACCAAGCCATCCAGCACACCCCCGGCGGATTGCATCCGTCGGGGGTTTTCATGCTGGAACAACGGCGAGATTTTGATCACCGGGCAGCCGACATTCTCAGCGCCAGCAGTGACAGGAGCAGCCAATCAGCAGCACACAATGATGAACAATTGCTGCGACGGGCAACTATCAGCAACACCCGGCAGAAGCCCTGCGGCACAAGGCTTTTCACCAGCAGAACCTGCATGAAGAACTGTGACCGCAGCCCCGGCCGGCCGCAGCCGTTGCCGCAGAATGCTTGGGCGATCGGCGCAAGTCGGTCCTCCCCTTACCCACCGGATACGGTCACCGTCAAGGCGACCGCTTGTTTCGAGGCAGAACTGCATGAGCATCGTCTCCAACTCGATCATCAACGCGGACGCCGAAGCCCGCTACCTCAGCCCTGGCGAACTCGACCAGATCAAATCCTTCGTGGCCGCGGGCCAGCGCCGTGTGCGCGTGGCCCAGGTGCTGAGCGAAGGTCGAGAGCGCATCATCAAAACGGCCGGCGCCGCCCTGTTCCAGAAGCGTCCTGACGTCATCTCCCCCGGCGGCAATGCCTACGGCGAGGAAATGACCGCCTCCTGTCTGCGCGACATGGACTACTACCTGCGCCTCGTCACCTACGGCATCATTGCCGGTGACGTGACGCCGATCGAGGAAATCGGCATCATCGGCGCCAAGGAGATGTACCGCTCCCTGGGCACTCCCCTCGAAGCCATGGCGGAAGCCGTGCGCGAGATGAAGAACGCCTCCCTGAGCATGCTCACCGGCTCTGACGCTGAAGAGGCCGGCTTCTACTTCGACTACGTCGTCGGCGCCCTCTCCTGAGGCCCTTCTCTCCCGTTTCTACCGCCCATTCCAGCCGGATTCATGCAAGACGCGATCACCAACGTCATCAACCAAGCTGACGTTCAGGGCCTCTATCTCGACGGCTCCGCCATGGGCCGCCTTGAGCAGTACTTCGCCAGTGGCGAACTACGCGTGCGCGCCGCCGCCACCATCAGCGCCAACGCCTCGGCCATCATCAAAGAGGCCGTGGCCAAGTCGCTGCTCTATTCGGACATCACCCGTCCGGGCGGCAACATGTACACCACCCGTCGCTACGCGGCCTGCATCCGCGACCTCGACTACTACCTGCGCTACGCCACCTACGCCATGCTGGCCGG
>JBBASN010000163.1:0-3686 GCA_040399225.1 Prochlorococcaceae cyanobacterium | reverse complement strand
GGGCCGCCTCCAGGTTGCGCCCGGCCAGAGCGGGATCGGGGGTTGCCGGATCGTTGGGGGCTGGATCGTTGGGGGCTGGTGTGGATGGGGCCGGTGATGGAACCAACGGCAAACCGGAGCGCTGCAAGATGGTTGGTCCATCCTCCTGCGCCCTTGACCGCGACCCCGAAGCCGACGGCGGGCCTGATGCGCCAGCTGCGCAGCCTGCTGCTCTGGGTGCTGGTGGCCCTGGCGCTGCGCTGGGCCGTGATCGAACCCCGCTGGATTCCCTCGGGCTCGATGCTGCCCACTCTGCAGTTGGAGGACCGGGTGCTGGTGGAGAAGCTGCGGGTGCGCCTGCACCGGCACCTGCCCACCGGCACGGTGGTGGTGTTCCACCCGCCGCCGCAGCTGCAGGCGGCGGGCTATGCCGCCGAGACGGCCCTGATCAAGCGGCTGGTGGGGCTGCCAGGCGATCAAATCGCCGTGCGCGACGGCCAGCTCTGGCGCAATGGCCAGGTGGTGCAGCCCGACTGGAAGGCCGAACCGATGGACTACGACCTGCCCGAGCTCACCGTGCCCCCCGGCGAGCTGCTGGTGCTGGGAGACAACCGCAATGCCAGCCTCGACTCGCACCTCTGGGGCACCCTGCCGGAGGGGGAACTGATCGGCACAGCAGTGCTGCGCTACTGGCCCCTCAACCGGTTCGGGCCGATTCGGTTCTCCCTCACGCAGGAAGCAACGGGGGCTGCAGGGTAACTCGACTAGGGTGCATAAGTGACGCAGAGCACACCGAGGCATGTTCAACCCGGAGTTCCTGACGAGCGACAACGAGTCGATCAGCGGCAACGCCCTGATCCAGTACCTCCAGGAGCAGTCCCCGGACGTGCTGCAACGGGTGGCCCGCTCGGCCAGCGGTGAGATTCAGGACATCATTCGCCATAACGTGCAGGGTCTGCTGGGCATGCTGCCCGGTGAGCACTTTGAGGTGAAGGTGCAGACCAACCGCGAGAACCTGGCCAGCCTGCTGGCCTCGGCGATGATGACGGGCTACTTCCTGCGCCAGATGGAACAGCGCATGGAACTGGAGGCCAGCCTGATCGCCAGCGGCGGCACCGACGACTACGACGCCGATCCGGGTCCCCTGCGGCTCTGAGCGGCTCAGCTCTGGGGAGAGCGGGGCACCAGACCCAGTTTCAGCAGGGTGTGATCGATGCGGGCCAGGGTGGCCCAGCTGTCCTGCTCCGGTGCCCAGGGGCGCGTGACCAGCTCCCTGGCCAGATCGGCAAGGCGAGCGGCGTCACAGGCCACCGGTGCCTCGTAGTGGGCGGAGATCAGCCAACGCAGATCGGGGAGCTGGGCCAGGCGGCCGATCCACTCCACCAGGGCCCCACGACAGCGGGGAAACACCAGCCGCTCCAGCACCGGCGCCACCTGCAGCCTGGGCTGGTCTCCCGGTACCAGCTCGCGGAACGCCTCCTGCCAGTGCGGTTGCCAGCGGAAGGGGTAGAGCCCGAAGTAGAAGCGCGGGTGGCGCAGGCCAGGGGCCATCGCCAGGGCAAGCACCTCCCCCCAGCCCGGCACCTCCAGAGGTGCCGGCCGCAGATAGGAGGCGAACAGCACCAGCCGCTGCCAGCCACGGCGACGCTGCTCCGGCGTGTCCTCCAGGGGCTGGTCCCCCCGGTCGCGGGCATGGAACAGCAGGGGTGTGGGATCAGCGTCAAACACGGCGGGCGGATCGGCGCCGATGGCCACCAGGGCATCGGTGAGCAGCAGGCTGCCCGTGGCCCGGTGCAGACAGGCCACCTCCATGAAGGTGCCGAGGCCGAGATCGAGGGGGCCCAGGCCGCACCAGTCGAGTTCATCGCCATGGGGCAATCCCTGCTCAAACAGAACCCTGGTGCGGCTGGGTGGGAATCCCAGCCAACTCGGGGGCAGCGAGAGAGGGAAGCTCCACTGGCCGGGAGCCACCCACACCGCGGCATTGGGGAAGGCCCGAGCCAGGGCTGGGGTGGGCAACTTGTGCTCCAGGCCCGAGGCGGTGGGCAACACGATCGTAACCACGGGGCCATGGTGGCGCTCCAGCTCCCGGAGAGCCGCCAGCAACTCCGCGGTGACTGGCAGCGGGGCGTAGAGCAGCAGGCCCTGGCGCAGGCGCAGCACCGTCATCCGGATCGTCACCGCCACGTAGAAGATCCCCTGCAGCTGCTCAAAGGCCCACACCTGGCCGGGGATCAGTTCGCGCACCAGAGTGCGCCGCCGTCCGTAGGGATAGAGAGGCAGCAGCGGCCACCAGGGCCAGCGCTGCTCGCTGGCATCACCGGCCTTGGAGGCAGTGAGCGAGGACAGGCCGGAGGACACCACGCAAAATCCAGGAAAAAGTTGCCGGGACTCAGCCCAGGAGCACCAGACTGATGCTCATCACGGCCATGCCGGCCAGCACACCGCCGATCATCAGATGGTGGTGGGACGCCAGGCGCTGGGCCGTGGGAAGGAGTTCATCGAAGCAGATGTAGATCATCACGCCGGCCACGCTGGCGAACACCAGGCCCAGCAGGGTGTCGGTGAGCACGGACCGCAGAAACAGATAGCCCACCAGGGCCCCCAGGGGTTCGGCCATGCCGGAGGCCATGGAAATCCAGAAGGCCTGCCGCCGGCTGCCGGTGGCGTAGTAGATCGGCGCCGACACCGCCAGCCCCTCGGGAATGTTGTGGATGGCGATGGCGATGGCGATGCCGATCCCCAGGCGCGGGCTGGAGAGGGCCCCCAGAAAGGTGAGCAGCCCCTCGGGAAAGTTGTGGATGGCGATCGCCAGCGCCGAGAACAGGCCGGTGCGCAGCAGGTTGGCCTTCGACTGTGGGTCGCGGTCCCGGCTGGCCTGCAGGGCCGGGGAGAGGGCCGGCTCGGGCAGGGGCAGCAGGCGGTCGATCAGGGCGATGGCTCCCATGCCGGCAAACAGGGCCAGCACTGCCAGGGCATGGCCGGGCTGGTTGCCCAGCGGGCCGCTGAGGATGTCCCGGGCCTTGGGCAGGATCTCCACGAACGACACATAGAGCATCACCCCCGCCGAGAAACTGAGGGCGATGCTGAGCACGCGGGGACTGAACCCCCGGTTGAACAGGCCAAGCACGCTGCCCAGGCCGGTGGAGAGTCCGGCCGCCACGGTGAGCAGGAAGGCGAAGACAACCCGCGAATCCAGAACCTGGGAATCCGGCACTGGCACAGGTGGACCCCCGATCAACGCACGCACTGGCCTGATGATCGCAGGCGGCCCCACTCTGCGGCCCCACTCCTCGACCCCACTCCTCGGCCCCACTCCTCGGCCCCCATGAAAAACCCCGCCGGATTCCCCCCTGCAGGCAGGGAGGATGTGGTGCGGGGTGTGCGGAATGACGTGAACCAGGAGCCGCAGGGCCGTTAACCTGAGAGCTCAGACGATGGCCGGGGCCGTGAGCGCCACGGGCACGGCGCTGGTGCTGGCCAGATCCAGCGGGAAGTTGTGGGCGTTGCGCTCGTGCATCACTTCCATGCCCAGATTGGCGCGGTTGAGCACGTCGGCCCAGGTGGGCAGCACCCGGCCCTGGGCGTCCAGGATCGACTGGTTGAAGTTGAAGCCGTTCAGGTTGAAGGCCATGGTGCTGATGCCCATGGAGGTGAACCAGATGCCAACCACGGGCCAGGCAGCCAGGAAGAAGTGCAGGCTGCGG
>JBBASN010000162.1:0-3705 GCA_040399225.1 Prochlorococcaceae cyanobacterium | reverse complement strand
CCGGCAACGCCAGCAAGATCAAGCAGCGCGACATCAACTACTACGCCGGTCTCTATGCCAAGGGCGAACTCGATCCCAAGACCGCCGTGGCGGCCTGATCACCTCCAGCCATGATTCCAAGGGGCCCACTGGGGCCCTTTTTTCATGTCTGCCCCCTCAATTGGCGGCGATAGAGCGCTGCGGATCCAGCAGGGCCTCGATCGCCTCGGCCAGGGTGGCCTCCATGGCAATGCGGGTGCCATCGCTCACCACCACGCGGATCAGGGTGGGCAGGCCGCCCTTCTGGGCCTTGAGATACACAGGCTCCACGTACAGCAGGGCCTTGCCTACAGGCACCACCAGCAGATTGCCGCGGATCACCTCCGCGCCGGAGCGGTTCCAGAGGCCGAACTGCTGGCTGATCTTCGGGTTCTGGGTGATCAGGGCCGTGATCTGTTCAGGACCGAGAATCGGGGTCTGGCTGGGGAAGCGCAGCAGTTCCAGCTGGCCGTAGTGAGGATCGTCACTGCGGGCCGCCAGCCAGGCCACCAGATTCGGACGGGCCAGGGGGGTGAGGGGCTGCAGCAGCAGGAACTCCGGCGGCAGTTCAGGCGAGAGCTGGGCGCTGATGTGATAAGGCTCCATCGGCACCTGTTCGGAGCCGTAGATCTCCTTGGGGATCTGCCACACGTCGTCGCCGCTGTAGAACACCGAGGGATCGGTCACGTGGTAACGAAGCAGCTGGGCAGTCTGCAGGGCGAACTGGGGCAGCGGGTAGCGGATGTGGGCCTGCAAGCCTGCAGGCATCTGCTCGAGCGGCGCAAACAGTTCCGGGAAAAGCCGCTGCCAGGCCGTGATCAGGGGGTCGGCCTGCTCCGCCACATACAGCACAACCCGGCCTTCGTAGGCATCCACCACCGCCTTCACTGAATTCCGCAGGTAGCGGATGTCCGGCCGGCCTGGAATGGCTTCGCTATAGGGATAGCTGCGGCTTGTAGTGAAGCCGTCGACGATCCAGAACTGGTGCTGGCCCGGCCGGAAGGGACCGGTGGCCTGATCCAGGCGCACCGACACCAGGTAGGGCTCAGCCTCAAACGATACGAACGGCACGAGCCGTCCCAGACGCTGGCGCACCTCCCGGCGCAGCAGCAGGCGCGTGTCGCGGGTCAGGGAACCCTCCACCAGCAGTCTGGGCTCGCCGAGGTAAACCGCTGCGGCGAAACGGGCAAGGGTGTTGGGCACGGGCACACCCGAGTTGCCTCGGTAGTGGGTGTAGACGTTGACGTCACCCTCCGGATAGTTGAACTCCCGCACCTGGGTCGGGGCCAGGGCATAGGGGAGAGCCAGCGTGCCGTAGTAGAGGCTCGGTCGACCGATGGGAATGGCGGCCTTCACCTCCTGAGCGCTGATCCCCAGTTCCTCACTGCCGCTGATCCGGCTCTTGGAGCCCAGGTCGCTGATGAAGTACTCGGGCAGGCCATCCGGGCTGCTGGTGTTCACCGGAGACACCGTGAACCCCTGGCCATGGGTGAACACCAGATGGCGGTTGAGCCAGGTGCGCGCCGCGGCCTGCAGGCCGGAACTGTCCATCTCCCGGGCGGTGATGATCACCTGCTGCTGGGGCCGGCCCTGGGGTCCGATCGCGTAGCGATCAACCGTGGGCTCGGAGAAGCGGTAGAAAACCCGCAGCTGCTGCAGTTGCCGGTTGGTAGCCAGCAGGGGCTGGGAATCCCAGAGGCGGATGTTGCGGATCGTGGCCTCACTGCGGGCCAGATCGGCGCGGGTGAGCCGAGGGTTCGGGTTGACGTTGCGGGTGCGGATGCGGTCGAGCTGGAAGGCGGAACGGGTGGCGGCGATTGAACGCTGCAGGTAAGGACGCTCCCGCTCCAGCTCCCGGGGCGTGACCACCAACAGCTGAAGAAGGGGGGACAGCAACACCTCCAGCAGGGGCATCAGCAACAGCAGTCCACCGCCTACGGCAACGGCAGGAGCGCGCCAGTACCGGTGCGGGAGCGGCAGCGCCACCAGCACGGCGACACCCAGGGCCAGGACGGCAGCTGCTGTGCGCAGGGGCAGGGCCAGATGCACGTCCACCCAGCCCGCCCCGGGCACGCTGCCGTTGGTGCCCAGCAGCAGCTGGTGCCGTCCCAGCCAGAAGGCCGCGGCGGCGGCGAGAGCCACCAGGGCCACGGGCAGGCGCAGGAGCCGAACCTGAGCCTGGCTGAAGCCGGCGAATCGACCGTCGCTAAGCTGCGGAGACTGGGCCAGCTGGCCCCACAGGGCGGCGGCCATGTGCTGCACCACCAGCACAAGCGCCAGGGTGAGCAACAGGGCGAGGGCAGGGAAGCGGGCCAGGGCAAAGGTCACATCTGCGCCGAGCAGCGGTTCACGCATGCCGGCCAGCGGGGTGAACAGCGCCAGCGACCACAGCCCCCAGGCGCGGGCAATCGCCACAGCCGCGGCCACGGAACCGGCGGCGGCCAAGGTTCGGGCCACCGGCTGGGGACGCCAGAGCAGGGCCACGGCGACCACCACCAGCACAGCCAGCAGGGCTATCTGGCCAGGAAGCGAGCCGTCCAGGAGCACCACGAGGCCGTGCAGGCGGCGGGCACCGAAGGGCTGCAACAGCAGGCGATGGGCCAACTGGAGCAACAGCAGCAGGGGCAGCGACTGGGCGACGACGAGCCCGAGCAGGGCGAGGGCATAGGGCAGCGGCTCAAGGGGAAAACGGCGGGGCAGGCCAGCGCCACGGCCCAGCCGCCAGAAGGTCTTGAGGCAGCGCTGCAGAAGCAGCCCCAGGGCCAGCCCCGCCAGGAGCAGGGCAATCTGCAGGCCAAGGCGGCGCAGCAGGACCGGCCCCCAGCCGAACTGCTCGAACCAGTGCCACTCCACCCACAGCCGGGAGGCCGCCACCACGCCAGCACCCAGAAGAAGCAGGGCAACGAGCCAGGAAAGGATCTGCCTGCGGCGCATCGGCACGCGACATTGATCACGGGAACACAGGCGAGGCTAGGCAGGGCAGGTCCTAGCGCCAGTGGTTCAGAGGGGAACAAGGCCGGCAGCCTTTAAGCCGATTCAGGAGATCGGGATTAATTCGCAGCCCAGGTTGCCGCTGTTAGCCTCCGGCTGCACCTCGGTTCAGGCCGTGACAGCCACCCTTTCCCGCGCCACCTTCTCGGGGCTTCGCTGCAAGGAATGCGGCCACGCCTACGAGCCCGGTGCCCGTCATGTCTGCGAAGACGTCTGCTTCGGGCCCCTTGAGGTGGTGTACGACTACGAGGCGATCCGGAGCCGGGTGAGTCGGGCCACGATCGAGGCCGGCCCCGCCTCGATCTGGCGCTACCGCGAATTTCTGCCGATCGAGGGCGACCCCATTGATGTGGGCACCGGCTTCACCCCGCTGCTCAAGGCCAACAACCTGGCCAGGCGCCTGGGCTTGAAGAGCCTCTATATCAAGAACGACGGCGTCAACATGCCCACCCTGTCCTTCAAGGACCGGGTGGTGAGCGTGGCCCTCACCCGGGCCCGGGAGCTGGGCTTCACCACGGTGAGCTGTGCCTCCACGGGCAACCTGGCCAACTCCACCGCCGCCATCGCCGCCCACGCCGGGCTGGAGTGCTGCGTGTTCATCCCCAGCGACCTGGAGCTGGGCAAGGTGCTCGGAACCCTGATCTACAACCCCACCCTGATGGCGGTGAAGGGCAACTACGACCAGGTGAACCGCCT
>JBBASN010000161.1:0-3773 GCA_040399225.1 Prochlorococcaceae cyanobacterium | reverse complement strand
ACGCGGAAGGGGGTGAGGAAGCCGTCGTTGATGCCCTCCTTGAGGGAGTAAGTGAACACCGGATCACCGAAGTAGGCGTAGGTGTCGATATTGTCTTTGCGGCGGGGGGTGGCGGTGAGGCCCAGCTGCACCGCGGGGGCGAAGTACTCAAGGATGCCGCGCCAGGTGGATTCGTTGTTGGCGCCGCCGCGGTGGCATTCATCGATCACGATGAAGTCGAAGAAATCGGCCGGGTACTGGCCAAACCAGGGGGAGGGCTTGCCGTCCACCGGCGGGCCGCTCATGAAGGTCTGGAAGATGGTGAGGAACACGCTGGCGTTGGTGGGCACCCGGCCCTTTTTGCGCAGGTCATCGGGTTCGATCCGCGCCAGGGCGTTCTCCTCGAAGGCGGCAAAGGCGGTGAAGTCGTTGAAGGCCTGATCGGCGAGGTTGTTGCGGTCGGCCAGAAACAGAATGCGGGGCCGGCGCGTGGGCTCGCCACTGAGGTTCCAGCGGGCGGCAAACAGCTTCCAGAGGATCTGGAAGGCGATCGAGGTTTTGCCGGTGCCGGTGGCCAGCGTCAACAGGATGCGGTTCTGGCCGGTGACGATTGCCTCCAGCACCCGCTTCACGGCGATCTCCTGGTAGAAGCGGATCTGCCAGCTACCGCCCTTGTCGGGGTAGGGGATGGATGCGAAGCGATCACGCCAGGCGTTCTCCTCGGCGAAGGTGCGCGCCCACAGCTCCTGGGGCGTGGGGAAGGCTTCGGCCTCCCCCTCCTCGCCCGAGTCCATGTCGATGGCGTAGATGCCCTTGCCGTTGCTGGCATAGGTGAAGCGCAGCTGGAGCTTGGCGGCGTATTCCTTGGCCTGGCCCACCCCCTCGGTGAGCGGCAGGGTATCGGCCTTGGCCTCCACCACCGCCAGGGCGGTGTTGCGGTGGATCAGCACGTAGTCGGCGCTGAGGGGTTTGCCGCGCCGGCCGCCGCCCTGCAGGCGCCCCTGGGTGATCGGAAACTCGCGGCGAATGCGGCTGCCCTCCACCACGCCCCAACCGGCGGCCGCGAGCAGCGGATCAATCAGCTCGGCGCGGGTTTCAGCCTCGTTCATGGCAGCAGGGAGGCCACGTGATCCAGGAGATCGGCGCAGAGCTGGTTCCAGAGGGAACGGTCCAGGCCGAGTGGATCAACTTCGTCGTAGCGGAGCCTGGTGCCAAACGGGCTGAAGCGCACAAGTGGCAGGAATGACGAGGGATCACCGCCGCAATCACTGATCAGTCGACAGAGAAACGCCAGATCATGGGTGCGCGGGTAATCGTGGCCTAGAAAGGTGATCCAGGCCTTCAAAGCCTTTTCGGTGGCCTGTTGAACGTTGTACCCCCAGGACGCCTCTTCGAAGGCACCAGGATCGAGCATGCCTCTTGCCGCCTTCAGATCCCGCTCGGCAATGCGCAACATGAGCGCTGCATCTGGCTGACCGTCATCAAGCATGGAGCTCTCGGCCGTCGCGATAGGCCTCCGTGACGACGTGCTGCCTGTAGTGGAGTCGATCCTGCACCTCTTGATGCGAATACAGGAGCAGATCGATCGGGATACGGTGATGGGCCAACTTCCAGCACAGTTCCCCCGTTTCCTCGAAACGCGAGTGGGTCGCCAACCACGCATCCGGCACGGTGACCAGCAGATCCAGATCGGAATCGGGCCGCTCGGTGCCGCGGGCACGGGAGCCAAACAGCCGCACCTCGGCACCGGGAATCGCCGCCTGGATCTCGGCCGCGATCGTGCGCAGCAGGGGCTCGTCCACCACGTAGGAATAGCTGGAGGGGCGGGCTGTTGCGCTCATGGGGACAGTTTGGCGTGATTGGCAGGGCTCTGCATCTAACGGTCGCCGTGGAGTCGACTCGACGGCCCCCCGTGCTCGGCACCATCACCCCCGACTCCATGCCGCCGGAGCAGCTGGAGGAGTTGCTGGCCCTCTTCCAGGCCGGGGAGGCCCGTCTGGTCGGGCTCCATGGCGAGGAACACCTGGTGCCTGCTCCGTTGGTTGGGCTGATGCGTGGCCTGCTGGACAACCTCAAACGGGGTGAGGCGGTCACCGTGCTTCCCCATGACGCCCTGCTCACGACCCAGCAGGCTGCCCAGATCCTCAATGTCTCGCGCCCCTACCTCTACCGGCTGATTGATCAGTGCTCCGTGCCGGTGGTGAGGGTCGGCAGCCACAGGCGCCTGCGCATCCAGGACGTGCTGCTGCTGCGGGCTGAGTGATCTTGGCCAGGAGCTACAGGTGGAGGCGGTGTGAGCCTCTGGCTGGAGCCTGCCGTCTTTCCTGTGCTTCTCGATAGCTGCGTTCTCTACCCCTACGAGCTGCGGGATCTGCTGCTGCAGGGAGTTTCAACCTAACGGACCACTCGGCACCACCATCAACCCCTACCCCGGCTTGCTGTAGCCGGAGGCCATGGGGCGGCAGCCAATGCAGCAGATGCCGGAATCCCAATGCAGGAAAAGCCGAGCTTCTGATGCAGAAAAAGCTGGCCAGCCGATGCAGGAAACGACGAGCGCCAAGCCCTGGGTCAGTCCCGTAGCCACGGCGATCCGCGGCAGAGAACGGCTGGTGTCATGCGGTCCAGTCGTTCCAGTCGGGCAGCTGCTCACTCCAGTTCCGGCTCCAACCTCACACCGAGCACCCGGCTATCCTGATGTACAGGCTATTGGACAACACCGTGCAGGTGGTGAGCTTTTCGGAAGCCCGGGAGAGCTTCAAGGCCGTGCTGGACCGGGTGGAGGCCGATGCGGACGTAACGCTGATCACCCGGCGGCACGCCAAGGGGGCGGTGGTGATGTCGCTCGACACGACCAACAGCCTGATGGAAACGGTGCACCTGCTGCGTTCCCCGGCCAATGCGGCCCATCTGCAGCAGTCGCTGGAGCAGGCCGGGCGCGGGGAGCTTCTCTCCCATGGGCTGATTGATCCGGATCGGGCCGATCCCGGCGATTGAGCGGCTGACCTGGACGGCTGCCGCCTGGGACGACACCCTCCACTGGCAGAGCCATGACCGCCGGTAGCTGCGGCGCATCAACCTGCTGATCCAGGCTTGCCTGCGCGATCCCTTCGCTGGCATCGGCAAACCCGAGCCCCTGCGGGAAAACCTGGCTGGGTGCTGGTCGCGCCGCATCGATGAAGAGCACCGGCTGGTTTATCGGTTGGATGGCGAGCTTCTTGTGATCCTGGCCTGCAGGGTTCACTACCGGCAATGTCATGATGCGGCACCGCAAAACGATGCCTTCAAACGACTAGACGCCATGGAGAAGGTAGCCGATGACGAGTCGCCAAAAGAGCATCTGAGGATATCTCGATGATCATGAAATCAGGCGCTGCAGCTGAGCCTTGGCCTCATTCCAGGGAATGCACTTAGCAGAACCTTCTACGAGTCGCTTGCGGCGCTCAACCAAGACATGAGCGTGCCAATCTGGTGAGGCGAAGGTATCAGGTTGACAGCAGAGGCTCTGCCAAACTTGCTCAAGTAATCGCACCCTCTCCGCAACGGTAAGGGCGTCGAGTTGGTCGCCGGAGAGTTCGATCGCCATACCGCTGGTAGCGTCGTATTTAGTTTAGCGGTCTTCAGCGGCTGATCACCACTTGCAAAGAAAGCCAGATGAGCGAATCCCTGCAGATGCTTCACAAGCCGACAACGATGGCGACGAGAGCGAGCCGTTACAATGATCGGGGGTATAACCTTTAAAAGGCTTTAGGATTCTGTTGGCCACTCACGAAGCTGGTGTACGAGTGCCGGTAGAT
>JBBASN010000160.1:0-3775 GCA_040399225.1 Prochlorococcaceae cyanobacterium | reverse complement strand
TCGTGGAGATCCTGCCGGGCAAGGAGGGCATGATCCACATCTCCCAGCTCTCCGAATCGCGCGTGGAGAAGGTGGAGGATGTGGTGAACGTGGGCGATCAGGTCACGGTGCGGGTGCGCGAGATCGACAACCGCGGTCGCATCAACCTCACCCTGCGCGGCGTGCCCCAGGGCGAACCGCCGGCCGCCTGAGGCCTGCGGGGGGGCCTACACCGCAAAGCCCGGGTCGATCGAGGCCATGGCCTCTGTCGTGCGCTCGCACAGAGCGGCGTGGGCCGGACCATGGCTGGCGATCAGGCAGCCGGCCTGGCGCACATCACCGGTGTTGTAGGTGAGCAGCCGGCCATCGGCATGGGTGAAGGCGCCGCCGGCGGCGCGCAGCACCGCATCAGGAGCCGCCATGTCCCAGTCCTTGGGGGCACTCTTGCCGGAGAGGGAGATGTAGAGGTCGGTTTCGCCGCGCAGAATCGTGGCCACCTTGCCGCCCACGCTGCCGATCGCCTTGGTGTCTCCCAGGGCCAGCGCCGCCAGCAATTGCTCCAGCCGCTGGTCACGGTGGTTGCGGCTGGCCACCAGCACCAGCTCACCCAGCTGCCGCCGTGCGCTGAAGCGCACCGGCGTGCGCGTGCCGGAGCGGTCTTCACACCAGGCCTGGCCGCTCTCGCCCGCCAGCTCCTCGGTCACCCCCAGCCAGAGCTGCTCCATCTCCGGCAGCAGCACCACCCCCAGCACCGGCACGCCGCGGTGGGCCAGGGCCAGGTGCACGGCGTATTCGCCGGTGCCCTGGAGGAAGTCCTTGGTGCCATCGAGGGGGTCGAGGATCCACAGCCACTCGGCCGCCAGGGGCTCACCGGCGGTGAGCTGCTCCTTGGCCGTCTCCTCGCTGAGCAGGGTCCAGTCGGCCCCGGCGAAGGCCTGGCCCAGGCCATCCAGCAGCCAGCTGTTCACCGCCAGGTCGGCGGCGCTCACCGGACCCTCGCCGCCATCGTCCACGCTCAACGCCGGCTGGAAGCCATAGGGAGGTTGCTCGCCGCGGGCGTAGGCGCGCAGGATGTCGGCCGCCCCCCAGCTCAGCCGGCGCAGCTCGGCCAGCAGGGCCTCGAGGCTGATGCCCGAGGGCAGCACCAGGGCGGTGGAGGAGGTGGAGGAGGTGGAGGCCATCAGTAACAGACTGGGACCTGCATTGTGCAGGACCCCGGTGCCCCAGTCCCCCGAGCCGGCCGCCGGCGTGCTCTATCTGGTGGGCACGCCGATCGGCAACCTGGGCGACCTGTCCCCCCGGGCGCGCCAGGTACTGGCCGGCGTGCAGCGCATCGCCTGCGAGGACACCCGCCACAGCGGCCTGCTGCTGCACCAGCTCGGCCTGCGCCAGGCCGGCGGCGGCCCCCAGCTGGTGAGCTTCCACCAACACAACCAGGCCAGCCGCATCCCCGAGCTGCTGGCCGCCCTGGCGGCCGGTGAGGCGCTGGCGCTGATCAGCGACGCCGGCCTGCCGGGCATCTCCGATCCCGGTGAGGAGCTGGTGGCCGCCGCCCGCACCGCGGGCCATGAGGTGATCTGCGTGCCCGGCCCCACTGCCGTGACCACAGCCCTGGTGAGCAGCGGCCTGCCGTGCGGTCGCTTCTGCTTTGAGGGCTTCCTGCCGGCCCGCACCGGCCAGAGGCGGGCCCGGCTGCTGGAGCTGGCCAGCGAGCAGCGCACACTGGTGCTCTACGAGGCCCCGCACCGGCTGCTGGCCCTGCTCGCCGATCTGCTGGAGCTGATGGGCGACCGGCCGCTGCGGGTGGCTCGGGAACTCACCAAGCGCCACGAGGAGCAGGTGGGCCCCACGGTGAGCGCGGCCCTGGAGCACTTTCGCCGCCAGCCGCCCCAGGGGGAGTGCACGCTGGTGCTCGGGGGTGCCCCCGAGCCGGAGCCCCCCAGCTGGGATGCGGCCGGTCTGCGAGCTGAACTGCAGGCGCTGGTGGCGGCAGGGCTGGGCAGCAAGGAGGCCGCCCGCCAGCTGGCCGAGCGCAGCGGCCAGAGCGCCCGCGAGCTCTACGCCCTGCTGCACCATGCCGAATGAGCAACCCGCCACGGCAAACTCGGCACAACCGGCCAGCGCGCCGCCTCACCTGCCGATTCACCCATGCTGCTGCGACTGCGACTGCTGCTGGCCAGCCTTGGCGGCGGCCTGCTGCTGCTGCTGATCCTCTGCCTTGGCGCCCAGAACCTTGAACAGCGCCCCCGCCTGTGGCTGGGCTTCACCGGCACGGCACCACTGCCGGCCGGCTTCCTGGTGGGGCTGGCCCTGGCGGTGGGTGTGATCAGCGGCGGCTGCAGCGCTGCCCTGCTGGCCCCCCGCCCCGATCAGCTACCCGGCAGGGAGTAGAGGCTGCCCTCGATCACCACCCGGCTGATGCCCTGGGCCAGCAGGTATGGGGCCGTGCGCTGCAGCAGGCTGAGGTCGGGCAGAGGAATCACCCGCTGGCTGCGTCCGCAGTGGCGCTTGGCGTGGCGCGGATTCACGAACACCTGCAGAGCCTGGCGGATCGACTCCTCCTCCGGCAGGGGTCCGAGATCACCACACTCACTCAGGGCCACGGGCTGAAGCTCCACCGTCTTGTCCACCAGCAGATAGGCGGCCGCCGGCAGCTTGGCCTCACTCAGGCAGCGACACTGCACCGGCTGCTGGCCGGCTCCTGTCCCCGCCACTGGCGCCAGCGCGCTGGCCTGGTCGTCGCTGTCGAACTCCTCGAGCTCATCGCCGTCCTGATCGACCTCGCTGTCGGCGTCCTCAGCTGCGAAGTCGTCGGCGTCATCAATGGCCAGCACCCCCGGGCCGTCGTCGTCAGCCCCGACGCCGCGGATCGGCTCAGCGTCGCCCTCCACATCCACATCCACCTCTGCATTGACCTCCACCCCCACGGGATCGGGCGCAGCCGCCACACCCTCTCCGCGCGTTCGCCTCTGCTTGAGGGCGGCCACCTCATCGGAGGACAGCGCAGCCTTCACCACCCGGCTCACGGTGTTGGGACTGCAGCCGAAGGTGGTCGCCAAGGCAGCGGCTGTGGCTCCCTGCCGGTAAGCCGCCACCATGTCTTCCTTCTGGGCGTCGCTCAGCCGGGAGGCCGCCATTCAGCTCTGCAGTCAGACCAGCGACTCACCCTAGGCGTCCCTGGGCCCGTCGCCGCACTGCCAAAATGCCCAAGGTGCTCCCTTAGCTCAGCCGGATAGAGCAGCCGCCTTCTAAGCGGCCGGTCGCTGGTTCGAATCCAGCAGGGGGCGTTTCTTTCAGGGCCTTGGTTTTGCCCCCAGAGTCCAGTCAGGGCAATGGCTTTCAGCATGGAAGCCGCTGGCTGTCCCTGACCACCCGTGCCAAGCTCTGAGGGCAAACTGCTCACACTTCTGCTCACACCTGTGAGCAGTTTTGACCCGTCTCGCGCATGACCCGCTCGGCGCCCGTCAGAAAGCCAGATCCCGTGAGCGCGCTGCTGGCGTTGCGCATGCAGGCGCGGGGATTTCCGCGGGGGTGGTCGGTGAGCCCCTATCGGGGGCGTGCCCGGCTCCGCGTGACCGCTGGTGCCGGTGATGGCAAGCAGCGACAGGTCCTGATGACATGGCCCTGGTCACCAGCCCATGCCGAAGACATTGCTGCAGACGCGGTGGCTGCGAGAGAAGCCTTCCTGGGCGGCACTCCACTTGACGACGCCCTGCAGCTCCACGTGACCAACAAGGGAGCAGAGACGGAGCCAAGCCGGGCTGAAGTCCCACCGGCAGGGGAGAGCACCTGGGCA
>JBBASN010000159.1:0-3846 GCA_040399225.1 Prochlorococcaceae cyanobacterium | reverse complement strand
CCCACGGTGGGCACGCCCACGCAGTTGCCGTAGTGGGCGATGCCGGCCACCACGCCCTCCATCAGGCCCACGTTGCGCTCGTCCTCCAGTGGCCCGAAGCGCAGGGCATTGAGCAGGGCGATCGGCCGGGCGCCCATGGTGAAGATGTCGCGCAGGATGCCGCCCACGCCCGTGGCCGCCCCCTGGAACGGTTCCACCGCCGAGGGGTGGTTGTGGCTCTCGATCTTGAAGGCCAGGCGCTGCCCTTCACCCAGATCCACCACGCCCGCGTTCTCGCCGGGGCCCACCAGGATGCGCGGGCCGGTGGTGGGGAAGCCCTGCAGCAGGGGCCGCGAGTTGCGGTAGCAACAGTGCTCCGACCACATCACCCCGAACATGCCCAGCTCGGCCCGGTTGGGGGCCCGGCCGAGGCGGCGGCAGATCTCGTCGTAGTCGGCCTGGCTGAGGTTCTCCTTCTTCAGCGCTGTGGCCACGTCATAGCCGGGGGCGCTGAACTGACTGGTGGTCTGGGAGGCTGCAACCACGGCCGGGAGTTCGGATCTCTCCAGTGTGGCTGAGCGCCTCAGACCCAGGGATCGTCCTGGTGCGGTCGCTGCCGCTGCCGATCGGGCCGGGGCTCAGGGTCGGCCCAGCTGTCCTCATCCCAGGGCTCAGGGCCTGACCAGGCGTCTTCGGACAGGGGCGACTCCTGCTCCTCATCGACCAGCTCGTCCTGCCAGTCGACTGTTCGCGACGGGGGGGCATCCCAGGGCGGTTCCTCCAGCCAGCCCTCCAGCCGTGATTCGAACCGTTCACCCACCTGCTGCACCTGGTCACGCCAATGGCGGGAACGGCGCAGGAACTCCTGGCGCACGCTGGCCCGGGCCAGGGGCAGGTCATCCAGTCCGGCCAGCGCCGAGAACACCCGGCCCGGCTGCTGATCGACGATCCGCTCAGGACTGAGACGCCAGCGGCTGCTGCCCGGCAGGCGCGGATCGCTGCGACTCACCAGATAGTGACGGATCCGGCCGGTGGCCGGCTCCAGGGCCGCATCCACCACCGTGGCGATCGGCTGCTGGTCGCGGTCGAGCAGGGCAGCATCGATCAGGGTGGGCAGGCGATCGATCGTGTCCTGATCCGTTACCGCCGGATCCCCCTGCACCAGCGCCTCCAGCTCCAGCAGGCTGCGCAGCTGATTCAGCCGCCACACCAGGCGGTTGTTGCCGAACATCGAGGGTCGAGTCACCCAGCCCAACACCCGATGCACCGGTGGGTGCATCCACACCGCCAGGCCCTGGCCCCGGTCCAGGCCCTGGCCGCAGCGCACACGGCGACGGAGCAGATCACTGAGCAGCAGTTGCTCGGGCAGCGTCAAGGCGGTCAGGAGCGGATCTGAACCGGCATCACCAGGTAGGTGAAGGCGGCCTCATCCAGCGGCCGCAACACGGCCGGGGTGGTGGGGGCATTGCAGTGCAGGGTCACCTGCTCGGAGGACATGGCCTTGAGGCCGTCGAGCAGGTAGCGCACGTTGAAGGCGATCTGAATCGGCTCCCCCTGGATCTCGGCCGCCAGGGCCTCGGAGCCCCGCCCGACATCCTGGGCATCGGCCTGCACCTGCAACTGGGAGGTGCCCGCCTCGGTGCTGAGTTTCACCACATTGTTGTGCTGGTCGGCCAGCACCGCCACCCGCTCGAGGGCCGACACCAGGGCCCGACGATCCACGCAGATGCTGCGATTGAAGCTGTCGGGAATCAGCTGGCCGTAGTTGGGATAGGTGCCATCGAGACTGCGGCTGGTGAGAACCTGGTCAGCCCAGAGAAACACCACCTGGCCCCGGTCGCAGAACAGGCTGAGCGGCTCCTCGGACTGGCGGCCGGAAATCAGCCGCTCCAGCTCCCGCAGGGACCTGGAGGGAACCGTGACCGCGAACGGCTCACCACCGGGCTCCGCATCCTGCTGGTGGCCCGCTTCACGTAACCGCAGCACGGCCAGGCGGTGGCCATCGGTGGCTGCACACTCCAGGCAGGCATCCGCCAGGCTGAGGTGCACGCCTGTGAGCAGTTGCTTGGCCTCGTCGCCGCTGCTGGCGAAGAGGGTGGCCCTCAGGCCCTTCACCAGGGCATCGGCCGCCAGCCGGATCGGCTGGCCGCTCTGCACCAGGGGCAGATCGGGGAAGTCTTCAGCGGGCATGGCCCGCATCTGGTAGGAGCCGGACAGGCTGGTGAGTTCCACCTGTTGAGCCCCTTCGGCGCACTGCAGGGTGATCGGGGAATCCGCCGCCAGCCGGGCCACGATCTCTCCGAACAGGCGGGCCGGCAGGGTGATGGCGCCGCTGGCCTCCACATCGGCCGCGATGCTGGTCTGGATGCCGAGGCTGAGGTCGAAGCCGGTGAGGCTGAGCCGGCCGGTGCCGGCATCGGCCGTGAGCAGCACGTTGGCGAGCACCGGATGGGTGGGACGGGCAGCTACGGCCCGGCTCACCAGCTGGAGGCTGGCGCTGAGTTCCGACTGGGAGCAGACCAGCTTCATGGTGGGTGCAGCAGGGCCTGGAGAGGTCCGAACGGGCCTCCACGCTTCCACAGAGCCGGCCATTGCGCAACGCCGGTTGTCCGATTGCGATCAACCTCTACGAATGAGAGGATTGAATTCAAAAGAAAACAAGTAATCCAGTAGCCGTAGGGCCTGGGGAAAGCGGGGAAAAGGGCGAAGAGCACAGCTCCCCACTGTGATCCGGAGTTTATTGCCCTGGGGATTGAAGCCCTGGAGCTGGGGACTGCCCAGGCCTTTCCACCCTTTCCCGTCGCTGGGGAAAACAGCGAGGCCGCGCAGGGGTGGCCTTGGGGTCCCCACTCCCCAGGGCTGGCTCCGTTTTCCCGTCGCTTTCAGCAGACGGTTCAGGCACCGGCCCGGCCGCACCGCCACAAAAAAACACCCCAGGGGGCGTGCGGGGGAAGGGGAGCAGCCACTGAAACCGTTCAGAACCCCATCACCCGCGCCACCTGGGCCGTGTCCGCCTCCAGGCCGGTGTGGAAGCGGGCCTCGTTGTGTTCGATCGCCGTGGTGGGGTCCTTGAGGCCATTGCCGGTGAGGACACACACCACGGTGGCCCCTGCCGGCACGCTGTCTGCGCACTGCAGCAGCCCCGCCACGGAGGCGGCGCTGGCCGGTTCACAGAACACACCCTCCTGGCTGCCCAGCAGCTTGTAGGCCTCGATGATCTCGGTGTCGCTCACGGCCTTGAACGCTCCGCCGCTCTCGCTGCGCACCCGCAGGGCGTTGTCGCGGTTCACGGGGTTGCCGATGCGGATGGCCGTGGCAATCGTGTCGGGTTGCTCCACGGTGTGGCCCAGTACCAGTGGAGCGGATCCCGCCGCCTGAAAGCCCATCATCCGCGGCAGACGGCGGCAATGGCCGGCGTCGCGGTATTCGTTGAAGCCCATCCAGTAGGCGCTGATGTTGCCGGCGTTGCCCACGGGGATGCACAGCCAGTCGGGGGCCTCACCCAGGGCATCCACCACCTCGAAGGCGGCGGTTTTCTGACCCTGCAACCGGTAGGGGTTCACCGAATTCACCAGGGTGATCGGGTACTGATCCGCCACTTCGCGCACGATCGCCAGGGCGCGGTCGAAGTTGCCCTGGATGGCGATCACTTCGGCGCCGTAGAGCAGGGCCTGGGCGAGCTTCCCCTGGGCCACATAGCCATCGGGGATCAGCACGAAGGCGCGCATGCCCCCCCGGCGGGCGTAGGCAGCGGCCGCTGCCGAGGTGTTGCCCGTGCTGGCGCAGATCACGGCCTCCGAGCCCGCCTCCCGGGCCTTGGAGATGGCCATGGTCATGCCCCGGTCCTTGAAGGAGCCGGTGGGGTTG
>JBBASN010000158.1:0-3889 GCA_040399225.1 Prochlorococcaceae cyanobacterium | reverse complement strand
AAGCAGGCCGGCGTGGCGCCGGTGATGTCGTTGACGATCTCGTCGAGCGTGTAGCCCACCGCCAGGCGGGCGGCGATCTTGGCGATCGGGAAGCCGGTGGCCTTCGAGGCCAGGGCCGAACTGCGGCTCACCCGCGGGTTCATCTCGATCACGATCACATCGCCGTTGGCGGGGTTGATCGCGAACTGGATGTTGCTGCCGCCGGTATCCACGCCGATCTCGCGGATGATCGCAATCGCCTGGTCGCGCAGGCGCTGGTATTCGCGGTCGGTGAGGGTCTGGGCCGGGGCCACGGTGATCGAGTCACCGGTGTGCACGCCCATCGGGTCGAGGTTCTCGATCGAGCACACGATCACCACGTTGTCTGCGGTGTCGCGCATCACCTCCAGCTCGAACTCCTTCCAGCCGATCAGCGACTGCTCGATCAGGATCTGGGAGACGGGACTGGCCTCAAGGCCGCTCTTGCAGATCGCCTCGAATTCCTCGGGGTTGTAGGCAATGCCGCCGCCGCTGCCGCCGAGGGTGAAGGCGGGGCGGATGATGCGCGGGTAGCTGCCGATGACATCGCCCACGACCTGGGCTTCATCCATGGAGTTGGCAATGCCGGAGGGGCACACGGCCACGCCGATCCGCTCCATTGCCTCCTTGAACAGCAACCGGTCTTCGGCCTTCTGGATCGCGGCGAGGTCGGCGCCGATCAACTCCACCCCGTGCTTTGCCAGGGTGCCGTTCTCGGCCAGGGCCACCGCCAGGTTGAGGGCGGTCTGACCGCCCATGGTGGGCAGCAGGGCATCGGGCTTCTCGATCTCGATCACCCGGGCCACCACCTCGGGGGTGAGCGGCTCGATGTAGGTGCGATCCGCCATGTCTGGATCGGTCATGATCGAGGCGGGATTGCTGTTCACCAGCACCACCTCGTAGCCCTCGGCCCGCAGGGCCTTGCAGGCCTGGGTGCCGGAGTAGTCGAATTCGCAGGCCTGGCCGATCACGATTGGCCCTGAGCCCAGCAGCAGGATGCGACGCAGGTCCGTGCGGCGGGGCATGGGCGAAGGCGGCAGGCCAAACCCGTCAAGCCTCTCACGGGGGATGGCTAACGTGTGCCCTGACGTCCATGCCCGTTCCATGAGTGAACTCCAGCGCCTCAAGGGGCTGCTGCCACCTGAAATGCAGAGCTGGGTGTTCGTGGAAGCCGCGGCCTCGGTCGATCCACCCCTGATCGCCATCGAGGAGATCGGCAGGGATGAGATCGAGATCCAGGTGGATCTGGAGAAGTGGGATGCCCTGGCGATCGACCACCGCAACCTGCTGTTCTGGCACGAGGTGGGCCGGATCCAGAACGACGCCGTGCCCCGGGATGGCTGGGAGATGGCGGCCCTGGCCATTGGCCTCGGTGGCGCCATCGGCGAGCTCTGGGTGCAGGACGGCCTGTTGCTGCTGATGGCCCTTGGGCTGTCCGGCTTTGCCGGCTACCGCCTCTATCTCAAGAACAACAGCGAGAAGCGCCTGGCCGACGCCATCGCCGCCGACGAGCGGGCGATCGATCTGGCCTGCCGCTTCGGCTACACCCTGCCCAACGCCTACAAGAGCCTGGGCGGGGCGCTCAAGGACCTGGCGGAGCAGACCCGCAAGAAGAAGAAACGTTCCTTCTACGACGACCGCCTGGAGGCCCTGCGCAAGAGTGCAGGCAAGGCCCGGGCCGAAATGGCCCAGCAACAGGGCTCCCGCCAGTCCGTCACCAGTGAGAACGTCTATGGCTGAGGCCCCCCTGGGCACCGCCGCTGCCAGCACTTCCGCGGTCAATCCGGTCCACTCCCAGCCGGTCTCCAACCCCGCCGACCCGGAAACCGAGGCCATGGCCCGGCTGGCCGCCGAGGCCTGCGACGACCGCAAGGCCGTGGACATCCGCCTGATCCGGGTGGATGAGGTGAGTTCCCTGGCCGACTGGTTCGTGATCTGCAGCGGCCTCTCGGACGTGCAGGTGCGCGCCATCGCCCGCTCGGTGGAGGACCGGCTGGAGGAGGATCTGGGCCGCCTGCCATTGCGCCGCGAGGGGCAGAGTGCCGGCAGCTGGCTACTGCTCGATTACGGCGAGGTGATCGTGCACGTGCTCACCCCCAGCGAGCGGGAGTACTACGACTTGGAGTCGTTCTGGGGCCACGGGGAGCAGGTGCGCTACCTAAGCTCCAGTTCAGCCATCAACGCTTGAGGCCATGGGGGACACCCGCGGCGCCACCGGTGATCCCCCAGGCCGCTCCAACCCAGGACAGGCCCTGGGTCCATGTCCTGTGCCCGCTGAGCAGAGGCCCCTGCAGCAGTACGAGGAACTGCGCGATTCCTGGTTCTTCGCCTGGCCCAGCCGGGATAACCAGGGCCTGACCAGGGCCTTGCTGGGCAGCTGGCTGCTGGCTTTGCCCCCCAGCCTGCTGGTGGCCAGCGGCAGCTGGGTGCTGCGCCACCGGCCCCTGGAACTGGTGCTGGCGGGTGCTGTGGCAGCCATCCTGCTGCCGCTGCTGCTGCTGCTGCGGCAATGGCTGGGCTGGCGCACGATTCACCGCAGGCTGGTGAGTGAACGGGTGGAATATGAGGAGTCCGGCTGGTACGACGGTCAGGTGTGGGAGAAGCCCGTCAGCTGGCGCCAGCAGGATCTGCTGGTGGCCCAGCACCAGGTGCGACCAGTGCTCACCCGTCTGGAGCGGGCCCTGGCGATCAGTGCCGTGCTGATGCTGGCTGGCACCGGCCTCTGTCAGGCTTTCTGAAGCGTCTCCGCCCTCCCCCAGCGCGTTGCCTTCATGAGCCTGCCTGCGAGTTTCGGCGCCCCGGCCCGCACCGGCATCCCGCCGCTGGAGGTGCGGCTGCTGCGCAACGGCATCGCCGAATCCCGGCACCGGGTGCACGCCGTGGTGTGCGACGCCCGCGGCCGGGTGCTGATGCGCGCCGGCGATCCCCAGCAGCTGAGCTTCATCCGCTCGGCCCACAAACCCTTCCAGGCCACCGTGTTCGTGGCCAGTGGCAGCGCCGACCAGGGCGGCAGCGGCGACCGGGGTCTGGCCATCGCCTGCGCCTCCCATGCCGGCACGGCCATGCATGCCCGCGAGGCCTTCCGGCTGCTCTGGGGCGCCGAGCTGGAGGCCGATCAACTGCAGTGCCCGGTGCCGACCGGCTGCAGCAGCCCGCTGGAGCACAACTGCTCCGGCAAGCACGCGGCGTTTCTGGCCACCTGCCGGCGCATGGGCTGGGCCACCGAGAGCTACCTGCAGAACGATCACCCCCTGCAGCGGGAGGTGCTCAAGCGCACCGGCGAGTTGCTCGGCCTGCCGGCCGCCGAACTGGTCACCGCCCGCGACGACTGCGGCGCCCCCACCGTGCAACTGCAGCTGGCGCAGATGGCCCTGCTCTTCGCCCATCTGGGAGCAGGCGAGAAGCCGGATCTGGAGCGCCTCAGCCGGGCGATGCTCAGCCACCCGGAGCTGGTGGCGGGTGAGGGACGATTCGACACCCAGCTGATGCGCCTGGGCCATGGCCAGGTGCTGAGCAAGGGCGGAGCTGAGGGCATCCAGTGCCTGAGCCGCGTGGGCGAGGGCCTGGGGGTGGCGATCAAGGTGGAGGACGGCGCCTCCCGCGCCAAGCACGCCGTGGCCCTGCATCTGCTGGAGCAGCTCGACTGGCTGACGCCGATGACCCTGGAGGAGCTGCGCCAGCAGTTCCTCCAGCCCGCACCCCACCTGCAGCTGGAGGTGCGCGGCGAACTGCGCTTCGACTGAGCGCCCCAGCGCCCCTTGGTAGCGGGGGACACCTGACTGGTACACTTCAGAAGTCGCCGCGGGGTAGAGCAGCCTGGTAGCTCGTCGGGCTCATAACCCGAAGGTCGCGAGTTCAAATCTCGCCCCCG
>JBBASN010000157.1:0-4094 GCA_040399225.1 Prochlorococcaceae cyanobacterium | reverse complement strand
TGTCGAGCTCGATGTTGTCGGCCAGCTCGCGCACCTCGCCGTTGATCCGCACCCGAGCGAAGCCCTCGGCCACCAGGCCGCTGAGCAGCTTCACGTGGGTGCCCTTCTTGCCGCGCACCACCGGCGCCAGCAGCTGGTAGCGGGTGCCCTCCGGCAGCTGCAGGATCTGGTCCACCATCTCGTCGATCGACTGGGGCCGGATCGAGCGGTCGCAGTCCGGGCAGTGGGGCTCGCCGGCGCGACCGAACAGGAGACGCAGGTAGTCCTGGATCTCGGTCACCGTGCCGACGGTGGAGCGGGGGTTGTGGCTGGTGGATTTCTGGTCGATCGAGATGGCGGGTGAGAGCCCCTCGATCGCATCCACGTCGGGCTTGTCCACCTGGCCGAGAAACTGGCGCGCATAGGCCGAGAGACTCTCGACGTAGCGGCGCTGACCCTCGGCAAAGATCGTGTCGAAGGCCAGGGAGCTCTTGCCGCTGCCGCTCACACCGGTGAACACCACCATCCGGTTGCGCGGGATGGTGACGTCGATGTTCTTGAGGTTGTGCTGGCGGGCACCCCGCACCCTGATCACGTCCTCCAGGGAGCCACCGCTCAGCTGCCGACTGCCATCGCCCAGCTGGGCCTGGCGCTGGGCCGCCTTCTCATGCAGGGTGAGCGCTGGCGTGGCCTTGCTGCTCTTGGCGCGGGGCATCCGGCCGGCTCAGGAACGCATGATTCTATGGGCGGCCCAGCCTGCACAGCCGGCCACCACTGCAGCAGAGCAGAAGCTCGAACCCATTCAGACCAGGCGCTTGCCCAAGCCCCAGTAGCCCGTGATGTAAACACAGCACAGCAGGAGATTGCGGGCCAGATTGCGCACCAGTGCGAACCGTGCCTGAGTGCCTCGCTGACTCACGCCGAGGTTGGCCTGCTGCCGCTGGATCCGGATCCGCTCCAGCATTGCCTTGCGTTGCTGCTCTCGATCACGAATGATCTGCCTGGATGAAGACAGGCCTGCCACAACGAACTCCTTCCAGGTCTCATCCACCATGGCCTGCGGAGCCTGACGCAGAGCCTGCTCCGCTGTGGTGAGCTTGTCGCTCAGCTGCCGACCTTCGAACATTCGCTGCTGATCAATCAGGTTAAGACTGCCGATGAACAGAGGCAACTGCCACATGGCAAGAAGAAGCAGGCTCCCAATCCCGATTCGAATCAGGCGACGCGCTGACTCTCTCTGGCGGAGCAGACGCTTTGCAGCAACGGGATCACGCCTGGAATCGACACCAGATTCAAGAAAACAGGCTGTACGAAGCAGAGTGACACCCAGCAGGGGCAACACACCTGCATCGAGAATACGATTGGAAATCTGGCTACCCCAGATCGACGAACGGATATTGACCGGAAATAACGAGGCTACCAAAACTATAAGAAAAGCAAGAATCATCGAACGACCACATACACGAGCCATGAAGGGCACATGGGGATCAACGACCTGGCTCTGCATCGTGGAATGGGCAGAAAACAACTGCTTGGAGCCCGATTGGGCATGCGACAAGAAGATCACTGAACGTCAGTTCTCCTGACCGCCAAATTGGGTGATCGCCGGAAAAGGAATTCACCTCTTAGTCCATGACTAATGGATCCTATGGGTGATTTCGAGATCAATCGATCTAAAGCAGAGATCTGCAGCGCCAAGACAGCGAATTTTCCTCTCGCTCTCTGCAATGGCCCGACGCGCTGGAGATTGGCGGGTGCTCAGCTGTGCTGTTCCAGCAGGCTGGCGGCGTAGCTGCGGGCCTCGTGGTGGTCGCCTCCGGCCAACTGGGCCAGTTCGCTCTGGCGGGCCTGAGTGTCCCGCAGCTGGGACACTCGCGTGTGGGTGAGGCCCTCCACCACCTCCTTGCTCACCAGGAAATGGTGATCGGCCGCAGCCGCCACCAGGGGCTGGTGGGTCACGCAGAACACCTGGCGCTGCTCGGCCAGCCGGCGCAGCAGGGCGGCCATGGCACCGCTCACGCGGCCACTCACGCCGCTATCGATCTCA
The DNA here is from genome assembly GCA_040399225.1 of Prochlorococcaceae cyanobacterium. Lineage (GTDB taxonomy): Bacteria > Cyanobacteriota > Cyanobacteriia > PCC-6307 > Cyanobiaceae > NIES-981. The sequence goes on along the minus strand of JBBASN010000157.1, from coordinate 2,068 downwards.
TCGAACAGCAGGGTCACATGCTGATCCGCCGCGGCCAGGCAGGTTTTCAGGGCCAGCAGAAAGCGGCTCATCTCACCGCCCGAGGCCACCTCTGCCAGGGGGGCCAGGGGCTGACCAGGGTTGGCGGAAAACAGGAACTGCACCGAGTCGGCCCCCTCTTCCCCAGGGCTGGCGGATTCAATCGCCACGGCAAAGCGCACGTTGGCCAGGCCCATCGGCCGCAAGGCTGCCATCAGCTGCAGCTCCAACTGGCCGGCCGCAGCCCGGCGGGCTTCGCTCAGGTCTGCATTGACTTGATCGCGCTGACCACGGGCAGCGCTCTCAGCCAGCTCGAGCACCTCCAGGCTGGCTTCGCCCCCACCGGGAGCCAGCTGCAGGCGCAACTGGTCGCGCCAGGCGATCAGCTCGGCGAGGTCCTTGCCATGGCGACGCTCCAGGGCCTTGAGCTGGGCCATCCGCTCCTGGAGCTGGGCCAGGCTCGCCGGATCACTCTCCATGGCGGCGCCATAGCGGTCGAGATCGCGGGCGAGATCCTGGAGAAGAGCCACTGCATCGCTGCAGCGGCCGGTGAGCTCGGCCAGTCCGGGGTCGAGCTGGCGCATCTGGGTGAGCTCCGCCTCGCAGGCCGCCAGGTGATCGAGGACCGAGGGGGCCTCCTCAGCCCCCTCCAGCAGCCGAGCCAACAGCAGCATCACCCCCTCTTGGAGGCGCACGCCATGGGCCAGGCGGTTCTCCTCGGCCTGCAGCCGCTCCCGCTCGGCCGGATCCTCCAGGCCTGCGGCCTCCAGGTCGGCCAGCTGCTGCTCCTGCCGCCCCCGTTCCTGCTGCAACGCCTCCCAGCCGGCCCGGGCAGCCGCCAGGTCGGCTGCCGCCAGCTTCCAGGCGCGATGGGCCGCCGCCACAGCAGGAAGCTGCCGCTGGATCGGCTCGCCGGCAAAGCGGTCCAGCCAGCGCCGCTGCTGGCCGGGGCGCGCCAGCTGCTGGGTCTGGCCCTGCACGGTGAGATCGAGTAGCAGCGGCCGCAACTCCTGGATCTGGCCACGGTTCACGGACACCCCATTGAGGCGGTGGCGGCTGGAGAGGCGGCCCTCACTGAGACGCCACTCGCGGCTGAGCAGGATCTCTCCCTCCTCCGCCTCCAGCTGCTGCTGGGCCAGCCAGTGGACCAGGGGAGGGCTGAGGCTGAAGCTGGCCTCGATCAGGCCGCGGCCGCTGCCCTGGCGCAGCAGCCTGGGCCCACTGCCGCCCAGCAGGGCATCCAGGGCATCGAGCAGGATCGACTTGCCCGCACCGGTTTCCCCGGTGAGCACCGTGAATCCGCCGCTGAAATCGAGCTGCAACCGCTCAATCAGGGCAATGTTCTCCAGGCGCAGTCCTGTGAGCACGAACGCCGAGGTCAGGGAACAGGTGTTCGCCCCGACCGTAGCGGCCCTGCCTTTCCTTTAGAAGGGGGGGACGCAAAGGAGCCACCCGGCCCACTGGCATGGACCAGAGCATGGACAAAGGGCCGAGCAGCACCAGCGACTTCCTTGAAGCTGCCGGGCTGCTGGAGTACGACCCGGCCGCCATCACCCGCATCTACGCCGGCCACCCCCAGCGGCTGCGGCGGCGCCTGTGGCAGACCCTGGTGCCGATCGGCCTCTACCTGCTGGGCGTGGGTTTTGACTGGCTCAGCCAGCGCCTGAAGAATCCGGACCACGCCCGCGCCCGCGCCAGAGAAGCTGCCGACCTGGTGGCCTCCCTCGGCCCGGCGTTCATCAAGGCCGGCCAGGCCCTCTCCACCCGGCCGGACATCGTGCCGCCGCTGCTGCTGGAGGAGCTGGCCCAGCTGCAGGACCAGTTGCCCGGCTTCGATTCGGCCCTGGCGATGGCCTGCATCGAGGACGACCTGGGTCAACCAGTGAACGAGATCTATGCCCAGCTCGACCGCGAGCCGATCTCAGCAGCGTCGCTGGGCCAGGTGCACAAGGGTGTACTCCACAGCGGCGAGAAGGTGGCGGTGAAGGTGCAGCGCCCAGGCCTGCGCGAGCAGATCACGCTCGATCTCTACATCGTGCGCAACATCGCC
>JBBASN010000156.1:0-4193 GCA_040399225.1 Prochlorococcaceae cyanobacterium | reverse complement strand
TGTCGTTGGTGCTGGTGTCGCCGTCCACCGTGATCGCATTGAAGGAGCGATCCACGGCCCGGCTCACCATGCCCTGCCAGACATCGGCCGGCACGCCTGCATCACAGCTGAGAGTGCCCAGCATCGTGGCCATATTCGGGTGGATCATCCCGGAGCCCTTGGCCATGCCGCCGATGCGCACCGTGCGGCCGCCCAGACTGGCCTCCAGGGAGATCTGCTTGTCCACGAGATCAGTCGTGAGGATCGCCTGGGCCGCCGCCCCGCCGCCCTCGGGGCTGAGCGCCGCCACCAGGGGGTCGAGGCCCGCCACCAGGGTGTCCATCGGGATCGGCACACCGATCACGCCGGTGGAGCAGATCAGCACCTCCTCGGGCGCCAGGCCCAGCCGGGCCGCCAGAGCTTCGCTGGCCGTGAGGCTGTCGGCCAGGCCGCACTCACCGGTGCAGGCGTTGGCCTGGCCGGAGTTGGTGAGCACGGCCCGGGCGTGGCCGCCACTGGCCGCCAGGCGCTCGGCGCAGAGGTCGACGCAGGCGGCCCGCACCAGGGAGGTGGTGAAGGTGCCGGCGCACACGGCGCCCTCGGGGGCGAGCAGCAGCGAGAGGTCGGGCTTGCCGGAGGCCTTCAGCCCGGCGGTGACGGCGGCGGCCAGGAAGCCCCGGGGGGCGGTGAGGCCGCCGGGGATCGGGGTCCAGGGGTGGGTCAAGGAGCCGGAGCCGCTGGCCCCATCCTGAACGCAGGACCGCAGCAGGGGCGTTCAGGATGGCAGCACCCCCTGGCGGCACCGCCATGGCTCCGTTCACCCCCCTGGATACCGAGGCGACGGCGCTGTGTCGCCGACTGGCGGGCACGGCCTTCCCCTGGGACATCACCCGCGCCCTGGAGCTGGCCCTGCTCAAGACCTTCTGCCTGCCCTCGATTTCGGGACTGCTGAGTCAGACCGGTGAATTCGAGCAGCGGCCCCGCAAGCGCTACGACGACACCGGCCTGATGGTGGCCGAGCTGCTGCGCCATGGCCCAGGCAGCCCGGAGGGAACGGCGGTGATCCAGCGGCTCAACCGCATCCACGGCCAATACACGATCGCCAACGCCGACTTTCTCTACGTGCTCTCGGGATTTGTGGCCGAACCGATCCGCTGGCTGGAAAGCTACGGCTGGCGGCCGCTCTGCGCCGAGGAGCAGCAGGCTCTGTTCCGCTTCTGGCGGCATGTGGGGGGCCGGATGGGCATTGCCGACCTGCCGACCACGCTGGAGGAGCTGCTGGCGCTCAACCAGCGGGTGGAGGCCACGGTGTTTGCCGCCGCCGCCAGCAACCGCCGGGTGGCGGACGCCACCTTGGCCATGCTGCTGGCGGACTGGCCGGCAGCCCTACGGCCGCCCCTGGCGGGCCTGCTGCGGGGGGTGCTGCCCGAGTCGGTGACCACGAGCCTCGGCTGGCCAGCAGCGCCTGACTGGCTGCGACGGGCCCTGGGGCTGGGCCTGCGGGCCCGCAGCCGCCTGCTGAACGGCTGGCAGCGGCTGAGGCCGCCCCGCCGCAGCCGTTTCTACTCTGAGCGGCCCACCCCAACCTACGGGCGCCAGTTCCGGCTGAAGCAGTTGGGGCCACCGCGACTGCTGGAGCGGCTGAACCAGCCCCGCTGGAGCGGCCGGCAGCAGCGCATCGGCCTCACGGGCGGCATCGCCAGCGGCAAGAGCACGGTGGGGCGGCTGCTGGCAGCGCGGGGCCTGCCGGTGCTCGATGCGGATGGCTTTGCCCGGGATGCCCTGGCAGCGGGGAGCGCCGGCGCCCGGGCCGTGTTGGAGCGCTATGGCGACTGGGTGGGGCCCCCAGGAACAGGCGCCGGTGAGGCAGCGATCGATCGGGCCGCCCTGGGGCGGATCGTGTTTGGCGATGCCGGTGAGCGGCAGTGGCTGGAGCAGCTGGTGCATCCGCTGGTGCGGGCGCGGTTTGCCGCCGAACTGGAGCGCCTGCACCAGGAATCGGTGGTGGTGCTGATGATCCCGCTGCTGTTTGAGGCCGGCCTGGAGCAGCTCTGCAGCACGATCTGGCTGGTGGACTGCGACGAGGGCCAGCAGCTGCAGCGGCTGATGGCGCGCAACGGCCTCAGCGCAGCCGAGGCCCGGGTCAGGATCGCGGCCCAGTGGCCTCTGGAGCGCAAGCGGGTGCTGGCCGACGTGGTGCTCAATAACCGGGGCACCCCTGAGCAGTTGACGGCACAGGTGGCAGCAGCGCTCAGCCCTGGGGCAGGGCGGCCAGGATCTGCTCCACCGACTGTCTGAGCTGGCCGAGCCAGCCGGGCACGGACCCCGGCGCTGTGTGAACCACATGCAGACGCGGTGCCTGCACATCCACCACCCAGTAGTGGGGGATGCCCGCAGCGCCATAGAGGCGAGCTTTGGCCTCCAGATCGAACACCAGGCTGGAATCAGCCACCTCAATCACCAGGGTGGTCTCGGCTGCGGTGGGGTGGGCGTGCCAGTAGTCGTCGTCCCGGCGGGCCACCAGGGCGAGGTCGGGCTCAGGCTCATGGGCCGGTCCGAGATCGAGCGGGGCCTCAACCCGCAACTGCAGGGGCTCCTGGGGTGCAGCAGCCAGACAGGCCTCGATCGCGCGGATCAACCGGTGCACCACCGCCGTGTGCCGCGTGCCCTTGGCGATCACCTCCAGCACCTCACCATCGATCAACTCCAGACGCTGTTCCGGCACGGCCTCGCACAGCCGGTGGAACTGCTCCACGGTGAAGCGCGCAGGGCACCGTGCCGGATGCCCTAGTGCAGCAGCGGGCTTGGCAACCGTCATGGCTACAGCCTAACGACGGTGCCACCTGCAGCTCAGCCCTTGAGCTTGGCGCTGAGGATCTGGTTGGCGAGCTTGGGATCGGCCTTGCCGCCGGTTTTCTTCATCAGCTGACCCACGAAGAAGCCCTGCAGCTTGGTCTTGCCGCCGCGGAAGGCCTCCACCTCCTCGGGATGGGCGGTCAGCAGCTCCTCCACGATCGCCGTGATCGCCGCGGGGTCGCTGATCATGCCCAGGCCGCGCTGATCGACGATCGCCCTGGGGGAGCCGCCCTGCTCCAGCAGCTCCGGCAGGATCTCCTTGGCGATCTTGCCGCTGATCACGCCGCCCTCGATCAGCTGCACCATCTCGGCCAGTTGCTCGGGCCGGAAGGGCAGTTCGGCGTAGGAGAGCCGGTTGGCATTCACGTGGGCGGCGAGATCGCCACTGATCCAGTTGGCCGCCGCCTTGGCATCGGCACCGGCCGCCACCACCGCCTCGAAGTAGTCGGCCATCGGCCGCTCATCGGTGAGCACGCGGGCGTCGTACTGGGAGAGCCCCAGCTGCTCGGCGTAGCGATGGCGCTTGGCGGCCGGCAGCTCCGGCAGCTCGGCCCGCCAGCCCTCGCGCAGCTCGGCACCCACCTCGATCGGGCCCAGATCCGGATCGGGGAAATAGCGGTAGTCGCTGGCGCCCTCCTTGGAGCGCATGCTCTTGGTGAGCTGCTTGCTCTCATCCCAGAGGCGGGTTTCCTGCACCACAGGCTCGCCGGATTCGTACGCCTTGATCTGGCGGGCGATCTCGAAATCGATGGCCTTCTGGATCGCCGAGAAGGAGTTCATGTTCTTGATCTCCACCTTCGTGCCGAAGGGGGCATTGGGGCCGCGCCGCACGGAGATGTTCACGTCGCAGCGCAGGGAGCCCTCCTGCATGTTGCCGTCGCTCACGCCCAGGTAGCGCATGATCCGGCGGATCTCCGAGGCGTATTCGGCGGCTTCGCGGCCCGTGCGCAGATCGGGCTTGCTCACGATCTCGGCGAGGGCCACGCCGGCTCGGTTGTAGTCCACCAGCGAGTGGGTGGAGCCGGCCAGACGATCGCTGCCGGCGTGCACCAGCTTGCCGGCGTCCTCCTCCATGTGCAAACGCTCGATGCCGATTGTTTTCGTATAGGTTTCCTTGCCCTTTTCAGCCACCTCCACCTCGATCCAGCCCTCCTGGGCGATCGGCTCGTCGTACTGGGAGATCTGGTAGTTCTTGGGCAGGTCGGGATAGAAATACTGCTTGCGGTCGAACTTGCTGTGCTCGGCGATCTTCAGGTTCAGCGCCATGGCGGCCTTCACCGCATATTCGAGCACCTTCTGATTGAGCACCGGCAGGGTGCCCGGCAGGCCGCACACCACCGGATCGATGTGGGTGTTGG
>JBBASN010000155.1:0-4201 GCA_040399225.1 Prochlorococcaceae cyanobacterium | reverse complement strand
GCGTTGGCGGCCAGGGGAGCCAGCAGGCCGGTGCCGGCCAGGGCCAGCAGCAGCTGTTGGAAGGGTTTCATCGGGTCCTCACACCGATAGGGATAGCGCTAAGCGCCGCCCGGACGGTACCGGCGTGGTGACAATCGCTACCAGTACGCAGAACACCCAGGCGATGTGATCCGGGATACGCGGATCCGCGGCATGGGTGCGCTACGGGCTCAGAAGAACAGGCGGCTGAAGCGCTGGTTGCCGTCAGGCTGTTGGTCGCGCCGGAAGGGATAGAGCTCCTCGTCCCGCAGGCCCGCCATCTCCTGCAGCTGGCAGCGCAGCCAGTGGCGGAAGATCAGCAGGGCTCCCAGGTCGGCCAGGCGCGCGTCGGTGACCATCCAGATCGGGGTGGGAGTCACGGGGTTGCGCGAGGCTGGCGGAGGAAATGTTCATTAGCGCAAACGGCTGGCAAAGTCGATTAAGGCCCGGCGCCAGCCACGGCCGGGGCGGGCCGGTCTGGCCAGGTCCGCCAGCCGCCGCCGCCGGCTGGGTCGGTCATGCACCGCCTCGCTGAGCTGGCGCCAGCGCCGCCAGCAGTGCAGCCGGTTCTGCTCCAGCAGCCAGGCCAGCTGGGGCAGGCTCTCCTCGAGCCCGTCCTGGATCTGGTCGTGGATCACGGTGCGGAGCACCTCCAGATCGTTCAGCTCGCCCAGCAGGCTCTGGCCCTGCTTGAGGCTGGCGATCCACTGGCGCCCCGCCGGGGAGAGGTAGGCCTCGAGGTTCTCCAGCCGGTAGCGCAGGCTGCGCAGCTGTTTGCGCAGGCCGTGCAGGCTGGCGCTGTTCTGGCCGGGCAGCTCCAGCCACCAGCCGGGATGGAGCATCAGGTCGGTGCTGGCCGGCACCGTCCATTCCGCAATCCACTGCAGCAGGGGCTCCTCCCCGAGGGCGGTGTAGCTGGGCTGCTTCAGCCAGGCCTGCAGCTGGGAGATCATTTCCAGGTGGCGGGAGCTCTTGAGCACCGAAGCCAGCTGCTCGCCGGCCAGGCGCCGCTCCCGCGCCAGCTGGCGGCGCACCGGTTTGAGCCGCTGCTGCTCCGGCTGGGGCAGCTGGGGCAGCAGCACCCCGTCGAGCCGGTCGCGCAGTACGTCCAGATCCCGCGCCACCCCCAGCCGCTGCACCGTCCTGGCCAGGCGGCGGTCATTCACCGCCTCCGGCAGCTCCAGGCAGGGGCCGAACTGGGCGAGGCTGGCCCGCAGCTTGCGCATCGTCACCCGCAGTTGATGCAGGGGTTCTGCGTCGCTGTCCCGCAGCACCGGGCCCTGCAGCGCCACCATCCGCTTGCAGTGCGCCTGCAGCAGGGCGTGCCCATGGGCTCCATTGCTGATCGGCTGGCTCACGGGAACGCGCTGCCTGGGCAGGGGCCTGCATCAACTCTGCTGCGCCGCCGTGGCCCTGCCGGTTAAGGCCAGGTTGTGCCGCAGGGTTGCAGCCCTCAGCGCGGCGTGGTCCAGTCCTCGAACCAGCCGCGCCGCCACAGCCACCAGGCCTGGATGGCGGCGATCACGGCCATCAGGGTGAGGGCGTAGGCATAGCCCAGGCGCCACTTGAGTTCGGGCATGTACTCAAAGTTCATGCCGTAGATGCCGCCGATGAAGGTGAGCGGCGCAAAGATGCTGGTGAGAATGGTGAGGGTCTTCATCACCTGGTTCATGCGGTTGCCCACGCTGGCCGCGTAGGCCTGGGTGATCGCATCGCACTGGTGCCGCAGCAGTTCGCAGTTGCCGAACAGCAGTTCCACCAGTTCCCCCATCTCGGTGAAGCCCACCCAGGCCTCGCTGCCGAGCAGGTCCTGGCCCTGACGCAGCACCATCTTGATCTGGTGGCGCAGGGGCCAGATCTGGCCGCGGATGCGGCGCAGGTTGCTGCGGTGAATGAACGTGCGCGTGAGCAGTTTCGGCTTGGGATCCCGCAGGGCGGCTGATTCGAGGTCGTCCAGCCGGTTGGCGATCTGCTCGAGCATCGGGTGAAGCTCATCGAGCACGTCGTCGATCAGCAGGTGCATGATGTTGGCCAGGTCGCCCTCGTCGCCGTTCCCCACCCGCGACCGCAGCCAGTCGAGCAGTTCGGGGAAGGCATCCCCGTGGTGGCTCTCCTCGAAACTCACCAGCAGGTTGGGCAGCAGCAGCAGCCCCAGCTGGCTGCTGATCAGATGGGAGGGGTCGCGGGAAAAGCTGAGCCGGTGGAGAACCACAAGCAGGGCCTTGTCCACCGCATCCACCCGGGGGCGCTGGGGGATCTCCAGCAGGGGGGGCAGCAGCGACGGCGGCACCCCCAGTTCGCTGAGCAGGGTGCCGATCTGTTCGGGCTGGCCCAGCCCCATCACCCGCAGCCACAGGGGCCGACCCTGGGCCCGGAGTCTGGCCAGTTGCTCCGCCTCCTGCAGGTGCTCCAGCCGGGGACCATCGGCGTCCAGCACCACGGCGCAGAAGCGGGTGAGCGGTCGGCCGCCGGCCACGTAGAGCTGGCTGGGGAGATTGGCTGGCCGCTCCTCCAGCAGGCGGGAACTCAGAGTGGCCGGGGTTGGACGCAGCACGGCGGTTCGGGGGCGATCCAGCGATCGACGATCTGACCACTCCCCACAATGACGGCCTGGAGCAGGAGGCAGAGCAGCACGTCCGGCAGCAGGGATAGCCGGGTAGCGGGTTGGGCCACGGGTTCTGCAGCAGCCGGAACCCACCGATCCTGGGCAGGTTCGGCGCCGCTGTCGGTGTTCCAGGCCACGGGGGCGGCCTTCATCCGTTCTTAACTGCTGCTAGCTATTGTCCGAGTTCGCGTCATGGGGGCCTGGTCGTCCCCGATGTCCTGCTGTATGTCGGCATCCCCTGGCGATCCTCTGCCCGATGGGCCCGCTGAGACCCCCGGATCGCCGGGGTCTCCCGTTCGCTCCCCAATGGAGGCCCACTCCTCCTATCGCTCCCCCGACTGGACGCCCAAGCGCCTGATGTTTCACCAGAACCTGGAGTCGTTCGCCGAACGGGTGGGGCTGCTGGTGGGGCTGCAGAGCAACGGCAAGGTGAGCCAGGAGCAGGCCTACGCCGAGATCCGCAAGCTCTGGAAAGACCTCAAGGACAGCCGCGGCAACCTGCTGGAGGACTAGCCCCTCAGCCGCTCAGGGGTGCCCTGCGCGGCGCAGTTCCTGGCGCAGGCGGCGGATGGCCCGCTTCTCCAGGGCACGCACCATGTCGCGGGAGATGCCCAGCTCCTCGCCCACCTCCTGCAGGGTGGGGGGCAGGGCGCAGAGAAAGCGGCGTTCCACCACCAGCCGTTCCTGGGCGCTGAGGCAACGCAGACGATGGCGCACCTGATCGAGGGTGCCCAGCCGATGGAGATGGTCGTAGGCATCCTGCTGCTCGGCGGCCAGGACCTCCACAAGCATGGGGCCATCTCCTCCCTGGGCCGGCTTGTCGAGTGAGGACACCTTGCGGGTGAGCAGCAGCGACTTGGTCACAGCCTCGACGTCCAGCTCGGCCTCCAGGGCAATGCGACTCAGGGAGGGGTCGTTCAGCCCGGAGCGCTGCAGCTGCTCGGCCGTTTGCCGCACCTTGCGCAGCAGGGCATTGGTGTGGCCGGGGATGCGGATCGTGCGGTCCTTGTCGGCGATCGCCCGGCTGATCGCCTGGCGGATCCACCAGGTGGCGTAGGTGGAGAAGCGGTAGCCGAGGGTGGGGTCGAATTTCTCCACCGCCCGCATCAACCCCAGGTTGCCCTCCTGGATCAGGTCCTGGAGGCCGAGATGCTCGGCCCGGTAGTGCTTGGCCAGGGTCACCACCAGGCGCAGGTTGGCGTTCACCATCCTCTGGCGGGCCCGCTCGCAGGCCATGATCCGGCGCTTGAGCTGGGGGGTGAGCGCGCTCAGGCTGAGCTCGCGCAGGTCGGGCAGGGCCCGCACCTGCTTGGCCAGCAGGATTTCCTGCTCCGGGGTGAGCAGGGGATAGCGGGCGATGGCCTGCAGGTAGTGGGCCAGGGAGTCCTGCACTGTCCGAGCATGGCGCCTGGCCCATGTTTGGCAGGAATCCCGCCAGCGGAGGTGTCGCCGATCACCTCCGCCCGGTGCTCACACGCTGGAGTCCTTCTCCAGCTGCTCAGGCCACCACTGCTCAGGCCATGAGGGCCGGCTCCCGTTCACTGCCGGCGATGGCGGCAGGGGTTTCGCGGCGGAAGC
>JBBASN010000154.1:0-4311 GCA_040399225.1 Prochlorococcaceae cyanobacterium | reverse complement strand
CAGTCCCATGAGTCCCACTTTCACTAAAGGGCTTCTCAAGGGTGCCGCTCTGGCTGTTGCCAGTGCTGCTGCCCTTGGAGCTGGTTCAGCAAATGCATCCATTAGTTGTACTTTTGGTACTTTGTCTGCCTGTAACGGCACAACAGGACTATTTACCATTAGTGGGCTAGACGCTCTTGGAAACGCAACAACCCCAGCAAACGCATCAATTGAATTTGACGGAACATCAACTCCAGGAAAACTCTTGGTATTCTTCCAGTCAAACGGTAGCCAGCAAACCGTATCCAATCGTATTGATCCCTCTGGTTCTCTGAACTTTACTGCCACTCCCAGTGCTGGCTCTTTTTTTAGCGGCTATGAAGCACTTGGAATAACGGGTGTTGGTGGTTCCGTAGGTACTTTCGGTGTATCAGCCAATGGTACTGTTCTTGAATCTTCAGCCGACTTCTTTAATAGTCTCGACGGCACCGCCCTCCTCCCTCCCGGCGCGGTGACATGGGGTATGGACTGGAACTTTACAAGTGGCAGACCTACCTCTTACAGTGGAACCTTTACCACTGACGTGCCACTTCCACTGCCGATTGTTGGAGCTGGCCTTGCTTTCGGATTTACCCGCAAGCTCCGCCAACGGGCTAAGTCTCTAGCTTGATCTGCTCTGAACATCAAAGCTCCCTTCATGGGAGCTTTTTTTTGTTTTTGCCTGTGAGCTGTCTCTCAAGGAATTAGCTTTTGCAGTGAAAGCAGGCGAGGTGATCGCGATCGGGGGCTGCCGGTCTTCGGAGCGGCGGCCCGTCCGGTTGAGGAAAGTCCGGGCTCCCCAATGGCCAGGCCTGCTGGGTAACGCCCAGTGCGGGTAACCGTGAGGACAGTGCCACAGAAACACACCGCCGATGGCCCCCGGGGCAACCCGGCGGGATCAGGCAAGGGTGCAAAGGTGCGGTAAGAGCGCACCAGCAGCATCGAGAGGTGCTGGCTCGGTAAACCCCGGCCGGGAGCAAGGCCCAGGGACCATGGTTGGCCCATTCACCGGTCCCGACCCAAGCGCGCCGCTCGAGGCCGCCGGTAACGGCGGTCCCAGACAGATGATCACCCCCCAGCCCGGTCCCGGCCGGATCCTGGGAGAACAGAACCCGGCTTACGTCCTGCTTTCACCCCCTTCACTCCAACCCCAGCCCAACCTGCCCCACTCCCGCCTCACAGTGACCCCGGAGCGCCGACGGCAGCTGCTCGCCCTGCTCGATGAACTGGGGCTGGATCCGCTGGAGCGCCAGGGTCCGGGCGACTCCGCCCAGGCCCTGGCGCCGCTGGAGGAGGCCCTCAGCCACACCTCCGCCCGCCTGCCGATCAACCATGAACGGCTGGAATTCCTCGGCGATGCGGTGCTGCGCCTGGCCGCCGCCGAATATCTCGAGCAGCAGCACGGCGGCCTCTCGGTGGGCCAGCGCTCAGCCCTGCGCGCCCAGCTGGTGAGCGACCGCTGGCTGGCCGAACTCGGCGAGCGCTGCGGCCTGGAGCGGCTGTGGCGGATCGGTGCCATGGCCGCCGGCGACCGGGCCGGCCGCGCCACCATCCAGGCCGAACTGTGCGAGGCCCTGATCGGGGCCATCTACTTGGGCTGGGGCGGCCCCCAGGGCGGCCTGCTGGCCGTGGCCCGCTGGCTCACGCCCCACTGGCAGCGCAGCAGCCAGGAGCTGCTCAGCGACCCCGACCGCCACAACTGGAAATCGGCCCTGCAGGAGTGGAGCCAGGCCCGCGGCCTCGGCTTGCCCACCTACCACTGCCACCAGGCCAGCAGCGGCCACGGCGACCCCCGCCGCTTCCACTGCACCGCCAGCTTGCCGCGCGCACAGGCCAGTCCCATGGCCAGCGGCTCAGCTGATCAGCAGACCACTGCAGAAGGCTGGGGCCCCTCCCGCCGCGCCGCCGAGCAGGCCGCCGCCGCCCGCCTGCTGCAGCTGCTCAGGTCTGCTCCAGCCGGTTGAGCGGCATCGTCACCAGCTTGTCCCAGTTGCCGCCCTCAAACAGCACGGCGGCCCGGTCGCCGCTGATCCGCTGCACAAAGCCCCGGTAGCCGTTGTAGATCGAGCGCCCGTCGCGCACCACCACGGTGGAGCCGGGCAGGATCGGCAGGTCTGCCATGGGGGGGAAGGGAGCGGTCTGGGGGCCATTATCGGGGGGCAGCGGCCAAGGGTGGCATGAACGGCGACACGGGGGCCGACCAGAACGACGAGCTGCTGCTGGTGGGGCGGCTGGTGGCGGCCCAGGGCCTGCGCGGCGAGCTGCGGGTGCTGCCCCTGAGCGACTTTCCCGAGCGCTTCACCCGCCCCGGCAGCCGCTGGCTGCGCCAGCCCGGCAGTGTGCCCAGGGCCGTGCAGCTGCTGGCCGGCCGCCCCCTGCCCGGCAAGGAGCTGTTCGTGATCCGGCTGGAGGGCTGCGACAGCCGCGAGGCCGCCGAAGCGCTGGTGAACCAGGAGCTGCTGGTGCCCGCCAGCGACCGGCCGCGCCTGGCCCGGGGTGAATTCCACCTGCTCGACCTGGTGGGCCTGGAGGCCCGGTTGCTGCCCGAGGGGGAACCCCTGGGCCGGGTGACCAACCTGCTCCACGCCGGCAACGACCTGCTGGAGCTGGAGCTGGCCCCGCAGCGGGGCGGCCGCCGGATCCTGGTGCCCTTCGTTCAGGCGATCGTGCCCGAGGTGCACCTGGCCGAGGGCTGGATCGGCCTCACGCCCCCACCCGGCCTGCTCGAGCTCTGAACCAGCTGCTGGGGGAGATGGCTGGCCTGGCTGGCAGCCGGATACTGCCCCACCAGGCCCAGCTGGGCGATCATGGCTGCCAAACAGCCCCGTTCCGCCCCCGCGCCATGGCTCCCGACAGCACGGCTCCCGCCAACCCGACCACTGCTGCCCAGGCAACCGCGGCCCAGACCACCAGCGCACAACCAACCCTGGTGCCGGTGATCCTCTGCGGCGGCACGGGCACGCGCCTCTGGCCCCTGTCGCGGGCCACCTATCCCAAGCAGTACTGGGCCCTGGCCGGCGACGCCGACGACACCCTGCTGCAGCAGACCCAGCAGCGGCTGGCGGGCCTGCCCGGGCTGGCGCCGCCGCTGCTGATCTGCAACGAGGACCACCGCTTCATCGTGGCCGAGCAGATGCGCCAGATCGGCGTGGACCCCGCCGCCATCCTGCTGGAGCCGATCGGCCGCAACACCGCCCCGGCCGTGGCCGTGGCCGCCCTCAAGGCCACCGCCCAGGGGGAGGACCCCCTGCTGCTGGTGCTGGCGGCCGACCACGTGATCCGTGACGCCTCCCGCTTCCGGGCCACGGTGGCCGCCGGCCTGGCCGCCGCCGAAGCGGGCCAGCTGGTGACCTTCGGCATCGTGCCCAGCGCCCCGGAAACCGGCTACGGCTACATCGAGGCGGCCGGTCCCCTGGAGACCGGTGACGCCAGCGGGCCCGTGCCGATCGCCCGCTTCGTGGAGAAGCCCGACCGGGGCACCGCCGAGCAGTTCCTGGCCACCGGCCGCTTCACCTGGAACAGCGGCATGTTCCTGTTCAAGGCCAGCGCCATCCTGGCCGAGCTCGAGCGCCTGGCGCCGGAGGTGGTGAGCGCCTGCCGCTCCGCCCTGGAGCACGACTCCGCCGACCTCGACTTCCTGCGGCTGGAGCGGGAGGTGTTCGCCGGCTGCCCCAACGTGGCCCTGGACGTGGCCGTGATGGAGAAGACCGACCGGGGCGCCGTGCTGCCCCTGGAGGCCGGCTGGAGTGACGTGGGCAGCTGGAGCGCCCTGTGGGACACCACCGACCGCGACCCGGCCGGCAACGTGCTGCGTGGCCGGGTGATCAGCCAGGACAGCCGCAACTGCTACCTGCGCAGCGAGCACCGCCTGGTGGTGGGCCTGGGGGTGGACGACCTGGTGGTGGTGGAGACCGACGACGTGGTGCTGGTGGCCCACCGCGACCGCGCCCAGGAGGTGAAGGGCGTGGTGGCCCTGCTGGAGCGCCAGGGGGCCCGCGAGAGCAAGGCCCACCGCAAGATCTACCGGCCCTGGGGCAGCTACGACGGCATCACCGAAGGCGATCGCTGGCAGGTGAAGAAGATCGTGGTCAACCCCGGCGCCAGCCTCTCGCTGCAGATGCACCACCACCGCGCCGAGCACTGGGTGGTGGTGCAGGGCACGGCCCTGGTGGAGAAGGACGGCAGGCAGGAGCTGGTGGGGGAGAACCAGAGCACCTACATCCCCCTGGGCTCCCGGCACCGCCTCACCAACCCCGGCAAGATCCCTGTGGAGATGATCGAGGTGCAGAGCGG
>JBBASN010000153.1:0-4336 GCA_040399225.1 Prochlorococcaceae cyanobacterium | reverse complement strand
TGAGGATCAGGTCGGCCATCACCGTGAAGCTCTTGTCGATGAAGTTGTCGTTGCGTTGGGAGCGGGGCACCGGCGGAAGGGGATCTTCTAGCCATTCAGTCTGGCCGATCCGCCTAGCGTGAGGGCCTTGCCTGGCTGATTGGGGTCGATGTCTGTCTCGCCTGCTGTCCCGCCGTCTGCGGTCCCGGCCGCTGACGCTGCGGGCACAACCGGGCTGGAGCCCCTGCTGCTGGAGATCGAGGGGATGAAGTGCGCCAGTTGTGTGAGCGCCGTGGAGAGGCGGCTGCTGGAGCAGCCTGGCGTCCGCCAGGCGAGCGTGAACCTGCTCACCCGCACTGCCTGGGTGGAGCTGGATCCCGAGCTGGCGGCGATGGCGCCCGAGCAGCGCAGCCAGCCCCTGGAGCAGGCCCTGGCGGCCATGGGGTACAGCGCCAGGCCTCGCCCCTGCGAGCAGCAGCCCAGCACCCGCCTCGAGCGCCAGCAGCGCCGCAGCTGGTGGCAGCTCTGGCGCCAGCTGCTGGTGGCCCTGGTGCTCCTGGTGCTCTCTGGGATGGGCCACTTCGAGCTGGTGGCCCCCACCCTCTGGAAGGGGCCGGGGGGTCTGGTTTTCACCGCCGAGTGGTTCCATGCCCTGGTGGCCACCGCGGCCCTGCTGGGGCCCGGTCGGCCGATTCTGCTGAATGGGGCCCGTGCCGCCCTGGCGGGTCTTCCCAGCATGGACACCCTGGTGGGGGTGGGGGTGGGCAGCGGCTACCTGGCCAGCCTGGTGGGCCTGCTCTGGCCGGACACGGGTTTGCCGTGCTTCTTCAACGAGCCCGTGATGCTGCTGGCCTTCGTGCTGCTGGGCCGTTTTCTCGAGGAACGGGCCCGCTTCCGCACCGGCCGTGCCCTGGAGCAGCTGGCCGAACTGCAGCCCGACACCGCCCTGCTGCTGGTGGGCGATGGCCCGCCCCGTGAGGTGCGGGTGGGGGGCCTGCGGCCCGGCGACCGGTTGCGCCTGCTGCCGGGTGACCGGGTGCCGGTGGACGGGCTCGTGCTGGAGGGGGAATCGGCGGTGGATGTGTCGGCCCTCACCGGCGAGCCCCTGCCCCTGCTGGCTGCCGCCGGCAGCGAACTGGCCGCTGGCAGCCTCAACCTGGAGGCTCCGCTGGTGCTGGAGGTGCAGCGCAGCGGCGGCGAGAGCGCCGTGGCGCGGATCATCCGCCTGGTGGAGCAGGCCCAGAGCCGCAAGGCGCCGATCCAGGGCCTCACCGACCGGGTGGCCGGACGCTTCACCGTGCTGGTGCTCGCCCTGGCCGCGGCCACCTTCCTGTTCTGGTGGCTGTGGGGCACGACCATCTGGCCCCAGGTGCTGCACTCCCAACACACCGCAGCCGGTCACGGTGGCCATGGAGTGCTGGGCGTGTCGGCAGAGACGCCCTTGAGCCTGGCTCTGCAGCTGGCGATCGCCGTGCTGGTGGTGGCCTGTCCCTGTGCTCTCGGCCTCGCCACCCCCACGGTGATGACGGTGAGTTCCGGGCTGGCGGCCCGTTCCGGGCTGCTCTTCCGCGGGGGGGACGCCATCGAGATGGCCTCCCGCCTGCACACACTGTTCTTTGACAAGACCGGCACCCTCACAGTGGGACGGCCGATGGTCACCGCCGTTGAGCCGGCG
Source organism: Prochlorococcaceae cyanobacterium (assembly GCA_040399225.1). Classification (GTDB taxonomy): domain Bacteria; phylum Cyanobacteriota; class Cyanobacteriia; order PCC-6307; family Cyanobiaceae; genus NIES-981. The sequence goes on along the minus strand of JBBASN010000153.1, from coordinate 2,682 downwards.
CCATTGGTGACCGCCGAGCAGCTGGTGCAGCTGGCGGCCAGCCTGGAGGCCAGCACCCGCCATCCCCTGGCCCATGCCCTGCTGCAGGAGGCCACAGCCCGCCAGCTGCCCCTGCTGGCCACCAGCCACCCCGCCACCCTGGCCGGTGCCGGGGTGGCGGGCACGGTGACGGGCGAGTCCTGCCGGGTGGGCCGGCTCAGCTGGGTAGCGGCCGCTGCTGGGGGTGCAGCTGGCAGCGCCGCCCACTGGCAGAGCCGTCAGGAGGCCCTGGAGGCCGATGGCGCCACCGTGCTGGCGGTGTCCCAGGGCGAACGCCTGCTCGGTCTGGTGGCGGTGCAGGATGCGCCGCGTCCGGATGCGACCGGGGTGCTGAAGCGCCTGCGCCAGCTGGGTTTTGGCCTGGGCTTGCTCAGTGGTGACCGCCGCCGGCCCGTGCAGCAGCTGGGAGCTCTGCTCGGTCTGCAGGCCGGCGAGCTGGCCTGGGAGCTGCGGCCGGAGGAGAAGTTGGAGCGGATCGTGGCCCGCCGGGCCGCTGGGCCCGTGGCCATGGTTGGCGATGGCATCAACGACGCCCCTGCCCTGGCGGCGGCCGATCTGGGCATCGCCGTAGGCACCGGCACCCAGATCGCCCAGGACAGTGCCGATCTGGTGGTGATGGGTGACCGACTGGAGGGCATCGTGGTGGCCCTGCGACTGGCCCGGCGCACGATGGCCAAGGTGCGCCAGAACCTGATCTGGGCCTTCGGTTACAACCTGATCGTGCTGCCGATCGCCGCCGGAGTCCTGCTGCCCGGTTTCGGGGTGCTGCTCACCCCACCTCTGGCTGCTTTGCTGATGGCCCTGAGCTCGATCACCGTGGTGCTCAACGCCCTGCTGCTGCGCCATGCCTGAGGGAGATCGCCAAGCCGGCCGCTTTGTGGTGCTGGAGGGCATCGATGGCTGCGGCAAGACCACCCAGCTGCAGCGGCTGATGGCCTGGCTCCCCGGCAGCGGCCTGCTGGCCCCAGGCGGCCAGGTGGTGCTCACCCGCGAGCCCGGCGGCACGCCCCTGGGCCAGGCCCTGCGCCAGCTGCTCCTGCATCCGCCCCAGGGGGCGGCCCCGCTCAGCACCGCCGAGCTGCTGCTCTATGCGGCCGACCGCACCCAGCACGTGGAGCAGGTGATCCGGCCGGCCCTGGCGGCGGGGCACTGGGTGTTGAGTGATCGCTTCAGCGGCTCCACCGCCGCCTATCAGGGCCATGGCCGCGGCCTGGACCTAGCCCTGATCGCCCAGCTGGAAGTGATTGCCACCGCTGGCCTGCAACCCGATCTCACCCTGTGGCTGGATCTGCCCGTGGCCGAATCCCTGCGCAGGCGGGGTGGCCGGGTTCCGGACCGGATCGAGGCCGGGGGGCGGCCCTTTCTGGAGCGGGTGGCTTCGGGCTTCGCCACCCTGGCCCAGCAGCGGGGCTGGGTCGCCATCGACGCGGCGGCCGATCCCCAGCAGGTGGCCGAGGCCTGCCAGGCCGCCCTGCTGGGCCTGGCCAGATGAGCCCATTGTTCGCCCACCTGGTGGGCCATGGGCAGGCCCGCACCCTGCTGCTGGCTGCCTTGGAGCAGGGCCGCCTGGCCCCGGCTTACCTATTCGCCGGGCCCAATGGCGTGGGTCGCCGGCTGGCGGCCATGGGTTTCCTGGAAGGGGTGCTGGCCGGGATCCATGGCGATGAGGCGCTGCGGCGGCGTCTGCAGCAGGGCAACCATCCCGATCTGCTCTGGGTGGAGCCCACCTACCTGGAGAAGGGCCAGCTGGTGCCCCGCTCCCAGGCCGAGGCCGCCGGTGTGAGCCGGCGCTCCGCTCCCCAGCTGCGTCTCGATCAGATCCGTGAGGTGTCCCGTTTCCTCGGTCGACGGCCGCTGGAGGCGGAGCGCTGCGTGGTGGTGCTGGACGGGGCGGAGGCGATGGCGGAGGCCGCGGCCAATGCCCTTTTGAAGACCCTCGAGGAGCCCGGGGATGGGCTGTTGATTCTGATCGCCAGCGCACCGGAGCAGCTGCTCAGCACGATTCGCTCCCGCTGTCAGTTGATCCCCTTCGGGCGGCTGCGCCCGGAGGAGATCGAGCGGGTGCTGCCACCCCTCTCCGACCAGGAGCCTCAGGATCCCATCGAGCTGGTGCAGCTTGCCGCCGGCTCCCCAGGGGCCCTGCAGGAGCACCGCCGCCACTGGCAGGCGTTGCCGGAGGGGGTGGCGGAGCGCTTGCTGCAGCTGGTGGATGGGGGTGGTGATCCCCTGCAGGCCCTGGAGCTGGCCCGCGACCTCAGCGAGGCTCTCGATGGTGAGCAGCAGCAGTGGCTGGTGCAGTGGTGGCAGCAGGCCCTTTGGAACCGGCACCGCCAGGCGGCGATCATGCGCCGTCTCAACCGGCTCAGCCGGCAGCTGCAGGCCTACGTGCAACCGCGGCTGGCCTGGGAGGTGGCCCTGCTGGAGCTGGCCGGCGGCCGCGAGCGCGCCAGCTAGCTAGCTGGCCCGGGCCTGGCGGGCTTCATCAATCAGGGGGATCAGATCGGCGAGCTGCTCCTCGTTGGGGAGTTCCAGGCAGTAGCCGGCCCCATACACGGTCTTGATGAACCGGGGTTTGCGCGGATCGGGCTCGAGTTTGGTGCGCAGGCGACGCACATGCACCCGGATCGTCTCGATGTCGTCGTC
>JBBASN010000152.1:0-4357 GCA_040399225.1 Prochlorococcaceae cyanobacterium | reverse complement strand
AAGGTGTTGCGGTGCATCACCCCGAAGCGCACGAACTCGGCGTTCTCCAGCCCCGGGATCAGCCGCAGCACCCGCTTCTGCTCGCCCCACTTGAGGTTGGTCTGGAAGCCCACCAGGTTCCAGAGGCGGCCGTCTTTGTCTTCCTGGCGCAGCTGCACCACCGCGTAGGCGCGGTTGGCCCGGCGCACCTCACGGTCGTTGAGATCCCCCCAGCGCGGATCCCAGAGGCCGATCGGCTTGAGCGGGCCGTAGCGCATCGTGTCTTCGCCGCGGCGGGCGAGTTCCTCGATCGGCAGGCAGCCCTCGAAGAAGCTGGCGTTCTCCTGCTCGAAATCCTTGAGCTCCGCCTGCTCGGCGGTCAGGAGCGCCTCGCGGAAGGCGAGGTACTGCTCCTGATCCATTGGGCAGTTGATGTAGTCGGCGTCGCCCTTGTCGTAGCGCGAGGCGCGGAAGGCCACGGAGAGATCGATGCTCTCGCCCTCCACAATCGGGCTGGCGGCGTCAAAGAAGTGGCAATCGGCCCGACCGGTGAACGCGCGCAGCTGCTCTGCCAGGGGCTCACTGGTGAGTGGGCCGGTGGCCAGCACGGCGATCTGTCCCGGGCCGGGAAGCTCGGTGTGCTCGCGCCGCTCGACCGTCACCAGCGGGTGCTGTTCCAGGGCGGCGGTGAGGGCGGCGCTGTAGCGGCCCCGGTCCACGGCAAGGGCACCGCCCGCCGGCACGGCGTGCTGATCGGCGGTACGGATCACCAGTGAGCCCAGCCGGCGCAGTTCTTCCTGGAGGAGCCCGGCTGCCCGGTCGCTGCTCAGCGCCCCGAAGCTGTTGCTGCACACCAGCTCGGCGAATTCGGCGCTGTGGTGGGCAGGAGACCGGCGCAGCGGCCGCATCTCCACCAGCCGCACCGGAATGCCAGCCGCAGCGATCTGCCAGGCGGCCTCAGTGCCGGCCAGGCCGGCACCGATCACCAGCACCATCAGGCAGCCCGGCCGCGGCTGATGAACATCTGCAGCTGACCCACCGCGGCCCGACCGATGTGGAACACGGCCCAGCTGGCGGCCAGAACGATCGGAGCGGCGACCAGCACGAGCCGAAGGTCCATGGTGAGGGCGAAAAACGATGTGGTGATCTTACGGACGACTGCGCTGGTACCGCGGCCGTGGGGCGCGGTTGCAGTGATTGGCAATCATTCGGGCCCGGCGGCGCGGCCTGCATGGGCCTGCGCCAGCCGGCGGTAGCGGCGGGCGTGCTCGCGCTGGCCGTCGATCGCTTCCGGGCTGAGCTGACGCTTCACCGTGGCCGGCGCCCCCATCACCAGGGCCCCGGGGGGCACATCACGGGTCACCACCGAGCCGGCGGCCACCAGGGCGCCGCTGCCCACCGTCACCCCGTTGAGCACGATGGCGCCGATGCCGATCAGGCAGCCGTCCTCCAGGGTGGCGCCATGCACCACGGCCCGGTGGCCGATGGTCACGTCGGCGCCGATCAGCACCGGCTGGCCCGGATCGCCATGCAGCACCGCCCCCTCCTGCACGTTGCTGCCCTCCCCCACCGTGATCGCGCACACATCCCCGCGGGCCACGGCCGTGGGCCAGAGGCTGGCGCCGGCCGCCAGCCGCACATCACCGATCAGAACGGCAGCCGGCGCCACCCAGGCCTGCGGGTGCACCTGGGGCTCCGGCCACTGCTCGGGCCAAGGGGGTGTGGGCATGGCGAGCACGGAGGGGGTGCCATTCTCGCGCCGCCCCTTGGAGACGTCCCCCCCTGGGTGATACCTTCCATACGTGCCAGACGGGCACTCGGGTCGCTAGCTCAGCGGTAGAGCACTCGGCTTTTAACCGATTGGTCCTGAGTTCGAATCTCAGGCGACCCATTCTTGTCAGAGCTTGGACTTGGGGTCAAATCCCTGCTCTGGCAGTCGGTCTTAAACGTCCTCTCACCGTTGCGAATAGGGACAGATGAGGTCCGAAATGGACCGACGAGGACCATTTTTTGAAACATTTTTGAAACTGTTTCACGGGGTCGGGTGAGACTGGAAGTAGGTGGTGAAGGGGTGTGGCGATGCGCGCCGTTCAGGGCTTTCAGAGGGCGCAGGCCAGGCTCCGGATGGAGGGGTGCTGCTACCGCCTCCGGCAGGTGGCGCGCAGCCCCTTTGCCTACGTCTATGAGCTGACGCCCCCACGCCGGCAGCAGGCAGCCGCCTGCTGCCCGGTGCAGGACGATGCCGCCTGCGAGCGGCTGCTTGATCTGCTCATGCAGGCCGGCCGGGACCGTGCCGCCGGCGGTACAGGGCTGGACTGGGACCGGCTCAAGGGGGATCTCGAACAGCCCGCCGCAACGCCACCGGGTGATGGTTTGACCTGGGGTGAAATCCGCCAGTCGATTCAGGCCGACATTGCCCCGGGGGGACCCAAGGGAAGGGATCGCAACCCATTCGTCTGCTTCCGCGACAGGGGCTTCTTTGGCCTGATGTACGCCGACTCCTTGGTGGCACTGCCAGAGCACCTGGAAGCCTTCTGCCTCTACACCCCGGATTCCATCCGTGCACACCTGGAGGACTCTGATGTCCCGCTGGAGCCACGGGAATACAACTCCAAGGGCTTTTATCAGGTGATTCAGATGGTGAATTACCTGGCCAAGAAAGGCATCGCCATTGCCACCCCTGAGCTCCAGCAGCGACTCAACGGCCTCAAGAGCACCGCCGGCAAGGTCAAGGCGCCCAAGCCACGCTTCATTCCCACCACCGAGGACACAGAAGCCTGGTTGGATCAGCTGGTGGTGCTCGATCCCTTCCGCGGTTGGGTGATGGCGATGGTGGCCACCTACGGCCTGCGCAACCACGAGATCTGGCATGTCGATGCTCTGCCAGGGGAGATTGAGGCCAATCCCCGCATGATCAGCGTGGGGTCCTTCATCTCCGCCAGCGATGGCAGCGAAACCAAGACGGGCCATCGCTTTGCCCTGGCCCTGCCTGAGACCTGGTTGGAGCGCTACCGCCTCGATGACCTCTCCCACAGCCGGGCGATGCTCGAGACATTGCGCCAGCGCTACCCGATTCGCACCAGTGAGCGATCAGATGGTGCCCTGCAGTTCCACAACAACGAGAGCCTCAGCCGGGTGCTGAGCCACTGGTTTCGCAACAGCGCCCGAGAAGACCGTGAGCTGCCCGTCAAGCTGTACGGCTGGCACCAGCCACGGCAGGTGCCCGGCCGGCCCAAGCCGAAGGCCAGGCAAGAGCGCTGCAAGGTCTACGACCTCCGCCATGCCTGGGCGCTGCGGGCCAAGGAGACCACTACCTGGTCGACCACGCTCAAGGCCCTGGCGATGGGCCACAGCGAAGCAGTTCACACCCGCCGCTACCTGGTGGAAGAGCAGGCGTTGCATCGCCTGGAGGGCATGAATCGGTTACTGGCCCTCGATGAGGGTCGTGAGCATGTGGCGGTCCCGCGCCGACGCTCGCTCAAGCGACTGGCACCCGCCCAATCCGCGGTGCCAACCCCACATCCAGCACTGCCGGCTGGGATCACGCCGGAGCTGATCGAGCTGGCCCGCAAGCTCAAGGCCGCCGGCCTTGGTTGAGTGGGGTCTCTGAGCTCAATATCGCCCCAATGCCAGCTGGCAGCGCTGGAGATGCCACAGCAGGTCGGAGCAGCGGCGGGTTGGGTTCTTGCGCGACCAATGATGCTCCTGCTTGAGCACGCCTTGCTTTTTGAGGCGAAAGAGGGTCTTCCGGCTGATCCCCAACTGCAGGCTGGCTTCCGCTGTGGGCAGCCACAGCAGTTGCACCTCCGGCCTGGAGCCGGCACTGCGTTGCTGCCTTGAGCGGGTCGCGGATTGAGGGCCCGGCTGTGATGCGCTGCTCATGCCAAGACCCTCTGCTGTTGGAGGGGATGGGGGTCGGTGCTGCCCAGAAGGCTGTGCGGCCAACCAGGCAGCAGGCTCAGCACCAGCAGCAGGGTGCTGAGCTGAAACAGCAGCACCAGCAGCATCAACCGCTGGAGGTTGCGCAGATTGCTGACGCTCACCAGTTGGGTGCGGGAGCTGCGGCTGCGGCAGAAGGCCGGCGGCTGGGCGTTGCGCTGGCTGGAGCTGCCAGCAGTGGAGCGCCCTCTGCCGGTGGGGTGGTTGGGGGTGCTCATCAGAAGGGCACCTCTTCTTCGCTGAGGGGGGTGCTGTTCCAGCTCGGCGCTGGCGGTGGGGGTGGCGGTGGTACGGCAGCAGAGCCCGCGGCGGCAGGGTGGCCGCCCGCGCTGTCGGGAGCTGCTGGCACCTGGGCCGCGTCAGCTGAGGCGAGCGGCTGGGTTGGGAGGTTGTCGGCCCTGCTGCCGAGCAGCGCCAGCCGCTCCACCTTCACCACCGG
>JBBASN010000151.1:0-4489 GCA_040399225.1 Prochlorococcaceae cyanobacterium | reverse complement strand
AGCAGCATGCAGCCGTGGCCGGCTGAGAGCACGAAGCGGTCGCGGTTGAACCACTGGGGGTTCTTGGGGTTGTGCCTGAGGGTCTTGTCCCAGAGCGCATAGGCCATCGGGGCACAGCCCATCGGCAGCCCGGGGTGGCCGGAATTCGACTTGTTGATCGCGTCAACGGCCAGGAAGCGGATGCTGTTGATGCACAGCGACTCCAACGCGTTGGCGGAGGAGGTGGGGGAGGAGGGGGCGGCGACCATCGGGGAGGAGCGAGGAATTCAGGGATGCGCGGCGCTGGCCGGGAAGGACCGGCTGCCGGGCTGCAGTGGGGGTGAGGAGCCGAAGGAGTGTCAGCTCATGCGCCGGAACGCCAGACAGACGTTGTGGCCACCGAATCCGAAGGAATTGGAGAGCACAACATTGAGTGTCGAGTCTCGGGCCTGATTGGGCACGACGTCCAGATCACAGGCCGGATCCGGATTGCTGTAATTGATCGTAGGAGGCACCAGGCCATGCTCCATGGCCAGGATGGCGGCCACGGCCTCGATGCCGCCACTGCCACCCAGCAGGTGCCCGGTCATCGACTTGGTGGAGCTCACCGGGATCCGGTAGGCGTGGTCCCCCAGGGCCGATTTGATGGCTGCGGTTTCGTTGCTGTCGTTGGCCTGGGTGCTGGTGCCGTGGGCGTTGACGTAGTCCACGGCCTCGGGCTCCAGCCGGGCGTCCTGGAGGGCGAGGCGCATGGCCTCGGCGCCTCCCACCCCGCCCGGGGACGGGGAGGTGATGTGGTGGGCATCGCAGGTCATGCCATAGCCCACCACTTCGGCCAGGATCCGGGCACCCCGGGCCCTGGCGTGCTCCAGGCTCTCCAGCACCAGGATGCCGGCCCCCTCGCCGATCACGAAGCCGTTGCGCTCGGCGTCGAACGGACGGCTGGCGGTGGCCGGGTCGTCGTTGCGGAAGGAGAGGGCCTTGGCGCTGGCGAAGCCGGCCACCCCCAGGGGGGTGATCGCCGATTCGGCACCGCCGCACACCATCGCATCGGCCAGACCGAGCTGGATCAGCCGGTAGGCATCGCCGATGGCGTTGGAGCCCGCGGCACAGGCCGTGGCCACGGCGCTGCTCGGACCCTTGGCGCCGATGGCGATCGCCGTCAGGCCGGTGGCCATGTTGGGGATCATCATCGGCACGCAGAACGGGCTCACCCGGTCTGGACCGCGGGCACTCATCACCTGGGCCTGGGTCTCCATCATCAGCAGGCCGCCCACGCCGGAGCCGATCGCGGTGCCGACCCGCTGGGCGTTGCCGTCGTCGATGCTGAGGCCGGCATCGGCGATGGCCTGCTTGGCGGCCACCACGCCGAACTGGCAGAAGCGATCCCAGCGCTTCGTCTCCTTCGGCTCCAGCCAGGCGCTGGGATCGAAGTCCTTCACCTCGGCGGCGAAACGGCAGGCATGCCGGGCGGCATCGAACAGGGTGATCGGTGCCACCCCGTTGCGCCCGTTCGACAGACCCTGCCAGTAGCTGGGGACGTCATTGCCGATCGGTGTGACCGCGCCCAGGCCGGTGACGACGACGCGCTGGAGACCCTCAACCATGGAGCGGCTCAGGCCTGCTTCTCTTGAATGAACTTGACGGCGTCACCCACGGTGGTGATGCCCTCGGCGGCCTCGTCGGGAATCTCGATGTCGAAGGCCTCCTCCAGGGCCATCACCAGCTCGACGGTGTCGAGGGAATCGGCGCCGAGGTCGTTCTGGAAGTTCGACTCGGGCTTCACCTCGCCAGCGTCAACGCTGAGTTGTTCGGCAACGATCGAGCGCACTTTCTCAAAGATCGCTTCCTGGGACATGGCCGCTGTGAGAGTCGAGGCACTCTACGGGTCACCCTGCCCGCCGCTCCGGCCATGGCGGCGACGTATGAACAAGGGTGAAGGGCTGCGGCCGCCGGGCCAGCGGGTCCGCAGCTCTTGGGTACCTTGGCGGGACGCCGAGTCTCAGCACCTCCGGAGTTCAGATGTCCCACGCCGTCAAGATCTACGACACCTGCATCGGCTGCACCCAGTGCGTGCGCGCCTGCCCCCTCGACGTGCTCGAAATGGTGCCCTGGGATGGCTGCAAGGCCGGTCAGATCGCCTCCTCGCCCCGCACCGAGGACTGCGTGGGCTGCAAGCGCTGCGAGACCGCCTGCCCCACCGACTTCCTGAGCATCCGCGTGTACCTGGGCGACGAGACCACCCGTTCGATGGGTCTGGCCTACTGAGCCCAATGGCTGCCCAGGGCCCCCTCCCGAGCTCCCGCGAAATCAGCCACGTCCCATAAGCTCAGGCCCGGCCCCCACCGGGCTTTTTTGTTGTCCTCTTCCCCTGCGGGCCCCTATGTGCGGGATCGTTGCCCTGATCGGATCGCGGGAGGCGGCTCCCCTGCTGCTGGAGGGTCTGCGCCAGCTGGAATACCGGGGCTACGACTCGGCCGGCATCGCCACGGTGGAGCGGGGCGGGGTGGAGCAGGGCGGCGCGTGCGACGGCGCGGGGGTGCTGCACTGCCTGCGGGCCGAGGGCAAGCTGGTGAACCTCACCCAGCGGTTTGAGGCCCAGGGGGCGCCGGGACACTGCGGCATCGGCCATACCCGCTGGGCCACCCATGGCAAGCCGGAGGAGCGCAACGCCCATCCCCATCTGGATGGCTCCGGCCGGGTGGCGGTGGTGCAGAACGGGATCATCGAAAACCACCGCAGCCTGCGCGAGGCGTTGCAGACGGGCGGCGTGGTGTTCCGCAGCGATACCGACACCGAGGTGATCCCCCACCTGCTGGGGCAGGAACTGGAGCGCCTGCAGGCCGGCGGGCGGCGGGCTGGCGGTGCCCTGCTGCTGGAGGCGGTGCAGGCGGTGCTGCCGCGGCTGCAGGGGGCCTATGCCCTGGCGGTGGTGTGGGCCGAGGCGCCGGGGGCGCTGGTGGTGGCGCGCAAGGCGGCGCCGCTGCTGATCGGCCTTGGGGAGGGGGAATTCCTCTGCGCCAGCGACACGCCGGCCCTGGCGGGCTTCACGCGCACGATCCTGCCCCTGGAGGACGGCGAGACGGCCCTGCTCACCCCCCTGGGTATCGAGCTGTACGACCAGGCGGGTGAGCGGGTGGAGCGCAGCCCCAGCCTGCTCACGGGCACCGAGCACGTGGCGGACAAGCGCAGCTTCCGCCACTTCATGCTCAAGGAGATCCACGAGCAGCCGGAAACGGCGGCGCTGTGGCTGGCGCGCCACCTGCCGGAGGCGGGTGAGCGGCTGGTGGCACTGCCGCTCGATGAGGGTCTGCTGGAGGGGGTGGAGCGGATCGACGTGCTGGCCTGCGGCACCAGCCGCCATGCCGCCCAGGTGGGCGCCCATCTGCTGGAGCAACTGGCCGGCATCCCCACCCGCGTGTTCTATGCCAGCGAGTTCCGCTATGGGCCGCCGCCGCTGGGGCCCCACACCCTCACGATCGGCGTCACCCAGTCCGGCGAGACGGCCGACACCCTGGCGGCCCTGGCGATGGAGCAGGAGCGCCGCCGGCTGGTGGCCGATCCGGCCTACGCGCCGCGGCTGCTGGGGATCACCAACCGGCCCGAGAGCTCCCTGGGGCGGATGGTGGACCAGGTGCTGGACATCGGCGCCGGCATCGAGGTGGGGGTGGCGGCCACCAAGACGTTCATGGGCCAGCTGTTGGCCTTCTACGGCCTGGCGCTGGCCTTGGCGGAGCGGCGGGTGGGGCTGCAGGCGGGCGGCGCCACGATCAGTCGCGAGCGGCTGCAGGAGCTGGTGGCGGCTCTGCGGGCGGTGCCCGAGCAGCTGCGCCAGCTGATCGAGGACCACGACCAGCGGGCAGAGGCCCTGGCCCACCGCTTCGAGGGCACCCAGGACGTGATCTTTCTGGGCCGGGGCATCAACTTCCCGATCGCCCTGGAGGGGGCGCTCAAGCTCAAGGAGATCAGCTACATCCACGCCGAGGGATACCCCGCCGGCGAGATGAAGCACGGGCCGATCGCCCTGCTCGATGCCCGGGTGCCGGTGGTGTCGATCGCGGTGCCGGGCACGGTGTTCGAGAAGGTGCTCAGCAACGCCCAGGAGGCCAAGGCCCGCGACGCCGAGCTGATCGGCGTGGCGCCGGCCTGCCCCGACAGCGAGATCTTCGATGTGCTCTTGCCGGTGCCGGTGGTGGACGAGCTGCTCAGCCCGCTGCTCACGGTGATTCCGATGCAGCTGCTGAGTTATCACATCGCCGCCCACCGGGGCCTGGATGTGGATCAGCCCCGCAACCTGGCCAAGAGCGTCACGGTGGAGTAGGCCCCCGTCGCAGGGCTGGGTGGCGGGGGCGCTGTGTGTGCAGTCAGCTCAACGCCGCTGGCGCGGCCTGGGATTGGTCGGAGCGGCCGTAGCGGTCCTCGAAGCGCACGATGTCGTCCTCGCCCAGGTAGGGCCCGCTCTGCACCTCGATCATCTCCACAGGGATCTTGCCGGGGTTGGTGAGGCGGT
>JBBASN010000150.1:0-4530 GCA_040399225.1 Prochlorococcaceae cyanobacterium | reverse complement strand
GCCACGGCCTGATCGGCGCCAGCCTGTTCTTCCTGGTGGGCGCCACCTACGACCGTACCCACACCCTGCTGCTCGATGAGATGGGTGGCGTGGGCCAGAAGATGCGCAAGATGTTCGCCCTCTGGACGATCTGCTCCCTTGCCTCCCTGGCGTTGCCGGGCATGAGCGGCTTCGTGAGCGAGCTGATGGTGTTCGTGGGCTTTGCCACCAGTGAGGCCTATACCCTCAGCTTCCGGGTGGTGATGGCGATCCTGGCGGCCGTTGGGGTGATTCTCACGCCGATCTACCTGCTCTCGATGCTGCGGGAGATCTTCTTCGGCAAGGAGAACCGCGAACTGGCCTCCCACACCCACCTGGTGGACGCTGAGCCTCGGGAGATCTACGTGATCAGCTGCCTGCTGGTGCCGATCATCGGCATCGGCCTCTACCCGCGGATCATGACCGACACCTACCGGGCCTCGATCGAGGCCCTGGTTCAGCGGGAGATCACCGCCATGGGCCGGGTGATCCCCACGCCGGGCAGCAACCTCATCCGCCAGACCATGCTCCAGGCCCCAGCCCTGCCGGGCTGAGCCAACCGATCTACGCTCTGGTGCGCAGCGTTCTGCGGCCCTGAAGGATGAAACAGATCAACTTCCTGCTGATCTTCAGTTTCGGTCTGGCCATGGTGATGTTCACCCTGGAGAACACCGCACCCACCACGGTCCGCTTCCTGCCCGGCCTGCAGGCCACCCTCCCCCTGGCCGCCCTGCTGTTGGTGGTGGGGGGCATCGGTGCCACCGCCGCCTGGGTGTTCGCGGTGTGGGCCGGCGTGGTGAAAAAGGTGGAAACCCTCCAGGACAACGGCGCCATCGAGGCCCAGCAGGTGCGCATCCAGGAGCTGGAGAGCGACCTGCAGCGCTACCGGGCCACAGTGGATGCCCAACTGGGTCTGCTGCCGGCGGCGGGCCAGAGTTCCGCCGAGGCCAGCTGAACAGCGGGCTTCGGCGGCCAGCCTGGTCCGGACCAGCGGGGACCGTTAACTTGGCGAGGAGCCCCCGCAGTGTTTGCATCCCTTGACCCAAGGAGGCGCCAGGCTCGCCATCCGGCTTCTCCAGGACGCCGCCGAACGGGGTGATCTCGATCCCTGGGATGTGGATGTGATCGCCGTGGTGGATGGCTTTCTCGACCAGCTCCACCAGAGGATCACGGTGCCCCGGCTGGCGGCGGCGGTGGGCGGCAGCTACGAACAGGATCTGGCCGAAACCAGTGAGGCCTTTCTTGCAGCGTCCGTACTGGTGAGCCTGAAGGCGGAACTGCTGGAGGCCAGCACCCTGCCCCCAGAGCCCCTGCTGGAGCACCCCTTTGACCCCGATGCTGACGTAGATGGGGATGGCTGGGCAGCCGATGCGGCCCAGGTCCTGCCGCGCCGGCCGGAACGCCACCTCTGGCGCAGGCCCGTGGCGCCCCCGCCCCTGCAGCGACCGGTGACCCTGGGGGAACTGATCCAGCAACTCGAAGACATCGCCGAGCGGCTGGAGCAGAACGGCCCCCAGGGGCACCGGCGCCAGCGGCCCCGCCGCTTCAGTGAACGGGCGGCCATGGAACAGGTGGCCAACCTGGCCCATCGGGAGAAGCTGCCCGAAACCACCGCCGCCCTCAGCGGCTTTCTGCGCCAGTGGCCGGCTGCGGAACGCTGGGTGTCCTTTGAGACCTTGGTGGAGGCGTGGAGCGAGGCGGTAAGCGGCCGTGGGGCCGGCGAGGATCTGGACAGCGACCGGGTGGGGGTGTTCTGGGCGCTGCTGTTCCTCTGTCACCAGGGCCGGTTGGAACTGGAGCAGGAGGGCGGCCTGTTCGGCCCGTTGCAGCTGCGAGCCCTGGCGGATTCCCAGAGCGAGAGCGCCATTCCGGGCGATGGGAGCGAGCTGGCGCCCCTGGCTATGGCCCTGAGGGCAGCTGAGGGGCCGGCCGCCGAACGGCTTGCGGCCTGAAAAGGCGCCTAAGCTGACATCCCCGACCGATGTGAGATAACGCCGATGAAGGCGATGATCCTGGCGGCCGGCAAGGGCACACGGGTGCGGCCGATCACGCACACCATCCCCAAGCCGATGATCCCCATCCTGCAGAAGCCGGTGATGGAGTTCCTGCTGGAACTGCTGCGCGAGCACGGCTTCACCGAGGTGATGGTGAATGTGTCCCACCTGGCCGAGGAAATCGAGAACTACTTCCGCGATGGCCAGCGCTTCGGCGTAGAGATCGCCTACAGCTTTGAAGGCCGGATTGAAGACGGCGAACTGATCGGCGATGCCCTCGGATCCGCTGGCGGCCTGAAGAAGATCCAGAACTTCCAGCGCTTCTTTGACGACACCTTCGTGGTGCTCTGCGGCGATGCCCTGATCGACCTCGACCTGAGCGAGGCCGTGCGCCGCCACCGTGAAAAGGGCGCCCTCGCCAGCCTGATCACCAAGCGGGTGCCGAGGGAGCAGGTGAGCAGCTACGGCGTGGTGGTGACCGATGACGACGGGCGGGTGCGCTCCTTCCAGGAAAAGCCCGATGTGGCGGATGCCGCCAGCGACATGATCAACACCGGCATCTACATTTTCGAGCCAGAAGTCCTCGACTATGTACCCAGCGGGGTGCCGTTTGATATCGGCTCCGATCTGTTCCCCAAGCTGGTGGAATCAGGGGCACCCTTCTATGCCTTGCCGATGGAATTCGAATGGGTTGACATCGGCAAAGTTCCCGACTATTGGCAAGCCATTCGCAGTGTGCTACAGGGCCACGTGCGCCAGGTTCAGATACCGGGCAAGCAGGTTCAACCCGGGATTTATACCGGCCTGAACGTGGCTGCCAACTGGGACAAAATCAACGTACAGGGCCCTGTCTATGTAGGCGGAATGACCCGCATTGAGGATGGCGCCACGATCATCGGCCCAGCCATGATCGGCCCCAGTTGTCACATCTGTGAAAACGCCACCATCGACAATTCCATCATCTTCGATTACTCCCGCATTGGCCCGGGCGTGCGCCTGGTGGAGAAACTCGTGTTCGGCCGCTACTGCGTTGACCGCAACGGCGACCACTTCGACCTGCAGGAAGCGGCGCTCGACTGGCTGATCACCGACGCCCGACGCCAGGATGTGGTGGAGCCCTCGCCCCAGCAGAAGGCCTTGGCAGAACTGCTGGGCAGCGATCTGGTGCTCAGCCAGTCGGCCTGAGGGTCACGCCCAGGCTGCCGACCTCCTCCAGGGCACCGGCAGCCCGCAAGGGCGACAATCCAGCCAGCTCCAGGATCCGGGGGATCCGTTCCTCGGCCTTGATCGCCATCAGATGCACCCCCTGGGCAATGCCCACGTACTGGTTCACCTGCTCAGCGGCAATGCGCACCCCCTCGGCGGCCGGGTCAGCCGCAGACGCCAGCCGATCGATCAGGCCCTGGGGAATGTTGGCCCCGGGCACCACCCGGTTGATGAACTCCGCATTGCGCGCTGACTTCAACAGAAACACCCCCGCCAGCACCGGCAGTCCGAGGGGGCCTGCGATCTCGTCGATGAACCGACGCAGGGCATCGCCATCGGTGACCATCTGGGTCTGAATGAAGCGGGCGCCGGCAGCCTGCTTGCGCCGCAGCCGGGATCGCAGCCCAGTCCAGCTGGGGGACTGGGGATCGGCCGCCGCACCGGCGAAGAAGGCGGTTCCCCCATCGGGCAGGGGGCCCTTCACCGGATCCCGACCCTGATTGAGGCTCTCGACCAACTGCAGCAGTCGCACCGACTCCAGCTCGTTCACGGGCCGGGCCCCGGGCTGATCCCCAGCCCGCACCGGGTCACCGGTGAGGCAGAGCAGATTGCGCAGGCCGAGGGCATGGGCCCCGAGCAGTTCAGCCTGCAGGGCAATACGGTTGCGATCCCGACAGGTGAGCTGCAGCACCGGCTCAAAGCCCTGATCCAGCAGCAGCTTGCACATCGCCAGGCTGCTCATGCGCATCACGGCCCGGCTGCCGTCAGTGACGTTGATGGCATGCACCCTGCCGCGCAGACAGGCGGCCGCCGCCAGCGTCCGGGTGGGATCCCCACCTCTGGGCGGCGTGACTTCCGCCGTGATGGCTGTGTGACCACTGGTGAGCGCCTGATGAAGCAGCAAGCGATCTTCGCTGGGCTGCCCCATCATGCCTGGGGCCCGTCTGCCTAGAGTGGTGTCAGGCAGCAGGTGTACCGAGTGCCCTGCACCTGAACCGCTCTGCTCTCCCATTGTCGCGCCGTGGTTATCCGCAGAGGGGAACTCCATCAAGGGGATCAGGGCATGGGCGCCGGCACGAGTCCTGAGCGGGATCTCTCAGATCGGGAGCTGGAGATCATCGAACTGGTGGCCCAGGGACTGACCAACCAGGAAATCGCTGGATCGCTCACAATCAGCAAGCGCACCGTGGACAACCACGTGAGCAATATCTTCACCAAAACCGGCGCCAAGAACAGGGTTGCACTGCTGAACTGGGCCATGGATCACGGCAAGATCTGCCGGGATGGCTTCAACTGCTGTGCGCTGGACGAT
>JBBASN010000149.1:0-4589 GCA_040399225.1 Prochlorococcaceae cyanobacterium | reverse complement strand
GGTGAACGGCGGCAAGATGGGCTTCGCCATGGAGCTGATCCTCACGCCGATCATTCACCGCATGATCGAGGAGAAGAACAAGCTCGGTTGATGCACTCGAGGCGCACCAACTCCGATGTGAAGCCCTACTGTGAGGGCACCTGGAGTTGGTGAGGCCATCACCCACGTCCCCGCCACCACAGGCAAGCCCAGCGGTTCCGGGCGTCCGGTTCAGCCGCGTGATTCGGCAGCGGGCAGGCCACCCTTTCCGTCCTTCCTGATCGCGGGAGCTCCCGATCGCCCCCCGGCCGGCCTGAGGCTGGATCGCATCAACAGCCAGCAAGTGTTTCAGCAGGCCCGCCAGGCCCTGTTTCGCTACATGGAAGGCTGTCCCGGCGGCGGCGAACCGATCGGAGTGGTGCTGCAGGGACAGCGGGGTCGGGTGGTGTTCGAGCAGGCGATCCTCCTGCCCGACGAGCAGTTCGTGCCGATCGACCTGCTGCGGGCACGGCCCGGCAACCGGGCCGCCGCCAGGCTGCGCATGCCCCGCAGCCGCTGAGCGTCCCATCCGGTTCCGGTTCCATGCCCGCCAGCCCCATGCTTCTCGCCGCCCTGTTCGGGGCCTGCGTCGGCAGCTTTCTGAATGTGGTGGTGTGGCGCCTGCCCCGCCAGGAATCCCTCGTGTTTCCCGGCAGCCACTGTCCCCGCTGCGGCAGCGCCCTGCGCTGGTTTGAGAACCTACCGGTGCTGAGCTGGCTGCTGCAGGCCGGCCGCTGCCGCCACTGCCAGGGGTCGATCGCCCTGCGCTATCCGCTGGTGGAACTGCTCACCGCCGGCCTGTGGGTGGCCAACAGCCTGGCCAGGCCCACGGCGATGGGCAGCGATCCCCAGCCCCTGCTGCTGCTGCTGGCAGGCTGGCTGCTGCTCAGCTGGCTGATTCCCCTCACCCTGATCGACCTCGACCAGCTCTGGCTGCCCGAACCGCTCTGCCGCTGGGGGCTGCTGCTGGGCCTGGCCTGCACCGCCCTGATCGGCCTGGGCCAGGGGCTGGAGCAGGGACGGCTGCTGCTGCTGCACCACCTGCTGGCGGCCGCCGCCGGCCTGCTCTGCTTCGAGATGGTGAGTGGCCTGGCGGAACGGTTGATCGGCCGGCCCGCCCTCGGCCTGGGGGACGCCAAGCTGGCGGCCCTGCTCGGAGCCTGGCTGGGCCTCACCGGCCTGGGCCTCACCGTGACGCTGGCGGTGTTCGCCGGCGCGGTGGTGGGCATGCTCGGCCGCATCACCGGCCGTCTGGGCCGGCACCAGCCCTTCCCCTTCGGCCCCTTTCTCACCGCCGCCGGCGGCGCCGTGTGGCTGCTGGGCAACGGCTTCTGGCTGGAGCGCCTGGGGCTGAGCCTGGTCTGAGCCACGCCGGGTGGGGAGTCCGGGGCTGGCAGCCTTAAATGGTCCTGTGCTGCCGCCGGTTTTCTGCCCATGTCGCTGTTCGACTGGTTCGCCGACCGCCGCAAGACCGCACCCACCGTGCGCAACCCCCAGGAGCCGGAAGAGGGGGACGGCCTGTGGAGCAAGTGCCCTGAGTGCGGCCTGGTGGTCTACCGCAAAGACTTGGTGGCCAACGCCAGCGTCTGCAAGGGCTGCGGTTACCACCACCGGATCGACAGCGAGGAGCGCATCCGCCTGATCGCCGATCCCGACAGCTTTGAGCCCCTCGACGGGGATCTCAGCCCCACCGACCCCCTGGCCTTCAAGGACCGGCGCAGCTATGCCGACCGCATCCGCGATAGCCAGAGCAGCACCGGTCTGCGGGACGCGGTGGTCACCGGCCTGTGCCGCAGCAGCGGCATCCCCCTCGCCCTGGGGGTGATGGACTTTCGCTTCATGGGCGGCTCAATGGGCTCGGTGGTGGGCGAGAAGCTCACCCGCCTGATCGAAACCGCCACAGCCCGGCGCCTGCCCGTGCTGATCGTGTGTGCCTCCGGGGGGGCCCGGATGCAGGAGGGGATGCTCAGCCTGATGCAGATGGCCAAGATCTCCGGCGCCCTGCAGCACCACCGGGCGGCCGAACTGCTCTACATCCCTCTGCTCACCCACCCCACCACCGGCGGGGTCACCGCCAGCTTCGCCATGCTCGGTGACCTGATCCTGGCCGAACCCAAGGCCCTGATCGGCTTCGCCGGCCGGCGGGTGATCGAGCAGACCCTGCGCGAAAAGCTCCCCGATGGCTTCCAGACCGCCGAATACCTGCGCGACCACGGCTTCGTGGACGCCATCGTGGATCGCACCGAGCTCAAGGCCACCCTGGCCACCCTGCTGCAGTTGCACGGCTGCCGCCAAGCCGTGCCCGCCTGACCCTCGCCGCCCGGCCATGACGCTTCCCTCCGCTCCGTTCACGCTTTGATCACCCCTGTGCCCGCGGGATTGCTCTGGCCAGCCAGGCTCCGCGGGCTCCGCAACAGCCTGGGCCGCCTGCTGGCCTGCTGCCTGGCTGGAGCCCTGGCGCTGGGCCTGGCCACTGGCCCCCCCGCCCTGGCCGGGCCAGTGGACTGGCATGAGGTGCCGGCCAGCCCCGAGGGGCGCCAGTGGTGGGACCAGGGCAGCCTGCATCCCAGCCGCAATGGCCACCTCAGCGTGCTCAGCCGCTTCCAGCCCGCGGGCGAAGCCGACGCGGATGGCACCAGGCCCCGGCTGGGCGATCTCTATGTGATGGAGATCGACTGCGGCCAGCGGCTCTACCGCGACACCTCCGTGAACGGTCTGCCCCGCTTTGGCGCCAGCTGGAGTGCCCCGGGCGACGACGAACTGGTGATGGCCGTGATCCGCGAGAGCTGTGAAGCCGCTGAGGGCATGGTGCAGGCTGGCTGAATCCTGCTCCCCTGCTCCATGACCAACAGCCGTCCGGTTGGCGTGGCCATTGCCGGCCTCGGCTTCGGCGAGGCCGTGCATCTGCCCGCCCTGCGCGCCTGCCCCAGCACGGAGCCGGTGGCCCTCTGGCATCCCCGCCAGGAGCGCCTGGACCAGGCCTGCCGGCAGTGCGGCCTGGCCGGCAGCAGCGATTTCGACAGCCTGCTGGCCGATCCACGCGTGGAGGCCGTGGTGATCGCCACCCCGCCGGCTCCCCGCTTCGAGCTGGCCCAGCGGGCCCTACAGGCCGGCAAGCACCTGCTGCTGGAGAAGCCGGTGTGCCTGGAGGCCGGCCAGGCCGAGAGCCTGCAGCGACTCGCCCTCGAGCGCCGGCTATGCGTGGCTGTGGATTTTGAATACCGCGCCGTGCCCCTGTTCCAGCAGCTGCAGCAGCTGCTGGTGGAGGGCGAGCTCGGCGAGCTGGTGCTGGTGAAGCTCGACTGGCTGATGGGCAGCCGGGCCGACCCCAACCGGCCCTGGAGCTGGTACTCCCAGGCCGCCGCGGGCGGCGGCGTGCTGGGTGCCCTGGGCACCCATGCCTTCGACCTGCTCCACTGGCTGGTGGGACCCACTCGGCAGCTGAACGCCCAGCTGAGCACGGCCATCGGCGAGCGCCCCCTGCCGAACGGCCAGGGGATGGCAGACGTGGATGCCGAGGACATCGCCCTGATCCAGCTGGAGCTGGAGGCCAGCAGCGGGGCGGTGGTTCCGGCCCAGGTGAACCTGGCCTCGGTGACCCGGCGCGGTCGGGGCTGCTGGCTGGAGATCTACGGCCGCGACGGCACGGCGGTGCTGGGATCGGACAACCAGGCCGACTACGTGCACGGCTTCAACCTCTGGGTGTCGCGCAACGGCGAACCCCTGCGCCGCCAGGAACCGGATTCCCGCTGGGCCTTCCCCCGCACCTGGGAGGACGGCCGCATTGCCCCGGTGGAGCGACTGCACGGCTGGTGGAGCCAGGCGATCCGCCAGCAGCGGCCGATGGTGCCGGGTCTGACGGAGGGGGTGGCCAGCCAGCGCTGCTGCGACCAGGCCCGCGACCAGGCGTCACTGGCGTGAGCTGGCGGGGAAGCCGTGGTGTGCCCAGGGGCGGGAACCGCCGACGTATTCGCCCGGATTCGGTTTTCTGGTATCAGGGCTCACCACTTCTATTGGTAGCAACCGCTACGGTTTGATGACGTTGACCACAGGGCTCCGGCCCCCGTGGCGGAAGTAGGGGTTGGTTGATCCTGCCGACCAAACCGAAGCAACGCGCCATCCACCCACCCGCGCCAGCCGGCCGGGTCATCCTCGGAGGCCCTTCCATGTCCATCACCACCGCCAGGCAACTGGCCCGCCAGGCCGAACAGGCCCGCCGTGCCGCCAAGCAGAACGGCTACACCGTCCAATCCCTTCGCAAACAGCAGCTGATCGACTGAGCCCACTCCCGGCCGAAAGCCCGAACGCTTCAGCCGGGTGGTTTCTGCCATTGCCGTTCGCTCCGTGGCAGCGGGTCTGCCGGAGGGCATCACCTAGACTCGCCGCCAGTTCAACCTTCTGATCAGAGAGGTTTTCACCCATGGCGCTCGTTCCCCTCCGGCTGCTGCTCGACCATGCCGCAGAGAACGGCTATGGCATCCCTGCCTTCAACGTGAACAACCTGGAGCAGGTGCAATCGATCATGGAGGCGGCCTACGAGACCGACTCTCCGGTGATCCTGCAGGCCTCCC
>JBBASN010000148.1:0-4597 GCA_040399225.1 Prochlorococcaceae cyanobacterium | reverse complement strand
CGGCCTGGCCCTGCCGCTGCTGGTGCTCAACCTCTGGG
Organism: Prochlorococcaceae cyanobacterium; assembly: GCA_040399225.1. GTDB lineage: Bacteria > Cyanobacteriota > Cyanobacteriia > PCC-6307 > Cyanobiaceae > NIES-981. Next base: position 4,559 of record JBBASN010000148.1, on the reverse strand, counting down.
TGCTGCGCCAGCTGCTGCTGCCCCTGGCGCCGTTCCCCGCCCTGTTCGTGGCGGCGGCCCTGATCGCCTTCCTGCTCGACATCCCCAGCCTCTGGCTGCGGCAGCGGGGCACGCCGCCCTGGCTGGCCACCGTGCTGGTGCTGGGGGTGGCCCTGGGCCTGATCAGCCTGGCGGTGATCTGGCTGGTGCCCCGCCTGATCGAACAGTTGGGGGAGCTGATCGCCGCCCTCCCCACCTGGCTGGTGCAGGGTGAAGAGTGGCTCGACCGCCTGGAGCGCTGGGCCGAGCAGCAGGGCATCCCCACCGACTTCGGCAACCTCAGCAGCGATCTGCTCAGCCGCATCAGCCAGCTGGCCAGCCAGCTGAGCCAGCGGCTGCTGGGCCTGCTGGGGGCCACGGTGTCGATCACTGTGAACACGGTCATCGTGCTGGTGCTGGCGATCTTCCTGCTGCTCGGGGGAGAGCGCATCAGCGCCGGGCTGGCCCAGTGGCTCTCGCCGCCGATCCGGTCGCTGGTGGTGTCCACTGTGAGCCGCACCTTCCGCGGCTACTTCGCGGGTCAGGTGGTGCTGGCCCTGATCCTCAGCAGCCTGCAGATGCTGGTGTTCACGCTGCTGGGCATTCCCTACGGCGTGCTGTTCGCCGTGCTGATCGGCTTCACCACCCTGATCCCCTATGCCAGCGCGCTGACGATCCTGCTGGTGAGCCTGCTGCTGGCCCTCGAAGACCCGCGCACCGGCCTGGAGGTGCTGACGGCTGCCATCACCGTGGGCCAGCTGGTGGACCAGGTGATCCAGCCGCGGCTGATGGGCAAGATCGTGGGGCTGCAGCCAGCCTGGCTGCTGATCAGCCTGCCGGTGGGGGCGCGGCTGGGCAGCCTGCTGGGGCTGGGCCAGCTGCTCGGCCTGCTGCTGGCGGTGCCCCTGGCCAGCTGCGCCAAGACCTTCCTCGATGCCTGGGGCGCCCAGCTGCGGGCGGGGGAAGGGGGTCTGCAGGCGCCCAGCTCCAGTGCTGGGCTGCTCAGCTCGCCTGGGGAATGATCCCCTCGGCCTGCAGGTGGCTGAGCACCTGGGCCACGCTCTCCTCCAGGCTCTGGCTGCCGGTGTCCACCTTCAGTTCGGGTGATTCCGGTGCCTCGTATGGGCTGGAGATGCCGGTGAATTCCTTGATCTCGCCGGCGCGGGCCTTGGCGTAGAGGCCCTTGGTGTCGCGCTGCTCGCACACGCCCAGGTCGGCGGCGCAGTGGATCTCGATGAAGTCGCCCGATGGCACCAGGGCGCGCACCTTGTCGCGGTCGGCCTTGAACGGCGACACGAAGGCGGTGAGGGCCACCACGCCGGCATCCACGAACAACTTGGCCACCTCGCCGATGCGGCGGATGTTCTCCTCGCGATCGGCATCGGAGAAGCCCAGGTCCTTGCAGAGGCCGTGGCGGATGTTGTCGCCATCGAGCACGTAGCAGGCCAGCCCCCGCTCGAACAGGGCGGCGTTCACGGCGTTCGCCAGGGTGCTCTTGCCGGCACCGCTGAGACCGGTGAACCAGAGGATGGCGCTGCGGTGGCCGCGCTGCTGGGCCCGCTCGTCCCGGGTCACCGCCGCCTGGTGCCAGGCGATGTTGGTGCTGTTGCCCTGGCTGGTGAGCTCGCCGTAGGTGGGGTTGGCGGGGGCGGCGGTCATCGGCTCGCGACGGAAGTGGCGCCATTGTGGCTGCTCGCCCGTCTGTTCACAGCCCCAGCAGCAGGCCCGTCTCGGCGGAAGCCCGGAACACCAGGCCATGGCGCCGCACGAGGGCCGGCAGGGCGTCGTAGCCGCCGCCGATCACCGTGGCCACCGGGATGCCCCGCCGCAGGCAGGCCTCCAGCACCATCTGGTCGCGCAGCAGCAGGCCGGTGTCGCTGAGGGCCAGCCTGCCGAGGCGATCGTCGCGGTGGGGATCCACGCCGGCGTTGTAGAGCACCAGCTGCGGCTGCACCTGCTCCAGCAGGTCGGGCAGCAGGCGGCCCACCGCAGCCAGATAGGCGTCGTCGTCGAGGCCATCGGTCAGGGGCAGGTCGTGGTCGCTGGTCTGCTTGCGCAGCGGGAAGTTGCTGGCGGCATGGGCCGAGAGTGTGAACACGCGCTGATCTCCCGCGAAAATCGCGGCGGTGCCGTCGCCCTGGTGCACGTCCAGGTCGATCACCATCAGCTTCGCTACCGCCCCCTCCGCCAGCAGCACCCGGGCTGCCACGGCCACGTCGTTGAAGATGCAGAAGCCGCTGCCGTAGTGGGGAAAGGCGTGGTGGGTGCCGCCGGCCAGGTGGCAGGCCAGCCCGTGCGCCAGGGCCAGCCGGGCCGTGAGCAGCGTGCCCCCCACCGCCAGCCAGGTGCGGCGCACCAGGGGTGTGGTGGCAGGCAGGCCGATGCGGCGCTGGGCCTGGGCCGGCAGGCGGTCCTGGGAGAAGCCCTCGTGATAGGTGCGGCTGTGCACCAGCTCCAGGGCCCGCCGGGGGATCGGCAGCGGCTGGTGGAGTTGCTCCGGCCGGGCCAGATCCAGCTGGCGTAGGTGATCGTGCAGCAGCCGGAACTTGGCCATCGGAAAGCGGTGGCTGCTGGGTAGCGGCGCCGAATAGGCCGGGTGATACACCAGCGGTGGACGCATCGCCGGCCCCGCTCAGGCGGTCCGGGCCGGTGCCGTTACCAGCAGGCCTCCGCGGGGACTGGGGCTGGGCACCAACTGCAGGCTGAGGTCCTGGTCTGGGGCCAGCTGCAGCCGCACCTGTTTCAGCAGCCCCACTGCCATCAGCCGGATCTCCAGTTCGGCCAGCGCCTTGCCCAGGCACACCCGCTCGCCGCCACCGAAGGGCAGCAGGGTGAGCCCGCTGCCGTCGCCCAGGTGGCGGGCGGGCCGGAACTGCTCCAGATCGTCGGCCTGCTCCTGAGTTCCGGCTTCCTCTGGCGTGTAGCGGTTGGAGGCGGCCAGGGCCACCTGCACCACCCGCCCCGCGGGCACGCGCACCCCATCGAGCACCAGCTCCCGGGTGGTGCGCCGGAAGAAGCCGCCCACCGGCGGGTTGAGGCGCATCACCTCCTGCACCACCGCAGCCAGCCGCGGTGCGGACCCGGCGTCGAAGGCGGCGCCGGCCTCGCCGGTTGATGGCGGCCAGGGCAGGGCGTCCAGCTCCTCCTGCAGCCAGGCCAGCTCCCGGGGGTGCTGCAGCAGCGCCGCCAGCAGGCAGCCCAGCGAGGAGGCGGTGGTTTCGTAGCCGGCGAACAGCAACAGCAGCAGCTGCTCCACCAGGTCGTCATCCGTGAGCGGCAGGCCGGCTTCGTCCAGGCCACCGCTGAGCAGATCCAGCCCACCGGCCAGGGGCAGGCCCTGGGCCGCCTGCTGGCGTGCCCGCTCCAGCACCTCGCCCAGCCGGGCCAGCAGCCGCTGCCGCGCCGCCAGGGCCCGGGCGAAGGGGCTGCCTGGAATGGCCAGGGGAATCGAGAACAGTGCCCGGGTCCAGATCTCGAAGTCGGCAAACAGGGCGTCGCGGTCGCCGCCTTCCAGGCCCAGCACCACCTGGGCGATCACCGTGAACGCGAAGCGCCGCAGCCGCTCCACCAGCGGCACCGGGGCCGTTGCCGCAGCCAGTTCCGCTGCCAGGTCGTTTACCAGGGCCACGATGCCCGGGCTGTAGCGGCGCAGCGCCGCCGCTGAGAACAGCTGCCCCACCACCCGCCGCCGCGCCCGGTGGTCGGCGCCGTTGCGGTTGGCCAGGGAGCGGCTGCCCAGCAGTTGTTTCACGCTGGCGGGCCACCAGCCCTCAGTGGCCTCCGGCTGGGCGAGCAGCGCCTGAATGGCACTGCCGCCGCGGATGAACACCAGCGGCTGGCCCAGCAGCCGCGTTTCGTACACATCGCCGAAGCGCTCGAAGCGCTTCCGGGCGAAATCGCCATCGCGGAAGAAGGCCAGCGCCTCCAGCACGCCGGTGACGGCGCCGGTGCTGGGCAGGGGCCGGGGGCCGGAGGCGGTGGTGAACTCGGGGACCATCGGCTCAGCCCCCCGCCTGCTTGGGCCGGAAGCCGGCTTGCTCCAGGGCCGCCAGGGCTGGCGCCACCTGGTCGCCCTGCAGCTCGATCACGCCGTCCTTGAGGGTGCCGCCGGTGCCGGCGCTGGCCTTGAGCTGCTTGAGCAGGCTGCGGGCCTCGGCTTCGGGCAGCTCCAGGCCGGTGATGGCCGTCACCAGCTTGCCGCCTTTGCCGGCTTTCGTGCGCTGCACCCGCACCTGTTGCTGGGCCTTGGGGGTGGCTGGCGAGGCTGCGGCGGGCCGGGCGAGGCTGGCGGCGCTGCTAAGGCTGCCGAATTCCTGCCAGCCCCCTTTTTTGATCATCCGTTCTGCACCGCCGTGGATCGCATTCTGGAGGGGCTCAGCCTGCCACCGCCTCCACCAAGCTCATCGCTGCCGCGGTGGGGTGGATCCGGCGCAGGCTCAGTCCGGCGCTCTCCAGCAGCAGGGCGTACTCGCCGGGGGTGCGCTCGCGGCCGCCCTCGGTCATCACCAGCATGTTGAGATCCGCCACCTTTCCGGGGAAGG
>JBBASN010000147.1:0-4641 GCA_040399225.1 Prochlorococcaceae cyanobacterium | reverse complement strand
GCTGGAGCAGCTGCCGGAGCTGCAGGGGCGGGTGCTGAAGATGCGCTACGGCATCGACAGCGACGGCAGCGGCATGGTGGAGCCGATGAGCCTCAGCTCGATCGCCAAGACCCTGGGGATGAGCCGTGACAAGACCCGCAACCTGGAGCGCAAGGCCTTGGAGGGCATCCGCTCCCAGTCGCGCATGCTCGACGGCTACCTGGCTGCATAAACGAACGGGCTATCTAAAAGAACTGGTCGAAATTGTCGAAGTCCACGGCGCTGAAGGTGCCGTCCTGCACCTGGCCCATCAGCCGCTCAAGCTGCACCCAGAGGGCGCCCGCCGTGCCCAGCGACAGGATGAAGCTCACCAGCAGCGCCGCGCCGCTGGAGAAGCCGAACACCTGCAGGCTGCCGCCGATGAAGAGGGTGACACCGATCACCACGCCGATGTAGGGCAGGGTGGTGGCCGCGTTGCCCAGGGGGAGCAGTGCCAGTCGGTCCTGTTTCCAGCCTTCGAGACGGTCCTGCACCAGCCGGGCAAAGGTGAGGCCGCAGAGCACGCTGATGGCCAGGCCCACGCCGGCCACCAGGTATGGGGGCTGGCTGATGGGGGCGAACTCCAGCAGCAGCTCGGCCATGTCCAGGTCGCCGAAGTCGCCGCTGGCAAGGTCGCTGGCGGCCTCGCTCAGGCTCACGGGGGCAGGGAAGGGCTCAGGGGGCACGGCCGGCGGGGATGGGGCGGGGCTGACCCTAGCCAGCTCTCGCCTCAGGGCTCCCAGCGCTGGGCCCCCAGGAAGGTGAGATCGGTGAAGGTGCTGGCCTCACGGTCCTTCGGGCCAAGATCCAGCCTGAAGCCACCCAGGTCGAGCTGGCGAATGGATTCCAGCCCGCGCATCAGGGCCTCCCTGCTGGGCCGGGGCCCGGCCCGCTCCAGCCCCTCAGTGACCATCCTGGCGGCCAGAAACCCCTCCAGGCTGGTGAAGCCGAAGCTGGCCATGGGCGACCGGCGTTGCATCAACCGCTGGTATTCGGCCACCACCGGCAGGCGCCGGTTCCAGGGAAAGGGCACCACCTGGGCAATGCCGATGCCGCTGGCCTCGCCCCCTGGCAGCGCGTCCTGCAGGCCGCGGGTGCCCACGAATGACACATTCATCAGCTGGGCTGTGCTGCGGCGCCGGCGCAACTCCCGGCTGAAGGCGGCCGAGCCGGGGTAGGCCGCGATGATGATCACCCCGTTGGGACGGGCGCGAGCGATCGTTGCCACGGCACTGCCCACCTGGCTGGAGTTGCGCTCCACCCTGGCCGTGGCCACGGGCTTCAGGCCGTGGCGGGCCAGGGCCTGCCCGCTGGCGGCCAGGCCATCGTCGCCGAAGGCGTCGTTCTGGGCCACCACCGCGATCCGGTGGCGGGCATCGCGCACCAGGGCATCCGCCATCCGCTCGATCTCTGCCTGGTAGGGGGCCCGCAGGTGGAACACTGTGGCTCGCAGGGGCTGGCGCAGGACCTGGGCGCCGCTGAGCGGGGCCACGAAGGGGACGCGCCCCCGCTCCACCAGGGGCAGCACGGCCTTGCTGGTGGGTGTGCCCACATAGCCGAACAGCGCCAGCACCCGGTCCTGCTCCAGCAGCTGGCGGGTGTTGCGCAGGGTGAGCGCGGGTTCGTAGCGATCGTCGCGGCTCACCAGGCGGATCGGCCGGCCGTGGATGCCGCCACGGCGGTTCACCTCGGCGAACCAGGCCTCCGCCCCCTCGCGATACTCCTGGCCCAGCTGGCCCGAGGGGCCGGAGAAGGGGGCCGACTGGCCCAACAGCAGAGGAGGCGGAGCGGCGTTGCTGGCCTGGGTGGCCGGGCCGGGGGGAGTGGGGATGGCAGCCCTGGCTGCGGCCATGGCCAGCAGCAGCACCACCGTGCCGCCCAGCCAGCGCCCCCGTACTCTCAGGCGATCAGCCCGGGCTGCCATGGCCGCGCGCAAGCAGAAGCGCTGGAACATCCTGGCCGCCGTCTCGCTGGTGCTGGCGATCATTCTGGGGGTGCTGGGCCTGGCCCACATCGACGTGGTGCCGATGCAGAACCGGGATGCGCTGCGGCTCACCTCCGCTTCCCGGGCCCTCACCACCGATCCGGCCCGGCTGCGCGCCGGCGACTGGACCTCCCTGCGGGGGGAACGGCTCAGCGAGGCGGAGACCGCTGAAGATCAGCAGGCCCTGGAGCGGGCGAAGCACCACCTGCAGGTGGGCGTCTACGCCAACAGCACCTACGACCTCGATCTGAGCGTCCCCAGTTTTTCCTCCAACGGCTACGTGTGGCTGCGCTGGGATCAGCCGCTGCAGGATCTGCTGGAGGCCCAGCAGGTGGGCATCGCCGAGCGGATCAACCTGCTCAATGGTCTGGTGTCGGACGCCGAGCCGGTGCTGCGGCCCTTCTCCGACAAACCCGAAAAGCTCAACGACGGCAGCTACTACCAGCTGTTCGGCTACATCGGCCGCTTCTACATCGATCGCGCCAGCTTTCGCCACTATCCCTTCACCACGGTGAGCCTGCCGCTGGTGCTGGAGGTGGACGACGTGGACGGCGGGCTCGACTTCACCAACCTCCGCCTGGAGCCCGATCTGCAGAACAGCGGTATCGGTCTCTATGCCGGCATCATCGGCTGGCTCAACCGGGGATGGTCGATCGCCGAGTACCGCCACCACTACGCCACCAACTTCGGACTGGGGGGCCCTGAGAACGACTACAGCCAGGTGGTGTTCGACATCGCCTACGGCACCTCGGCCTGGGCGGCGTTCTGGCGCCTGTTGCTGCCGCTGGCGGTGTTGATGGCGATGGTGCTGCTGGTGTTCAAGGTGCGGCCGGATGAGCAGGATGCCCGCGCCAGCATTCCGGTCACGGTGTTGCTCACGCTGGTGTTCCTGCAGCAGACCTACCGGGCCGAACTGCCCCAGCTGCCCTTCCTCACCTTCCTCGACATGGTGTACGTGGTGGCCTACGTGGTCACCCTGGTGGCGTTTGTGCTGGTGCTCTGGATCGGCCGCCGCTACGGCGACATGGAGGCCCTGGCGGAGGGGGCGGAGCGGGAGCAGATGGAGCGGCGGCTCACCCGCCTCGACGAACTCTGGCCCCTGGTGGTAGTGCTGTTCAGCTCGCTCACGATTGTGGTGTGCTGGCTCACCATCCCCGCCGGCAGTTGATCTCAGGCTGCTGATCTCAGGCTGCTGAGCTGAGCGGGTTGAGCCGGGCCAGCATGCCGCCGGCCAGGCGGCGGGGGGAGAAGGTGCGGCGCAGCAGGGAGGCCAGGGCGCGCAGGTCGTCAGTGTGCAGGTGGTCGCCCTGCACCAGGGTGAGCAGCAGCCGCTGGCGCAGGCTGCCGCCATCGGGGCCGAGCAGCAGGCGCAGGCCCGAGCCCATCACCGGCAGCAGCTCGGGCCCGGGTCCCTCGCCCTCAACAACCGCCAGCAGACTCTCCAGCCGCTCCACCCGCAGGCGGCCCTGGGGGTCGAACAGCACCTCCAGCAGCTTCTCGCGCATCTCGGCGGTGTCGCCGGCCAGCAGCCGCCGGGCCACGTAGGGATAGGCCACCTGCAGGATCCGGAAGGAGGGATCCAGCCGCATCGCCAGCCCCTCCTGGCTCACCACCGCGCGGATGATCAGGGCGAAGCGCGCCGGCACCCGGAAGGGGTAGTCGTACATCAGCTCCGAGAAGCGGTCGGTGATCGCCTTGAAGTTGAAGTCGCCCACGTTTTCGCCGATGGCTCCCCCCAGCACCTCGTCGAGGGCGGGGATGATCTGCTCGAGATTGGCGCTGGGGTTGAGGAAGCCCAGGGTCACGAAATCGTTGGCCAGGGCGCGGAAATCGCGGTTGATCAGGTGCACCACCGCCCCGGTGAGGGTGAGGCGGTCGGCGTCGCTGATCGAATCCATCATGCCGAAATCCACGTAGCCCACATGGCCCATGGCGCCGGTGCGGCCTGGCAGGGCGAACAGGTTGCCGGGGTGGGGATCGGCGTGGAAGTAGCCGAACTCCAACAACTGGCGCAGGCCGGAAATCACGCAGGTGCGGATCAGGGCAGCCGGGTCGAGCCGCTGCGCCTCCAGCGTCTGCCGTTCCTGCAGCTTGGTGCCGTGCAGCCAGGTGGTGGTGAGCACCCGCTGGCCGCTCAGGTGGCGCTCCACCGCCGGCACGGTCACCTCAGGGTGGCCGGAGAACAGGGTGGCGAAGCGCTCGGCATTGTCGGCCTCGCGGCGGTAGTCGATCTCCTCGAACAGGGAGCGGCCGAATTCGTCGATGATCTCCCCCAGCCCGAAGCCCAGGTTGAGAGGTAGAAAAGGCGCAGCCAGTGAACCCAGCAGGCGGATCAGCACCAGGTCGCGGCGCAGGATCCAGTCGAGGTTGGGCCGCTGCACCTTCACCGCCACCCAGTGGCCGCCGGCCAGGCGGGCGCGGTACACCTGGCCCAGGCTGGCGGCAGCCATCGGGTGGTCGGGGAACTCCACAAACAGCTGGTGGGCCGGAGCGCCCAGCTCCTGTTCAATCGTGGCCAGGGCCACGCCATGGGGGAAGGGGGGCAGGTTGTCCTGTAGCTGGGTGAGCTCCTCCAGCCAGTCGCGCCGCACCAGGTCGGGGCGGGTGGAGAGGGCCTGGCCCACCTTGATGAAGCAGGG
>JBBASN010000146.1:0-4766 GCA_040399225.1 Prochlorococcaceae cyanobacterium | reverse complement strand
GCCGGCAGCGGATCGGGGGCCTTCTGCTGGTGGTACTGCTCCAGCACCGCCTGCAGCCGCACGCCGGCCACAAAGCGGTGCACCGGCAGGCGGTGGAAGGTGTCGCCCTCGCTGGCGGTGAGCCGCAGGGCATCGTCGAGGCTGAGGTCGGGGTTGGCAATGCTGAATTTCTCGGCGTTGCGCAGATCGACGGGACGCAGCTCGATCCAGGCCCCCTTGTGCTGCACCAGGGGGCTGCGCTTGGCCTGCAGGCGCTCCAGGTCGCGCAGGGTGAGCGTCACCCCGCCGATCATGAACTGGCACTCCATCTTCAGGGTTTCGCCGAGGGTGAAACCGCGCGACTTGTCGGGCAGTTCGGCCTGGATCGACAGCCCCAGACGGCTGGCCAGGCCACCCGCCAGGCTGGGCGGCAGGATCACGCCCACGCCCACGTCGCGCAGCTGGGCGGCGGCGGTGCGCACCAGCACGAAGGCCTCGGCCGGGGTGAGCTGCATCGCCTCGGGGGTGGTGGAATCCAGGCCCCGCTCGATCGGCTCAAACACGGTGAGGGCCCGCCCCAGGCCCTCCAGCAGCAGTTCGCTGGGCTGGGGCACGGCCACCTCGCCCAGCTGCAGGGTGCGGTCGCCGGCGCTCCAGGCCACGGAGGCGGGCACCCGCAGGCTGGGATCGGCCTCGGCCTGCAGGCTGAAGCGCAGCTCCCACAGCTCCTCCCCTTCGGCGGGGGTGAACAGCTCCAGGCAGGCCCGGGCAGGCGCCACCCGTCCGGCCACGGCCTCGCGCCAGTGGTGGGTGGCGATGATCAGCCGTTCAAGGTCTTCCTCCTCGAGGTGCAGCTGGCCGCTGCCCTTGCCCAGGGCCTTCTGCCAGGCCAGCAGCAGCGGATCGAGGCCCTCGCCCTCCGGTTTGAAGCCCGCCCGCAGCTGGCCGTCGAGCAGGGCCTCCAGCAGGCTGGCCACCCGCAGTCGGCCGCTGCCCGGGCGGCGGCAGGCCAGGGCGGGATCGCCCTCCGGCCCGGCAGCGAGGGCGCAGGTGGCCACCTGGGGGATGCCGATCGCCAGTTCCTCCAGGCGGTGGCGGTCGCCCTCGCGGTTGAGCAGGGGCAGCCAGCGGGCGATGCCGTCTTCGATCTGGGGCAGCCAGCGCCCCCGGGCGATCAGGCTCAGGGCCCAGCGCTGCAGGTGGGTCCACCAGCGCAGGTCGTCGGCCATGTCCGGGTGGCCGGCCGCCAGGGGCAGGCCGCTCAGCCACTCGGCGGCGCTGCCCGGATCGAGGGCCCAGCCCTCCACCTGCCAGGGCCACCATTCCAGCTGCCTGGGGATCGGTTCGCCGGCCTGCAGGGGCAGGCCGCTCCAGCCCTTGGCGCCGGCGCTGCTGCGGCCGCGGCTGGCCTGGGTGCGGCTGGGCAGGGTGAGGGTGGCGCGGGCGGGCCGCAGGGCCTCGCTCCAGTAGCCGTTGTCATCCAGCCAGTCGGCGACTTCGTCGGTGGTGAGGGCGAAGGGATGGTCGGGGGCCTCGTGGCCGGGCTGCACCGGACTGGCCACCTTCCAGGTGTCCGCCCAGAGGAACAGGCGACCGCCCGCCCCTTCAGGGGGAAACAGCCAGGTGGCGTGCAGCAGGCTCATCCCAGGGTCATCAGGGCCGGCGGGCCGACAGGTCGCCGGGGGCGACCGGGCGGGATCTGTGCCGAAGCAGCTGCAGTGACAGGTGCAGCAGCAGGGCGGCGCCGACCAGCGGCAACCAGGCACGAATGAGCCCCATCATCACAGTTGGCGCAACCGCCAGCAGGGCGGCCGGCCAGCTCGGGCCTGCTGGCCAGGGGCCGATGGTGGGCAGGCCCAGGCTGTGGATACCGCAGACGGCCCCCACCAGGCCGGCCTGCAGGTGGCTGTCATCGGGGTCGACCCGCTGCAGATGGAAGGCCAGCAGGCCGTAGAACAGGCCGCAGCCGCCGGCGCGCAGGGCCGCTTCCAGCCCCAGGGGCAGGCCGAGCAGCAGGGCGGTGAGCCCGGCGCCCAGGGCCCAGGCGATCGACTGCAGCCGCAGCTGCTGGCGGGATGGCGGTGCAGGGAGCTGGCTCACGCGGCGGCCCAGGGGCGTCTTGGAGCTGTTGCTGGGCGATCATGCCCTGCGCAGGCCCGTTGCCGTGTTCATGAGTCCGGGACCGTTGCGGCCGCCTGAGCGCACCCTGCACCTGCACGCCGGACCCCACAAGACCGCCAGCACGTACCTGCAGGCGCGTCTGCACGCCAACCGGCCCGGCCTGGAGCGGCTGGGTCTGCGCTATCCCACCCCCTGGCGGGAGCACTCCCACCGCCACCTGGCACGGGACCTGCAGGCCGGCCGCTTCCAGGCACTGGAGCGGCTGCTCGGGCAGCAGCGGCGCTGGAGCGGCGATCTGCTGCTCAGCGCCGAGCACTTCGCGCCCCTGATCCGCGACCCCCAGGCCCTGGCGCGCCTGCTTCGCCACGGCGCCGCGCAGGGTTTCGCCCTGCATGTGATCAGTTTCGTGCGCCCCCAGGCCGAGCTGCTCAACTCCTTCTATGCCCACGGGCTAGGCCGGCTCTACGGCGCCCCCAGCTTCCGGGCCTATGTGCGGGCCCAGCTGGACGGCCGCCGCCTGCGCGGGCCGGCGCGGCGGCGCTGGATCCGCCACGCCCCCCAGCTGCTGGATTTCGAGCAGCGGTTCGCTGCCCCGCTGGCGGCCGAGGGGCTGCGCCAGAGCTATCTGCCCTTCCGGCCGCGCCGGCAGGACCCCTTCGCCCAGCTGCTGGACCTGCTGGAGCTGCCGCCGCCGGTGGCGGGCTGGCGGGCCGCGCCGGCCGAGCAGGCCAACGAACAGCTGGGGCGGCGCGGGCTGGGGCTGGCCTACCTGCTCAACGGCGAGCTCGACCGGTTGCCTGTGCGCCGTAACCAGCTGATCGCCGGCCATGGCCTCAACCGGCTGGTGGAGCAGCTCCGCCAGCTGGCGCGCCAGCGGGGCTGGGTGGCCGAGCGCTTCGACGGCTGGCAGGGGCGGCTGCCGGCCCTGTTGCAGCAGCGATTCGGGGCCAGCAACGAGCGTTTTGCCCAGCGGGTGTGGGGGCAGGACTGGGGGGAGGTGTTCCCCCCGGGCCAGTCCGGCCTGGCCGGCGCCGCCGGCCAGGGATTGGTGCTGGATCAGCAGCTGCGCGAAGAGGCCTGCGAGCTGTTCCTGACCTACCGCCGGCGCCTGCCCCGCCACCTGCGCTGAGCGATCAGGCCGGGCGGTGGGCCGGGGGTCTGCCTGATGCCAGGCGTGCCGATGTCAGGCGGCGGCGGAGGCGGCGGCTGGTGCGGAAGGCGGCGGCTACGCCCAAGATCGGCAGGGGGCCGGGAGCGGAATAGATGGTTGAACTGCCGCCATAACCCTGCAGCTTGGCGGCCGCGAAGATCCCTTCACCATCAATGTCAATGGGCTCGTTGAAGGAACTGAAATTCAGATTGCTGCCCGTGATGATGAATGAAAAGGTGTCGTAATGATCCAGGCGATCGCTGTTTGGGCCGCCTGCCAATGGAAGGTTAAGACGAAAATCGAGGCCCTGGATACCATTCGCCATGTTAATATTGTCAGAATCGTAGGTGAAGTCTTGATTTACGCAATTGGACGCTGGAATCGTGCCTGCACAAACGGAGCTAATCGTAGAACCATCTACAAGATTGAATGCCACTGAGCTAATGAAGGCTGCCGAGGCCTTGGTGAGATTGGCGTCAAGAGTAAGAATTATGGAATTGGTTGTATTAGTGTTTTTAATAACGGCCTCCAACCAGCTATTGGTGCCGGTATTGGGGTTTTCGCCCAAGGTTAAGGAAGGATCGTTGTTCGCGTTGCTATTGTTTAATCGCGTATCTTTGAAAAGAAACGTTAGTGAGTCAGCGCCTAATATTGCTATTGAGTGTGCTGGTGGTGCGATTGCCAATAGAACGGCGCTGCCTGCGGCGCAACAGCTGCACTTCAGGATCAGTCTTCGCAAAAAGACGGGTTCAAGTTGAAGCGACGGCAACATTTTTCTGCGGAGATTATCGGACCTCTTGTGTCTAGAAAGAAAGTCGCCTGATATTCGGCTTTCACTGAAGCGTTGCAGTGGCGCGCTGGCCCCATTTCAGCTGGCTGCAAAGTGGAGCAAAGGCCATCGGCAGAGCCCTGCTCCACCCCTTGGGCGATCATGGAGCGCAAGCGCACCACCTGTTCCCATGGCCGCCGTTCCTCCCTCTTGCCCCCGGACCGGTGCCGAGATCCGTGCGGCCTTCCTGTCTTTCTACGAACAGCGCGGCCACAGGCCGATGGCCAGCGCCTCCCTGGTGCCGGACGACCCCACGGTGCTGCTCACGATCGCCGGCATGCTGCCGTTCAAGCCGGTGTTCCTGGGGCAGCAGCAGCGGCCGGCGCCCCGGGCCACCAGCGCGCAGAAGTGCATCCGCACCAACGACATCGAGAACGTGGGCCGTACGGCCCGGCACCACACGTTCTTTGAGATGCTCGGCAACTTCTCCTTCGGCGACTACTTCAAGGAGCAGGCGATCCAGTGGGCCTGGGAGCTCAGCACCGAGGTGTTCGGGCTTTCACCGCAGAATCTGGTGGTGAGTGTGTTCCGTGAGGACGACGAAGCCGAAGCGATCTGGCGCGATGGGGTGGGCGTGAACCCGAAGCGGATCATCCGCATGGATGAGGCCGACAACTTCTGGGCCTCCGGCCCCACCGGCCCCTGCGGCCCCTGCTCGGAGATCTACTACGACTTCAAGCCCGAACT
>JBBASN010000145.1:0-4798 GCA_040399225.1 Prochlorococcaceae cyanobacterium | reverse complement strand
TCGGGCGACGGCTTGATCAGCACCTGGTACTGGAAGTAGTGCTGGGCCCGGTTGGGGTTGTCGCCGTAGCGGCCGTCGGTGGGGCGGCGGCAGGGCTCGGGGTAGGCCACCGCCCAGGGCTCGGGTCCGATCGCCCGCAGCACGGTGTGCGGACTCATCGTGCCGGCGCCCTTCTCGGTGTCGTAGGGCTGCAGCAACAGGCAGCCCTGATCCGCCCAGAAGCGGTTCAGGGTGCCGATGATGTCCTGGAAGTGCATGGTGGCGGCGCCCGGCGCTGCCATTGTTCCAGTGCGCCGACTCCAGGGCGCCGGCCGGGGTCAGGCGGCGGGGATGCGCAGCTTCTGGCCGGGGAAGATCAGGTCGGGGTCCTCGATCACCTCACGGTTGGCCTCGAAGATCTCGGTGTAGCGGGCGCCGTTGCCATAGGCCCGCTCGGCGATGCCCCAGAGGGTGTCTCCCTGCTCCACCAGGATAAAAGTGGACTCCGTGCCATCGGGCTTCTGCAGGGCAGCCGCCTCCACCTGGCCCACCCCCTCCACATTGCCGGCGATCAGCACGGCCTTCTCAAAAGCAGCCTGGTCGGCGGCGCTGCCGGCGATCGTGACGGTCTCGCCGTCCACCGCCACCTGCAGTCCCTGCACGCCGGGGTTGTTCTTCTCCACGTGCTGCCTGAGCTTCTCGGCGGCCTTGGCGGAATCCTCGCCGCGGTTGAACACCTTCTTGCCGATGTTGCCGGCGAACTTGAACAGGGGGACACCCATGAACAGCAGGGAGAGACTGCAGGGAGGCTAGGCAGATGCGGCAGTTCGGGCCACCGGTTCATGGGCCTCGCCCTGATCGAGGCACACCACCCGGTCGCGGCCCTCCCGCTTGGCCCGGTAGAGGGCCTGATCGGCCCGCAGCAACAGCTCCTGATCCGTTTCCCCCGGCCGGAAGGTGGTGACACCGCAGCTGATGGTGGGGTTGGCGGGCAGGTGAATGGGCTCGCTGCGCAGGGCCTGGCGCAGGGCTTCCCCCCGCTCGATGGCCTGGGCCGCGCCGCAGCCCGGCATCAGGATCAGAAACTCCTCGCCACCCCAGCGGAACACCCGATCACAAGGGCGCATCGCACGCTGCAGCCGGCCCGCCACATGCTGGATCACCTGATCACCGAGGGCATGGCCATGGGTGTCGTTGATGGCCTTGAAGAAGTCGATGTCGAGCAACAGCAGGGCCAGGGGCTGCTGCCGCCGGATCGCCTCCGCCACCAGCTCGGCGAACAGGGGATCGAAGGCGGTGCGGTTGAGCAGGCCGGTGAGCTTGTCGGTGTTGGCCTGCAGCTGGAGACGCCGCTGATAGCTGCCCACGGTGGCGTTGGCCAGCAGCAGCACCACCGCCGAAACCAGCAGGGCGATCAGCAGGTGCCGCCACAGGATCGGCAGCAGGGGATCCTGGCGGGGATCGCTGCGCTGGAGCACCACCAGCACCCAGCCCAGTTCGGGGATCTGGCGGCTGTTCACGAACAACTGGCCCTGGCCCTGGCCGAGCTGCAGGGAGGCCTGGGGCTCCCGCAACAGCCGGGCGGCATGGGCCGCCAGGCCCGGCACCGCCTCCAGACTCTTTGGCGCCGGTGGACCGGGGGGCCCGTCGGAGGTGAGCAACACCCGGCCATCCCGCGCCACCAGCAGCACCCGGGCCCCATGGCGCTGCTGGTAGGCGCCGAGCTCCCGCGACAGCTCGCGCACGTCAATCCCCAGGCCGATGGCGCCGATCAGGCGGCCGGCCCGGTCCACCACCCGGAAATTGGAGAAGGCGGTGACCCGGGAGGGATCGGCCGTGTCGCGGTCGATGTTCACTTCAAAGGGAACGGCCGAGCTGCGCAGCCGGTAGTACCAGCGGTCGCCGGGGTCGCCGGCGGACACGGTCTTGAGCACCCCGTCGGGGTGGTAGTACCGGCCGCTGCGCTCGGACACGAAGAAGGCCGTGGTGACGCGGTACTGACTGAGAAGGTCGCGCAGGTACTCCACCATCTCGGCCTCGTCGCGCTCGCCCCCCTCCACCCATTGGCGCAGGAAGGTGTTGCGGGCCATCGAGGACGACACCAGCACCGGTCGGGTGAGGCTGCGCTCCAGATCAGCGGAGATCGCCTTGGCGGTGAGCGGCAGGGTGGAGTTGGCGAGCTGGCGGTTGAGGGTGCCGCGCAGGCTGAAGTAGCTCAGGGCGCTGGTGCCACCGAAACCCAGCAGCAGCAGCAGGCCCATGGTGGGCAGGAAGGGAAAGCGCTGCAGGGGGGCCAAGACGCGATGGCTCGCTGGAGGGGAGGCGCTGGGCTGGGAATGCATGGGATGGCATTCACCACGCGTAGCCGGGCAAGCAACTCCTGAAACGGGGTTCGCTATACCCACCCAACCTAATCGCCGAGCCCTGATTAGCCGAAAAGATCAGCAGAAGTGCGGAGCAGCATCAGGCCACCAGCTGCAGCACGCCCATCAGGCCAGCGGCCAGGGGGCGATGGCGGGCCTCCCGGAAGCCGGCCTGCCGGGCCAGCGCTTCCTGTTCAGGGCCGCTGGGGAAGCGCCGCAGGCTGGCCTCCAGGTAGGCGTAGTGCTCACTCACGCCGAAGCGCTCGGCGGTGGGCACCACCAGCCGCCGCAGATAGAGGCGCTGAAAGCTGGCCACGGGCTCGCCGGGTCGGTTGAAATCGAGCACCGCCGCCCGGCCGCCGGGGCGCAGCAGGCGGCGCAGTTCCAGCAGGCCGGCGGCCGGGTCGGCCAGGTTGCGCAGGCCGTAGGCCATCACGGCGCCGTCGGCCGAAGCGGCGGGCAGACCGGTGGCCAGGGCATCCCCCTGCTGCCAGCGCAACGGCAGCCAGGGCTGAAGCCGGCCGCGGGCGGCGGCGATCTCCAGGGGCTCGGCGGCGGCATCCAGGCCCAGCACCGTGCCCCCCGGCCGCACCCGGGCGGCCAGTAGCAGGGCCAGATCGCCGGTGCCACAGCAGAGATCGAGCAGGTGCTGGCCGGCGGAGGGCTGGATCCAGGCCAGGGCCTGGCGTTTCCAGAGGCGATGGAGACCGAGGCTGAGCAGGTCGTTGAGCTGGTCGTAACGCGGGGCGATCTGATCGAACAGCTGCCGCACCGCGGCGGGATCGCCGGGGCTAAAACTGCCCATCCCAGGGCAGCTCGAACGAGGCCGGCAGGGAGGCGGGCAGATCGGCCTCAGCCAGGCCGGCGGCGTTCAGCGGGCTGCCGGGGGTCCCCAGGGACGCCCACTCGGGTCCGGTGAGGGTGATCACCATCACCGTGGCCAGTCCCACGGCCGCCGAACACACCATGCAACCGGCGAGCATCAGCGAAAACTCCTGGCGGTCGTTGGCGGCCTGCATCAACTGCAGGGCCCAGGCCACCAGGGCGATCACCGCCACCACCAGCAGCAGGGCGATCAACGAGGGCAGCGGGGCATGCAGGA
The DNA here is from genome assembly GCA_040399225.1 of Prochlorococcaceae cyanobacterium. GTDB lineage: Bacteria > Cyanobacteriota > Cyanobacteriia > PCC-6307 > Cyanobiaceae > NIES-981. The sequence continues at coordinate 1,354 of JBBASN010000145.1, read as the reverse complement.
CGGCCAAAACGGCGACAGACAAGTTTTGACTGAGAACAAGGTAACGGCAGGTAACAGCCGGCCGCGTCAGCGCCCTGGGGGGGGCGTGGCTTCCGGCGTGGCTCACCCCTGTGGAGCGGTGGTGAGCGGCCGGATCGGCAGCCCCCGGGCCAGCAGATCGGCCTTGATCTGTTCCACGGACAGCACGCCATCATGCAGGAGGGAGGCCAGCAGGGCTGCCGCGGCGTGGCCCCCGGCCGGTCCTGGATCCAGGGCCGCGGCGATGTGGTCGATGCAGCCGGCGCCACCAGAGGCGATCACGGGCACGTCCACCGCATCGGCCACCGCCTGGGTGAGGGCCAGGTCGTAGCCGGCCTGGGTGCCGTCGCCATCCATCGAGGTGAGCAGGATTTCGCCGGCGCCGAGGGCCACCACCCGCTCGGCCCAGGCCACCGCATCGAGGCCGGTGTTCTCGCGGCCGCCCTTCACGTACACATCCCAGCCCCCACTGTCCCGGGCCCGGGCATCGATCGCCACCACGATGCACTGGCAGCCGAAGCGCTCGGCACCGCGGGCCACCAGCTTCGGATCGCCCACGGCGGAGGAGTTGAGGCTCACCTTGTCGGCCCCGGCGCGCAGCAGCTCGGTGATGCCCTCCACGCTGCTGATGCCGCCGCCCACGGTGAAGGGGATGGTCACGGCCTCGGCGGTGCGGCGCACCAGGTCCACCAGGGTGCCGCGGCCCTGGTGGGAGGCGGCGATGTCCAGGAACACCAACTCATCGGCCCCGGCGACGCTGTAGCGGCAGGCCAGCTCCACCGGATCACCGGCATCGCGCAACCCCACGAAGTTCACCCCCTTCACCACCCGGCCATCCGCCACGTCGAGGCAGGGAATGATGCGCTTGGCAACCATGGGCGGAGGTCAGGGAGGAGGGCGGGCGGCGAATGGAACAGAGCCTGGGCGGGGCTGGGCAGCGACTCACTGTTAGGGTTACGCCACTTTTCAGTCGCGCCTCCCCATGGCCCAGGCTGCCACGATCAACGTCGGTTCCAAGGTGCGCATCACCCGCGTGCGCGACCGCATCCCCGCCGACCTGGTGTCGGCCCTCAAGGCCGATGCCAGTGGCACGGTGAAGGGATTCCGCACTGTTGACGGCAAGGGGATCGGCGTGGTGGTGGAGCTGGCCGGCGGCCAGACCGCCTGGTTCTTCGACGACGAAGTGACCCCCGCCTGAGACCCGGTTTGACCAAAGCTCCCAACCCCGAAGCCAGCAGCGGATCGGCAGCGCGTCAGCTGCTGGGGATGAAGGGTGCCGCCGGCACCAGCAACATCTGGAAGATCCGGCTGCAGCTGATGAAGCCGGTGACCTGGA
>JBBASN010000144.1:0-4838 GCA_040399225.1 Prochlorococcaceae cyanobacterium | reverse complement strand
CGTAGTCGGGCATCAGGGCACCCACCAGGGCGTGGCCAGCCTCGTGGTAGGCCACAAGGCGCTTGCGCTTCTCGCTCATCACCCGGTCCTTCTTCTCGGGGCCGGCCATCACGCGCTCGATGGCGTCATTCACCTCATCCATCGAGATTTCGGTGAGCTGGCGGCGGGCTGCAAGGATCGCCGCCTCGTTGAGCAGGTTGGAGAGATCGGCGCCAGTGAAGCCGGGGGTGCGGCGGGCCACCTTGTCGAGGTCGACATCCTTGGCCAGGGTCTTGCCGCGGGCGTGCACCTCGAGGATCTGCAGCCGGCCGCTGTAGTCGGGCCGGTCCACCACCACCTGGCGGTCGAAGCGACCGGGCCGCATCAGGGCCGCATCCAGCACATCGGGACGGTTGGTGGCCGCCACGATGATGATCCCTGTGTTGCCCTCGAAGCCGTCCATCTCGGTGAGCAGCTGGTTGAGGGTCTGCTCGCGCTCGTCGTTGCCGCCGCCGAGGCCAGCGCCGCGCTGACGACCCACGGCATCGATCTCATCGATGAACACGATGCAGGGGGCGTTCTTCTTGGCATTCTCGAACAGGTCACGCACCCGGCTGGCGCCCACGCCCACGAACATCTCCACGAACTCCGAACCGGAGATGGAGAAGAAGGGCACGCCCGCCTCGCCGGCCACGGCCTTGGCCAGCAGGGTTTTGCCGGTACCGGGAGGGCCCACAAGCAGCACACCCTTGGGAATCTTGGCGCCGACAGCCGTAAAGCGATCGGGGTTCTTGAGGAAGTCCACCACCTCGGTGAGCTCCAGCTTGGCCCCTTCAATACCGGCCACGTCACCGAAGGTCACCTGGGTCTGGGGCTCCATCTGAACCCGGGCCTTGCTCTTGCCGAAGCTCATCGCCGGGTTGCCGCCACCGCCCTGGGCGCGGCGCAGAAGGAAGAACAGCCCCCCGAGCAACAGCAGCGGGAAGAACAGACTGCCCACCGCCTGCTGCCAGGCCGCCGGCTCGCGGCTGGGCTGAACGGCGATGTCCACGTTGTGCTCGGTGAGGATCTTGAGCAGATCCTTGTCGGGGGCGAGGTTCACCACCGCCCGCTGGCCGCTGTTCTCCACCACCTGGGCCGTGCCCCGGTCGGGGGAGATCAGCACGCGGGAGATCTCGTTGGCCTGGACGGCCTCCACGAAATCGCTGTAGCGCAGAGTGCGCGGGGCGTTGGCGGGGTCAGGACGGTCCAGGAAGGCCGAACCCACGGCGATCATCACGATCACCAGGAGCACGTACAACCCCGCGTTGCGCCAGCGCTTGTTCACAGGCCTCGCCTCTGCTGAGAAAGAAGTAACAGAATGTTAACCGGGCCCGGCCGCCTCAGGCGGCGGCGCGCAGCACCTCCACCACACTACGGAAGGCGAACCACTCGGGGATTTCCTCGCCGCCGCGCAGCATTTGGCGGAACTGGGTGCCGCTGAGCTTCTTCACGTGCAGGCCGCGGGCCTGGGCATGCTCGGCGGTGACATAGCCCTCTTCCTCGGTGTACACGAGGTTCAGCGAGGGCACGGTCTCCATGCCCAGCTCGGTGGCGTTGTCGCGGGCGAAATCCTGGGCCTGGTAGGGGCCGTAGAAGTCGTCGGCGCTGAGGGAGCTCTTGCAGCCGGCCATGTCGCGGCCAATGATGAAGTGGGTGCAGCCGTAGTTCTTGCGGATGATCATGTGCTGCAGGGCCTCCCGCGGGCCGGCCATGTGCATCGAGTAGGGCAGGTAGGCCCAGCGGATGCGCGGATTGGCCACTTCCTCGGCCAGGCGCTCGTAGGTCTGAAAACGCACCTCACCTGCGATGTCGTCCTCCTGGGTGGGGCCGCAGGTGGGATGCACCAGCACCACACCGTTCTCACTCACGTTGTCGGCGTGGAGGGCGCGGGTGAACAGTTCGTAGTGGGCCCGGTGGATCGGGTTGCGGCACTGGAAGGCCACCACGCTCTCGCCGGCCGGCAGGGTGGAGCGCACCTCGGCCGGGGTCTTGCAGGGGAACACCCGCCGGGGCAGTTCCAGGCCCTGCACGCTGCCGCCCAGATAAAAGCGACCCCGCTCGCCGGTGATCATGCGCACGGCGGGATGTTCGATCGAGGTGGTGCCGTAACACCCCTGGGCCTCACGGGCCTTGTCCGGCTCCCACTTGCTCTCCACCGTGAACACCGCCAGCTCCTGGCCGCCGTAGGTGAGCAGCAGCCGCTCGCCGATGGCGATCGTGTCGTCGTCGCTGTCGAACACGATCGGCAGGCCGAACAGCAGGCCACTGCTGGTGCGGTTGCCGGCGACGACGGCGTCATAGTCCTCCTGGTGCATGAAGCCACGCAGGGGGGAGAAGCCACCCACAACCAGCAGCTCCACGTCGCAGGCGTTGCGGTGGCTGCACTCCACACGGCGATCGGCGCTGGCCCTCACCACCTGCCGATCCGACTCCGGCACCATCAGGTCCACCAGGGTGCCGCCGTGGGGGGCGATCAGCCCGCCATGGGCGGTCTCGAGGGTGGTGTCCACAGCGGCCATCGGCGGTTCAGGAAAAGAGATGCTGTGGATTCTCCCAGACCAGCCGCAGCACCCCCTATTTGCTGGCGCCAGCAAATAGGGGGCTCGATCGGGCCCCCAGGGATCAGAACCTCAGCAGGCTGTGAACAGAGCCGGGTGCTGGGAGCCGGCCGATCCGGGGCCGGGAGATCAGACCTGCTCCAGGCGGCCGTACACCTGGCCGGTAATCTTCACGTCCACGGGATCCTTGGAACCCATGTCGGTGTCGGAGGGCTGGATGGCGGTGAACACGCCGGCAAACTCACCGGTGCTGGCGTCGACCTTGGTGATCGAGATCTCCATCTCGCCGGTGCCGTCCACGTAGCGCTTGATGTTCTCTCGCTCCAGGCCTTCGCTGTCAGCGCCAAGGCCGATCAGGCCCTGGGTGTACTCCACCCCGGTGGTCAGACCGCGACCTTTGGGATCGAGGAAGTTGGAGGTGCGGTAGCTGGGCACCCGGTAGCTGCCGTTGAAGTCGGTGCTGGTGCTGATCGCCGCCCCCTCTGCGGTGGCGACGAGCTCTTTGCTGGAGAAGGTGAAGGGCACCTCCTCCCCGCCGGGCAGCAGCACGGTGATGATCTGGAAGTCGATGCCGCCTTCCTCCTTGAACTGGAGGCCGTCGGAGGTCACGGCCAGACCGCCGGAGACCTGGTCGAGGCTGGTGGTGAAGCGGGTGAGGATCTTGCCGGGGACGAACTGGGCTTCCTGGCGCTTGTTCGCCGGCTCACCCTTCACGTACACCTCGGCGGGGTGCATGCAGATCTCCCGCAGCTGGTACTGGCCGCCAGGGGTGAGCGCGATCGAGCCGCGGGCCGAATCCGGGAGGGTGGGGCAGTCGTTGGCCAGGCCGGTGTTGTGGATGTCGTCGTAGGTGAGCTGGGAGCGATCAACAGCCTTGGCCCCACCGCTGCAGGCGGTCACCAGGGTCAGACACAGCGCCAGCACAAGGGCCAGCAGAGGACGAAAACGCATGGAAGAACGCCGCAGAGGGGAGTCGAGGACTGGGCTGCAGCGGATCTTACCGGTGCAAAACCCCGTTTCCCCGTACCATGGCCGCGCTCTCAACAACCTGTATGCCAGAGCAACACCCCCAACAGGAGAACGGCAGGCGATGGGTCTGAACGAGGGCCAGCAGCAGCAACTCGCGAGCGTGCTCGGCCAGCTCGACCACCTGGCGGCCGAACTGGACGGCGATCCGGAGGCCCTGCTGGCGCTGCTGCGCCAGGTGGAGCACCTGCACCGCCGCATCCAGGACGGACCGTTCCGCAGCAGCCTGCCGGCCGACCGCAGCCACCTGTTCACCCTGCTGCAGGGAATGGAAAAGAGTGGCGGCTGGCCCTACATCCCCCGGCTGCAGTTGCGCACCTTCATGGATCTGCTCCAGGGTGAGGATGCGGCGGAGCAGCACCCCCTGGCGGCCTGAGCAGCCCCCCCAGCGCTGCCAGCAGCCGGTGGGCCAGCGCCAGCTTGCCGGTGGGTTCCAGCCGCTGCACTTGGTCGCCTGGACCAAGCAACCAGCCCTGGTTGGTCTCGCTGGCAAAACCCGCGCCGGGCTGATCGATCGGGTTGGCGAACAGCAGGTCGCAACCCTTACGCTGCCACTTAGCGCGGGCCTGGCCTGGCACGTCGCCCGACTGGGCGGCGAAACCGAGGATCACCTGGCCTGGCATCCGGCTCGCCACCAGGTCGGCCAGCAGATCCGGCACCGGCTCCCAGCCCTGCCTGAGGCTGGCCTCCAGTTCGGTCTTGGCTAGCTTCTCCAGCAGCGGCTGGGCGCGGCGGTGGTCGGCCACGGCAGCCGCCATGGCGATCGCGTCGGCCGCGGGCTGGGCCTGGCCCAGGGCGCGCTCCATCTCGGCGGCGCTGGTGACAGGCCGGCAGGCCAGCCCCTCCAGCCAGGCGGAGGGAACGGCGAGGGGGCCGTGCACCAGGGTGACCTCAGCCCCACGCAGGCGGGCGGCCTGGGCCAGCAGCACCCCCATCCGCCCGGTGCTGGGATTGGTGAGGCAGCGGGCGGGATCAAGGAATTCGCGGGTGGGGCCGGCACTCACCAACAGGTGCCGGCCCTGCCAGTCCCGCTGGCAACCCTGGAGGGCCAGGCTCTCTAGGGCCAGCAGCAGCAACTCCGGTTCGGCCATGCGGCCATCGCCTCGGCGGTCACAGGCCAGCACTCCGGCCGCCGGGCCCAGGGGCAGCACCCCCGGCCAGCGCTGCAGCTCCTGCCAGTTGGCCCGCACCGCCGGCGCCGACCACATGCTGGTGTTCATCGCCGCCGCCGCC
>JBBASN010000143.1:0-4939 GCA_040399225.1 Prochlorococcaceae cyanobacterium | reverse complement strand
ACTGGCAGGTGCTGCTCCAGGCCCGGGCGATCGAGAACACCGCCTATGTGCTGGCACCGGCCCAGACCGGTGTGAACTACGGCCGCCGCCACACCCACGGCCATGCCCTGGTGATCGATCCCTGGGGCACGGTGCTGGCCGACGCCGGCGTGGCCCCGGGCCTGGCGGTGGCACCGGTGGACCCGGGCCATGCCCAGCGGGTGCGGGCCCAGATGCCCAGCCTGCGGCACTGCCGGCCGGCCCTGTTCGCCGTTCGCTGATGGCAGGCATCCGGCGTGTTCGCAGCTGGGGGGTGCGCGGCTCCCGGGCGCTGCTGCTGTTGGCCCTGCTGCTGGCCGATCTGCCGGCCCTGGCCTCCAGCCTGGCCGCCTGGCGGATCAACCGCCAGGGGCAGCTGGAGCTGCGCACCAGCCCCAACGTGCAGCTGCGGGCGTTCTACGAAGCCGGTACCGGTGGTCGGGGACCGCGGGTGTGGATCGACCTGCCCGGGGCACCGGGGCGCAGCCGCACCATCCGCGGCAGCGGCTCGATCCAGGAGGTGCGCATTGGCCGCCCCGATGCCGGCACCACCCGCCTGGTGCTGGAGTTCCTGCCCGGTACCCGGCTCAACCCCGCCGACCTGCGCCTGGTGGGCACGGCTCGGGACCGCTGGCGGATGGAGATCAAGGGCCTGGATCGGGCCCCGGCCCTGGCCCTCGGGGAGGGGGAGCTGGAGGGCGTCAGCCGCAGCGCCACCTGGACCGCCCGGGAACCCTTTCCCACCGCCTCCGCGCCCCTCTCCGCCGATGGGCTGCCGGTGGTGCCGCGGGGTCGGTATCTGGTGGTGATCGATCCGGGTCACGGCGGTCCCGATCCCGGCGCCGTGGGCATCGGCGGCCTGCGCGAGACCGACGTGGTGCTGGATGTGAGCCTGCAGGTGGCGCGGCTGCTGCAGGCCCGGGGGGTGCAGGTGCTGATGACCCGCACCAGCGAGGTGGACGTGGACCTGCCGCCGCGGGTGGCCCTGGCCAACAGTGCCGGTGCCACGGCTTTCGTGAGCCTGCACGCCAATGCCCTGAGCATGGCCAGGCCGGATGTGAACGGCGTGGAGACCTTCTATTTCGATGGCGCCGGCAACGCCGGCTACTCCCTGGCGGCCTCCCTGCAGGCCCGGATGATGGCCGTCTCCTCCGGATCCCCCAATCGGGGGGTAAAAGCGGGCCGCTTCTTCGTGATCCGCCGTGCCGTGATGCCCGCGGCGCTGGTGGAGATGGGCTTCGTCACCGGTGACATCGACGCAGCGCGGCTGGGCAATGCCAATTTCCGCCGCAGCATGGCCCTGGCCATTGCCGCCGGCATCCTCGACTTCCTGGGAGGCCGCTGATGAACCTGCGCGTTGGGCTGTTCGACAGCGGGCTGGGTGGACTCACCGTGCTGCGCCACGTGCAGGCCAGCTATCCCCACACCCCCTGTCTGTATCTCGGGGACACGGCCCGGGTGCCCTATGGCACCCGCTCGGTGGAGGACATTCGGGCCATCGCCGGCGAGGTGGTGCGCTGGCTGCACCGGCAGGGTGTGGATGTGCTGGTGATGGCCTGCAACACCACCAATGCCCTGGCCCTGGATGTGGCCGTGGCTGAGGCGGGGGTGCCGGTGGTGGGGCTGATCGACAGCGTGGCGGCCGTGATCGACAGTGACCGGGTGGGGGTGCTGGCCACCCCGGCCACCGCCAGCAGCGGCGCCTACCGCCGCGCCCTCCACGCCGTGCGCCCCACCGCCCGGGTCACGGAGGTGGCCTGTCCGGCCTTCGTACCCCTGATCGAGGCCGGCGACCTGGGCTGCGGCGAGCTGCGTGCCGCCGCGGAAACCTACCTGGAACCCCTGCACCAGGCTGATGTGGACACGGTGGTGATGGGCTGCACCCACTACCCGCTGCTGCGGCCCCTGCTGAAGCAGCTGCTGCCGCCGGGCACCCGCCTGGTGGACCCGGCCCTGGCCGCGGTGGAGCGGCTGGGGCCGTTGCTGGCCAGCCTGGGCGATTCCCCCGAGGCCGAGCAGCCCCTCACGCCCGTGGACGGGCAGCCGCTGGGGGCGCGGGTGTGCGTCACCGGCTGCGCCAGCAGTTTCGCTGCGGCTGCTCAGCGCTGGCTGGGACACCGCCCCGAGGTGAGCTGGGTGGATCTGCGGTCGGCGGGTCGAGCCTTCTAGGATCTGGCCACAAGGGAGGTGTTGTGGCAACGGTTGCAGAGCTGCTCCAGCCCGTGGAGGGTGACCTTGATGCTCTGCTGGCCGACCTGCGCAGCCTGATTGGGGCCGGCCATCCGATCCTGCAGGCCGCAGCAGAGCACCTGTTCGCCGCCGGCGGCAAGCGGCTGCGGCCCGGCATCGTGCTGCTGCTCTCCCGGGCCGTCGCCCCCGATGGGGAGCTCACTCCGCGCCATCGGCGCCTGGCCGAGATCACCGAGATGATCCACACGGCCTCGCTGGTGCATGACGACGTGGTGGACGAGGCGGCCACCCGTCGCGGCGTGGACACCGTCCACAGTCGTTTCAACCACCGGGTGGCGGTGCTGGCCGGCGACTTCCTGTTCGCCCAGGCCAGCTGGCACCTGGCCAACCTCGACGACCTGGAGGTGGTGAAGCTGCTCAGCCGGGTGATCATGGACCTGGCCGACGGCGAGGTGAAGCAGGGCCTGTTCCGCTACGACACTGGCCAGAGCTTCGAGACCTATCTCGAGAAGAGCTACTGCAAAACCGCCTCCCTGATCGCCAACAGTGCCCGGGCTGCCGGCGTTCTCACCGGGCTGCCCGCCCACCAGCTCGATGAGCTGCACCGCTTCGGCCGCCAGCTCGGCCTGGCCTTCCAGGTGGTGGATGACATCCTCGACTTCACCGCCAGCGACCAGCAGCTGGGCAAGCCCGCCGCCAGCGATCTGGCTTCGGGGTATCTCACGGCGCCAGCCCTGTACGCCCTCGAGGAACGTCCTGCCCTGGCCGGCCTTATCGAGCGTGAGTTCAGCCAGGATGGCGATCTGGAGCAGGCCCTCGCGCTGGTGCGTGGCTGTGAGGCCATTCCCCGCTCCCGTGCCCTGGCCGAGCAGTTCGCCCGCCAGGCCGCCGATGCCCTGGCCTGGCTGCCCAGCAGCGAGCCCAGCCGGGCCCTGCGCGGCCTCTCTGATTTCGTGCTCAGCCGTCTCTACTGACCGGCCCTACACAGCGCCCAGCTCCTCCAGAGCACAGGCCAGGGAGCGAAGCAGGCGGTGCGGGGGCTCGATACCGGGAAACAGCTGCACCAGCTCCCCAGTACCCAGCTGCGGCGGTGGCACCACCAGCACCCGGCAGCCCGCCCCCAGGGCGGCTTCGGCCCCGGCGGGGGAATCCTCGAAGGCCCAGCAGCGCCCGTCGGCCGCCACCCCCAGCCGCTCCGCCGCCAGCAGGAACACATCCGGGGCGGGCTTGCCCGCCCGCAGCTGGGGATCATCGCCGTGCACCCGCACCTGGATGAGCTGGAGCCAGGGGTGGGGCCTGGCCTTGAGGGCCACCGCCTCACGGGCGCTGCTGGTGGCCAGGGCCATGGGAATGGCGGTCCGGGCGCAGTGCTCCACCAGCTCGCGGGCTCCGGCCATGGGCTGGGCCCGCACCAGCAGGGCCTCGGCGATCGGTTGGCGCACCGCCAGCAGCGCCTCCTGGCTGGGGCCGCTTCCTTGTTGCTCGGTGATCCAGGCCTGCACCTGCCGGGCACAGTCGAGGCGACGGCGGCCCCGCAACGCCATCAGCTGCGCCGGGCTGAGCGGACAGCCGAACTGGCTGGCTGCCTCGTGCCAGGCCCGGGCGTGGAGGGGTTCGGTGTCCAGCAGCAACCCGTCCAGGTCGAACAGGCAGGCGGAGGGGATGGACATCCACCGATTCTCGGCGATCAGGGGTCCGCTCCCTCCTGAAGCACCCGTGCCCAGCTTGAATGGGGCCCAACCTTTCCGCTGCCGCAGCTGCCATGTCCGAGGCCCCGACGCCGGATTCCGTGACGCAGGACAGCGCAACAGCCGCTGCCGTGACGATCGAGTCGGTGCTGCAGGAACAGCGGTTGTTCGCGCCTCCCGCCGCCCTGGCGGCCGGTGCCCGCATCGGCTCGATGGAGGCCTACCGGGAGCTCTGCGCCCAGGCGGAGGCCGACCCCGACCGCTTCTGGGGCGAGCTGGCTCGCCAGGAGCTGCACTGGTTCGCGCCCTTCCACACCGTGCTCGACTGGAGCAATCCGCCCTTTGCCCGCTGGTTTGAGGGCGGTACCACCAACCTCAGCTTCAACTGCCTCGACCGCCACCTCGACGGTCCCCGCGCTGAGAAGACGGCCCTGATCTGGGAGGGCGAACCCGGTGACACGCGCACCTTCACATACCGCCAGTTGCATGTGGAGGTGTGCAAGGCCGCCAATGCCCTTAAGGCATTGGGGATCGGCAAGGGCGATCTGGTGGCCCTCTACATGCCGATGGTGCCGGAGGCGGCCATTGCCATGCTGGCCTGTGCCCGCATCGGCGCCCCCCACTCGGTGGTGTTCGGGGGCTTCTCGGCCGATGCCCTGCGCGACCGGCTGATTGATGGCCAGGCCAAGGCAGTGATCACCGCCGACGGCGGCTTCCGCAAGGACAAGCCCGTGCCGCTCAAGCCGGCGGTGGACGAGGCCCTCAGCGCCAAGGGCGGGGCTCCGAGTGTAGAGGCCGTGCTGGTGGTGCGCAGGCTGGATGGTGCCGGTGGCGACTGCGCCATGCAGGAGGGCCGCGACCACTGGTGGCACGGGCTGGTGGACGGCCAGAGCGCCGACTGCCAGGCCGAGCCGATGGCCAGTGAAGACCGGCTGTTCGTGCTCTACACCTCCGGCTCCACCGGCAAGCCCAAGGGGGTGGTGCACACCACCGCCGGCTACAACCTCTGGGCCCACCTCACCTTCCAGTGGATCTTCGACATC
>JBBASN010000142.1:0-5174 GCA_040399225.1 Prochlorococcaceae cyanobacterium | reverse complement strand
TGCTGCCGCGGGAGCTGGAGCGGGGCCTCGGCTCCACGGACAGCCACCTCCAGGCCCTGGAGCTCAGCGTCACCCTGGCGGTGGGCGACCAGCTCACCTTGCGGGCCCGCTGCCTCAGCCCGGAGCCCGGTGCCAGCGACGTGCCGCAGGCCGATGGCGATGCCGCCTGGGAGCGGCGCCTGCAGCACCAGCGTGGGCTGCTCAGCCAGTGGCGCCAGGGCCCCGGCGCTGCCGTGGCGCCGGCACCGGCCTGGATCGGCCAGCTGGTGCTGGCGGCGGATCAGTTCCTCGTGCGCCGCCTGGTGCCGGCCGGCGCCGCAGCCGCAGGCCCGGCAACCACGGTGATCGCCGGTTACCACTGGTTTCAGGACTGGGGACGGGACACCCTGCTCAGCCTGCCTGGGCTGACGATCAGCACCGGCAGGCTGCCGATCGCCCGCGACCTGTTGCTGGCCTTCGCTGCCGCCTTCGACCGCGGCATGTTGCCCAACCGCTTTCCGGAGCTGGGCCGTCCCCTGGGGGAGGAGGACTTCAACACGGTGGATGCCGCCCTGTGGTACTTCGAGGCCCTGCGCCAGTACGTGGCTGCCAGCGCTGATCTCGCCCTGGTGGAGCAGCTGCACGACGACCTGGAGGCCGTGCTCGAGCACCACATCGCCGGCACCCGCTACAACATCGCTGTCGATCCGGCCGACGGGCTGCTGGCCTGCGGCGCCAGCGACGTGCAGCTCACCTGGATGGATGCGATCGCCTCCGGGCGGGTGATCACCCCGCGCCGCGGCAAGCCGGTGGAGATCAATGCCCTCTGGCTCAATGCCCTGGCCACCATGGCCCACCTCTGTGCCCGGATCGGCCGGCCCGCCGACCGCTGGCAGGACCTGACGGAGCGGGTGCGGGGCAGTTTCCAGCGGTTCTGGAATCCGGCGCAGGCTTGCTGCTTCGACGTGATCGACGCCTACGCCGAGCAGCCCGGCGACCCCCGCAGCCAGGACGCCAGCATCCGGCCCAACCAGATCCTTGCCGTTTCCCTGCCGGAGAGCGGGCTCCTGCCGGAGCAGCAGCGCGCTGTGGTGAGCGTGTGTGCCCGCGAGCTGCTCTGCTCCCATGGCCTGCGCAGCCTCAGCCCAGCCGATCCGGCCTACGCCGGCCACTACGGCGGGGGGCCCAGCGAACGGGACAGCCGCTACCACCAGGGCACCGTCTGGGGCTGGTTGCTGGGGCCCTTCGCCCTTGCCCACTGGCGCTGCCATCGCGATCGCGACCTGGCCCTGGGCGTGCTCGAACCGATGGCCCACCACCTGCTGGACGCTGGCCTGGGCACGGTGAGCGAAATCTTCGATGGCGACGCACCCCATGCCCCCGATGGCTGCATCGCCCAGGCCTGGTCGGTGGCCGAGCTGCTGCGCAGCTGGCAGCAGATCGCCGGCGAGCCCCACGACAGTGCCTGAACCTCCGTCGCCCCAGTTGTCACCCCACCAGCCAGCACCCATCCGCTCCGCGCTCCGATCCCCATGACCCAGCTCTCGCCCCTCGAACAACAGCTCAGCCAAACCGCGGAACGATTGCGGCTGCTCGACAACGCCGATCGCCGCCACTACTGGCAGCGCTGGGGGCCCTATCTCAGCGACCGCCAGTGGGGCACGGTGCGCGAGGACTACAGCGCCAATGGCACGGCATGGGAAGACTTTTCCCATGACCAGGCGCGTTCCAGGGCCTATCGCTGGGGGGAAGATGGCATTCTCGGCATCAGCGACAGCAGCCAGCAGCTCTGCTTCGCGCTGGCCCTCTGGAACGGCCGCGATCCGATCCTCAAGGAGCGCTATTTCGGCCTCACGGGCAATCAGGGTAATCACGGCGAAGACGTCAAGGAATATTATTTCTATCTCGACAGCACCCCGACGCATTCCTACATGCGTGGTCTCTATAAATATCCGATGGAGGCCTATCCCTACCAGGATCTGGTGGATGAGAATCAGCGACGCGGTTGCGGGGCGTTCGAGTATGAGCTGCTCGATACCGGGGTGTTTGAAGGTGGTCACTACTACGACGTGGAGATTGAATACGCCAAGGCCAGCCCCGAAGACATTGCCATCCGCATCCATGTGAGCAATCGCTCCCCCAGTCGCGAAGGCACGCTCCACCTGCTGCCCACCCTCTGGTTCCGCAACATCTGGTCGTGGAAGCGCGATGTCGGTGCAAGGCCTCAGCTGCGCTGGCAGCAGGAGGTGAGCGGGCGTAGCCAGATCCGGGCGGAGTTCCGCAACCAGAGCCAGATTGATGCCTGGGGATTTCAGCCGGCTTACACCTTGCTCGCCGACGCTGCAGACACGGTGTTGGTCACAGACAATGACACCAACCTGGAGCGCTTCCAGTGGGGAACAAATCCCTCACCCCATGTGAAGGATGCCTTCCACAGTTATCTGATCAATCACAACGATGCCGCCGTCAATCCCGATGGCATCGGCACCAAGGCCGCCCCCTGCTACAAGCTTGCGCTCCAGCCCGGTGAAACCCGCACCTTGCGCCTGCGCCTGCGCGGCCATGGCCTCGATGAGACCCCCTTCAGCTCAGCCGATCCGATCGGGGCCGAACTGGATCAATTGGTTGCCCAGCGCCTGCAGGAGGCGGACGACTTTTACGCCTGCATCACGCCGCTGCAATTTCTCAACGACGACCAGCGCTCGATTCAGCGGCAAGCATTTGCCGGCATGCTTTGGAGCAAGCAATTCTATCATCTGATTATCAAGGACTGGCTGAATGGTGATGATGCCCAGCCACCGCCGCCAGCGCAACGCAAGCAAGGCCGCAACAGCGCCTGGATCCATCTCTACAATGAAGACATCGTGTCGATGCCGGATAAGTGGGAGTATCCCTGGTATGCCGCCTGGGATCTGGCGTTCCATACGATTCCGTTGGCACTGATTGATCCTGACTTCGCCAAGAAGCAGTTGCAGCTTTTCGCTCGCGAATGGTTCATGCATCCCAACGGCCAATTGCCCGCCTATGAGTGGAACTTCGAGGATGTGAATCCACCTGTTCACGCCTGGGCCAGCTTCCGGGTGTACCAGATCGAGAAGCGCAAGTATGGAAAGGGCGACGTCGCCTTCCTGGAGGAGATCTTCAGCAAGATGACCATCTACTTCACCTGGTGGGTTAATCGTAAGGGGATTGATGGTGATAACTTGTTCAGTGGTGGCTTCCTCGGCCTCGATAACATCGCCGTATTTGATCGCAGTAACTTCAACGTCTGCAACGACCGTGGAGAGTGTGCTCAGATCATTCAATCTGACGGCTCGAGTTGGATGGCTATGTTCTGCCTCAACATGCTCAAGATTGCCAGTGAGCTTGCCAAGGACTGCGACGACGATGAGCGCAGCAGATCCTACGACAATATGGCCTCAAAGTTTCTGCAGCATTTTCTGCTGATTGCTGATGCCATCAATCTTCTCGATGAGAAGGCCGGAGGTGAGGCCAAGATCTTTGACGACGACGATCAGTTCTATTACGACATTCTCAAGTGTCCGGCTGGGGTTGTTGCCGGTGATGGCCGGCCCCAGAGCTTCAGCATGAAGGTGCGTTCGCTGGTGGGCCTGATTCCAATCCTGGCCGTCGAGGCGATCCCCAAAGACCTGCTGGAGAACGCTCTTTCAGGAGATTTTGGCAAGCGGCTCACCTGGTTTTCTGAACATACATCGTTAACTAGCCAGCCCTATGTCTATGCGGACCGTGAGGGTCTGACCGGTCGCTTCAAAGGTGGCCTGTTGTTATCCCTCGTGAATCAGGATCGTTTGCGTGGTCTGTTGCGGCGCATGCTGGATGAGGACGAGTTCCTCAGCCCCCATGGCATTCGCTCGCTTTCCAAGGTGCATGCCGATGCATACCATTTGCCAGTGCGGCTGCGGCGTTTCGATCGCCAGAGCAACCAGTGGAACGACTTCGGTGATGTTTCAATTCGCTATACGCCGGGCGAGTCGGACACCGGCCTGTTTGGTGGCAATTCCAACTGGAGAGGGCCGGTGTGGTTCCCGATCAATTACCTGTTGATTGAATCACTTCAGAAGCTTTACATGTATCTCGGGCCCGAATTCACGGTTCCCTGCCCTACCGGCAGCGGTGCCGACAGGGTGGTGCGGGAGATGAATCTGCGCGATGTGTCTCAGGAGCTCAGCCGCCGCCTAATCAGCCTGTTTGAGCAGCGGCCGCAACCAGGCCAGCCGGATACAGGCCCGATGCGACCGGTGTATGGCGGTACGCGGCCTTTCCAGCAGGACCCGTACTGGCAGAACCATGTGCTCTTCTTTGAGTATTTCCATGGCGACAACGGGGCCGGTCTCGGCGCTTCCCACCAGACCGGCTGGACGGGTCTGGTCGCCAAGTTGATTGAACAGCACGCCCGGTTCCAGGATCCATCCGAGTCTGTATTCCTGCATGCCAACGCTGGTGAATCCGCCGGCCAACCTGTCCAACCTGCCCAACCCTGATCACCGATGACGACCGCAACCGATTGTCTGATCAGCCCCACGGAAGCCGCCAGCCGCAGCTACGACGTGGTGGTTGTGGGTGCCGGCATTGCCGGCTCCATCGCCGCCCGCAAGCTGGCCGAAGCCGGCCGGAGGGTGCTGGTGGTTGAGGCCGGTGCCGCCGACAACCTCACCCTGCCCGGCTTCCAGCGCTCGGTGCAGCGCTTCTATGGCGCCACCGACAAGCACCCCAACGCACCCTTCCCCAGCAATCCCAACGCTCCCAGCCCCACTGATTTCAACGACTATTTCATCGAGGCCGGGCCGATGCCCCTCGGTGGCTCCTACAGCCGGGTGCTCGGTGGCACAACCCTGCACTGGGAGGGCAAGACGCCGCGGATGCTCAGGGAAGACCTGGAGCTGCGCAGCCGCTATGGCGTTGGCCTGGACTGGCCGATCAGCTACGACGAACTGATCCCCTACTACGAGCGCGCTGAGTATGAGATCGGCGTCAGCGGTGATGCCGACGAACAGCGCACGTTGGGCGTGGAGTTCAGCGAGGGCTATGTGCTGCCGATGCTGCCCATGCCCCCCTCGTTCCTCGATGAAACCCTGCGCCCGGCGGTCGAGAGCCTGGAGGCCACGATCGCCGGCACCACCCGCAGCCTGCGGCTCACCACCTATCCGCAGGGCCGCAACGGCATCGTCAACCCC
>JBBASN010000141.1:0-5247 GCA_040399225.1 Prochlorococcaceae cyanobacterium | reverse complement strand
CCGCGCACGATGGCGCCGGCGGGAACGGTGCCGTTCACCACGGCAGCCAGGGCCACCACGGCACCGGGACCGATCTGGGTGCCGGGGGCGAGCACGGCGCGGGCGGCGATCCAGGCATCAGAACCGATGCTGATGGGGCCGAGCAGGAGATCAAAGCCGGGGGAGCGGAAGTCGTGGTTGCCGGTGCAGAGATAGGCGCCCTGCGAGAGGCACACGCGATCGCCGATCGTGATGGGGGCGAGGTTGTCGAGCCAGGCGTCTTCCGCCAGCCAGCAGGCCTGGCCCACCTGCAGGCGCCAGGGGAACTTCACGCGCAGGCCGGGCTTGAGGCGACAGCCGGAACCGATGCGGGCCCCGAAGACGCGCAGCAGGGCCACGCGCCAGGCGGAACCGGGCAGCCAGCGGGCGCTCAGCAGGGGGGCACCGAGGCAGAACCAGAGGGTGCGCACGAGCAAGGGCGCGCCTGGGTGCCAATCCGGTGGGGTGCGATAGCGATCGAGCTGCTGGATCATGCGGGGGAACCGCCGGCGAGATCGGCAAGCTCGCTGGCAATCAGCTGGAGAAACCTTCGGTGGAGGGGGGAGGGGTCGAGCCAGACAAGTGCTCCCGCTCGAAGCGCTCGAGCCTGGAGTTGATCTGCGCGAGCCGCGCGTTCTCTTTCTTCAACCGCTCTGTCTCTTTCTCGTCTTGCAGCATCCTCTGCTCGAGCTCGTATTGCCGCACACTTGTATCGATCGTCGGATGCCAGCTTGCTGTTCTATGGCCGCCGCCACGGCGGCAGCGATGCAAGGAATTCCTGCTTGCTGCGGTAAATCGACGGAAGCGGCTCCCAGGAGGTCGACATGGCTGTAGCTCGTGAGAAGAGTGATTAGGCCAAGGAGAATGGCTGCAAAGACTGTGATCCAGCCTTGACGGTCAAGTCGAACACTCACCGTAGCCAGCCCCAACACCAAATCCAGGATAGTACACCTGAACCAGCAGGGCATCCGTGGAATCACAGATCGGCTCCGCGTTGAGCCGTGGGCGGGGTGGGCCGGAGGAGGACCTGCTGTCAATACTGCTAGGCGAGTGCAGATCATCGGCACACCGGGGTGCGCGGAGAAGCGGTGGTGGTGCTCCCCTTACCGCTGCCCCACCACCACAGCTGGATCACCGCGCACAATCGCGCCGGCGCCGATCACGGTGCGGGGGTGAGCACGGCACGGGCGGCGATCCAGGTGTCGGAGCCGATGGCAATGGGGCCCAGGCGCAGATCAAAGCCGGGGGAGCGGAAGTCGTGGTTGCCGGTGCAGAGGTAGGCGCCCTGGGAGATACAAACGCGATAACCAAGGGTGATGGGGGCGAGGTTGTCGAGCGCATGGCTGCCACTTTGGAGGCGGCACTGGGGGAACGCTGAGCCTGGATCCTCCCTACCCTGAAAAAACCCCACGGCCTGGTGTGATGACGATCTCAGCCAGCCCACGCCCGACCGAGGCAACCACTCCTTTTGATGCCCTGGCGCCGCTTCGGTTTCCCGCCGATCTCCGGCTTACGCCCGAGCAGTTTGCCCTTTTATGCGCTGAGAATCGTGAAGCGGTGCTTGAACTTGCCGCCGACGGCCAGGTGCTGGCGATGACGCCCACAGGAAGTGAAACGGGCGCTCGCAACATCGAACTGGCGTTCCAGCTGCAGCGCTACGCCCGATCCGGCAGCACCTTGAAGGCATTCGACAGTTCCACGGGCTTCCGTCTACCCGACGACTCCGTGCTCAGCCCCGACGCCTCCCTGGTGCGTCTCGATCGCTGGCTCGCTCTGACCCCCGAGCAGCGCCGCAGCTTCGCACCGCTTTGCCCAGATCTGGTGGTGGAAATGGCCAGCCCCAGCGACGAAGGCCCCCGCGGTCTCACGGCCTTGCGCCGCAAAATGGCCACTTATCAGGCGAACGGTGCCCGCCTCGGCTGGTTGTTGATTCCCCACCAGCAGGCTGTGGAGGTCTGGTCCGCCAGCGGTGATCCTCAGCGATTGGAAGGGATTGCGGTGCTGGAAGCTGGAGCGGAGTTTCCGCATTTGCAGTTACATCTTGAGGAGATCTGGGCGGGCTGAAACGGTCCAGATTCAGCCAACCCCACTGCTGAGCACGCAGGAGCGGGATCGCCTAAAATGGCGACGGAAACTCCGTTTTGACTGCGGAAATGGCGGTTGTCCGGCGATTTCTGCAGCCTCCGGCCCAGAGTTTTTTCCTGTTCGGTCCGCGCGGCACCGGCAAATCCACCTGGCTGGGCCAGGTGTTCGCGCAAGCACTGCGCATCGACCTGCTGGCGCCTGAGACACGCAGGGCCTACCAGGCCAGGCCGGAGCGGCTGCGGCAGCGGATCGATGCCGATCCGGTCGCCCACACCAGCCCGGGCACCGTGGTGATCGATGAAATCCAGAAGGCTCCCGAGCTGCTGGATGTCGTGCATGCGCTGCTGGAGGAGCGGCCGGGCCTTCGCTTCGTGCTCACGGGGTCCAGCGCGCGCAAGTTGCGCCATGGCGCTGCCAACCTGCTGGGCGGGCGCTTGGTTTCGGCGGCCATGTCGCCGTTCATGGCGTCTGAGCTCGGCTCATCCTTTGACCTGGAGCGGGCCCTGGCGATTGGCCTGGTGCCCCTGATCTGGCAGGCCAGCGACCCCCAGGCCAATCTCGCCGCCTATGCCTCGCTCTATCTGCAGGAGGAGGTTCAGGCGGAGGCCCTGGTGCGTCAGATCGGCGATTTCAGCCGCTTTCTCGAGGTGATCAGCTTCTCGCAGGCCAGTCAGCTCAACCTGGCATCCCTGGCCCGGGAGGCGGAGTTTCCGCGGAAGCGCGCCGAGAGCTATCTCTCGATCCTGGAAGATCTGTTGCTGGCCTTTCGGCTGCCGGTGTTTCAGAAGCGCGCTCTGCGGCAGCTGGTGCAGCACCAGAAGTTCTTTTATTTCGATGTTGGCGTGTATCGCACGCTGCGGCCCACAGGCCCGCTCGATGCCCCAGAGGAGATCGAGGGGCTGGCGCTGGAAACCCTGGTGGCCCAGCACTTGCGCGCGTTCTGCCAGCTGCGGCGCCCGGGCGGCAGCCTCAGCTTCTGGCGCACCCGTGCAGGCCTGGAGGTGGATTTTGTGGTGTACGGCCCCGATCTGTTCTGGGCGATCGAGGTGAAGCGCAGTGCTCGGATTGATCGGCGTGATCTTGCCGGGCTCAAGGCGTTTGGCGCCGACTATCCCCAAGCCGAACGTCTGCTCCTCTCCTTCACTCCCGAACCCCTCCTGATCGACGGCATCCGCTGCGAGCCCCTCGAACCCTGGCTGCGCCGCCTCTCACCCCTGGCACCGTTGCAACCCTGACCATCCCCCTGAGGCGGGGAGTGAGCCGCGGCATCACCTGGTGCTTCGAGCAGGTGGAGGGGCCAGACCGAGCGGACTTCTTTGCTGACAGTGGGGGCGGTGGATCATGCGGGGGAACCGCCGGCGAGATCGGCAAGCTCGGTGGCAATCAGCTGGAGGAACCGTCTGTGGAGGGGGGAGGGGTCGAGCCAGACAAGTGCTCCCGCTCGAAGCGCTCGACGTGGGCAGCGATCCAAGATGCTCAAGAATTCCTTTCACGCAGCTTCTCTCGCAGTCGGCGAGACCAGACCACTGCAATGCCGGCACCCAGGGCGGGCAAGGGTCCGGGCACCTCTTCAGGCAAGCTGTTTGGTGTGATCTGGTAGATCACACCTTTGGTGGAACCGGTGAGATTGCCGCCAAAGTCAAGGTCGGTCACAAAGAGGGAATTGGTGGTGGAGAGAAGGCCGTTGGGGTGGCCGAGCAGGCCATTGTTGATGAAGTGGTAAGTTTGACCAGTTTGGGGATTGGCGAAGACAACGGGATTTTCATCATTGGCAGGCCCGCCGGCGAACTTGCCAAAGAACGCTGTGAAAATACCATCTGCAAAGTCTGCACCAAAACCCTGGGGGGCCATCGCCAATTCCACAGCTCCTTCACTCTTACGGCCATCCACAGGCCGAAACACAAGCAGCGGCGGTGTAACTCCAGCCGGTTGATTACAGATAGTCGGGCAGATCTCTGTCCCTTCAGAGATCGTTGCACCAGTAGCAGAAGAGATATAGGTGTGAGGGAAGCCGAAGTCTGGCAGGTTTTTGCCAAGGTCTGCGGCGCGGATGCGATTCAGTTCGTCGGCAGACAGGGAGACATTGCGGTCAGCTGGGGTATCGATGCCATTGTCCTGAAAGTACAGATCACCATTGGGCGCGAACACCATGCCTGCGGCATTGCGCAAGCCACTGGCGATCTGGGTCACGGAAGCGGTGAATGAGCTGCCCAGCTCAGCCGCCTTGAGCGTGACACGCTGAATTGAATCAGCGGCAAGTTGGGTAAGTTCGAGAATGATGTGCGTGCCATCACCCTCAAGCCCTACGGTCTCGCCATCGGGAGTTTTGGAATCGTTGGTTTTGGCACCCACATTGAAGAACACCTCCAGTGCCGAGGGATCGGTAGGGGACTTCTGAACAGCGAGGGCGTAGGTGGTGTGTTCGAAGTTCTCTGGAAACCTGAACTTCAGCTCACCCGCTGCCGTGAGCGGATCGGCCGCACTGGCTCCCGTGCGCCAGAGGCTGATGGTCTGATTGCCCGCCTGGGATGACAGGGCCACCAGCAGGTCATCCAGCCGCCGCACCGAGGTGACAAGCCCGGGGAGGCCGGTGGCCAGCGCCGTGGGAGGACCATCGGCGACGCCATCGCCATCCAGATCCACCAGGCGCAACAGACTGGAGGACGTGGATGTGAACAGGGACGCGCCAGGGGTCACATTGCTTGTTCCCACCAGCAGGGATCCGTCTACCAGGTCGGTGAGGCTGGTGGGGAAGGACAGCCCGGAGGCATAGGTGGTGACGCGAAACCGCGCCTGATCCTCGGGTCTGGCCAGGGTGAGAACCGGAGGTTCAGCGGCAATGGCTGGAAGCCCCGCCAGCAGGGCAGCAACCGAAAGGGCTGGGAGCCTGGTTCGGCCTATCCAACGAAGCGTCTGCTGGCTGACCATGGGTCTAACGGGATGCTGCAGACTTTCCCATGGAAGTCTATCGATGAAATCCGCATTTGACAGGCTGGCACCAGCTGGTCAGCTCAAGAAGGGTGGAGAGGGGCCACCCCCCAGGATCCAGGCGTAGAGCTGGCGGGTGTGCTCAGCCACCTGCGGCCAGCTGTAGTGGGCCGCCACGTGGGCGCGGCCGGCGGCCCCCATGGCAGCGCGCTCGGC
>JBBASN010000140.1:0-5291 GCA_040399225.1 Prochlorococcaceae cyanobacterium | reverse complement strand
ACGGCGGCCCTGCTGGTGGAGGCCGGCTGGCAGGTGGAGGGGCTCACCCTCTGGCTGATGAGCGGCAAGGGGGCGTGCTGCGCCGAGGGGCTGGTGGATGCGGCCGGCATCTGCGAGCAGCTGGGGGTGCCCCACCACGTGGTGGATTTCCGCGAGCATTTCAAGGAGCAGATCGTCGACTTCCTGGTGCAGGGCTACGGCGCCGGCATCACTCCCCTGCCCTGCTCGCGCTGCAACCGGGAGGTGAAGTTCGCTCCGATGCTGGCCTGGGCCGATGCCGAGCGGGGCATCGGCCGGATCGCCACCGGCCACTACGCCCGGGTGCGCCACGCCACCGCCGATCCCCTGCCGGTGCCCGGCGAGGGTGCGGGCCGGCACCAGCTGCTGCGCGGCCTCGACAGCCACAAGGACCAGAGCTACTTCCTCTACGACCTGCCCCAGGAGAGCCTGGGGCGGCTGGTGTTCCCCCTGGGCGAGCTCACCAAGGCCGACACCCGTGCCGAGGCCGAGCGCCACGGCCTGCGCACGGCCCGGAAACCGGAGAGCCAGGACCTCTGTCTGGCCGATCATCACGGCTCGATGAAGGCCTTCCTCGATACCTACCTGTCTCCCCGCCAGGGGGAGATCGTGCTGGGCGATGGCACCGTGGTGGGGAGCCACGACGGCATCGAACACTTCACCATCGGCCAGCGCAAGGGGCTGGGGGTGGCCTGGCCCGAGCCCCTGTACGTGGTGCGCCTGGATGGGGCCATGAACCGGGTGGTGGTGGCGCCGCGGGCCGAGGCGGCCTGCGGCCAGGCCCTTGTAGGAGCGGTGAACTGGGTGTCGATCGCGCCCCCGCAGCAGCCCCTGGCTGTGGAGGTGCAGGTGCGCTACCGCAGCGGGCCGGTGCCGGCCCTGCTCACCCCCCTACCCGCCACCGCCGCCGATCGGGCCGCCGATCGCCCCCACCGCTGCCGGTTGCAGTTCGCGGAGGAGCAGTTCTCGATCACCCCCGGTCAGGCCGCCGTGTTCTATGCCGGCGAGGTGCTGCTGGGCGGTGGACTGATCCAGGCGGACGATCCCCAGGCCAGGTGAGCCGGCCAGGATCCCCGGCCGGGCTGGTTCACCAGTAGGGATCGCTGGCCAGCTCCACGGTGAGCTCCCCACTGCGGCTCGGGGGCACGCTGGCGATGCAGGCCCGCACCACAAGGCCGTTCACTTCAATTTCACAGGCTCCGCAGCTGCCCCCCAGGCAGCCGGTGGGGATCGCAAAACCCGCTGCCTGGGCGGCGGCCAGCCAGCTGCTGCCGGGTGCGGCGCTGCTGCTGCTGCCGTTGGGCCAGTGGATGGTGACGGGACCTTGGGCCATGGGTCGGGAGAGTGCAGGGTTCAGGGCGTCAGCAGGGGCTCCAGGTTCACGTGCCGCTCGAAGGCATCGGCCAGGCGGTCGAGCAGAGCATCGCGCTGACGGCTGTGGTGCGGTTGCCGTTCGCTCAGCAACGCCAACCCGCGCCGTTGGCGCAGCTGGTTGAGCCAGCGCCGCCGCCAGGGCCCGCTCTCGAATACGCCGTGCAGATAGGTGCCGCCCACGCTGCCCTGCACCCAGCCCAGTCCGGCATCGGTGCAGAGCGGTTGGCAGGGCTCCAGTGCAGTGCTGTGGCCCCGGTGCAGCTCGAAGCCCTCCAGTCCCAGGGGCTCCTGCCCAGCCGGCCAAAGGGCGGCGCTGCGGCGCTGGCGCAGGGCCTTGGCCTGGCCGAACACGGTGCGCAACGGCAGCAGGTTCAGTCCGGCCCGGCTGCCGGCGGCACCCTCCAGCCCCTCGGGGTCGCTGAGTTCGCGGCCCAGCAGCTGCAGGCCGCCGCAGATGCCGAACACCTGGCCGCCGCCCGCCACGTAGGCCCGCAGGGCCCCGTCCAGGCCGCAGGCTTCCAGGGCCGCCAGATCGCCCAGGGTCTGCTTGCTGCCGGGAACCACGACCGCATCGGGGGCCCCCAGCTCCTCGCCCGGCTGCAGCCAGCGCAGCTGCACCGAGGGTTCGGCCTCCAGGGGGTCGAGGTCGGAGAAATTGCTCAAGGAGGGCAGACGCAGCACGGCGATCTCCAGCTCGGCGCCCCGCTTGCGGCCGCGGCGCTCCAGCAGGTCGAGGGAGTCTTCCGGGGGGAACAGCTCGTCGAGCCAGGGCATCACTCCCAGCACCGGAATGCCGGTGTGGGCCTCCAGCCAGTGGCGCCCCTCCTCGAACAGCTCGCGGCGGCCGCGGAAGCGGTTGATCAGCAGGCCGCCGATCAGGGGCCGCTCCACGGGCCGCAGCAGGGCCAGGGTGCCCACCAGCTGGGCGAACACCCCTCCGCGCTCGATGTCGGCCACGAGAATGCAGCGGGCGCGCAGATATTGGGCCAGGCGCAGGTTGGTGAGGTCTCGGGGCTGCAGGTTCACCTCCACCGGGCTGCCCGCCCCCTCCAGCACCAGCCGGCCGCCGGGATAGGCCGCCTGCAGCTCGGCCAGGCCTGCGCGGATCGCCGACCAGCCGGGCCGGAACCAGTCGCGGTAGTAGTGCTCGGCGCGGGCCTGGCCGACGCTGCGGCCCAGGTGGATCACTTCGCTGGTTGAGTCGCCCTGGGGCTTGAGCAGCACCGGGTTCATCGCGCAGTGCGGCTCCAGGCCCGCCGCCCAGGCCTGCAGGGCCTGGGAGTAGGCCATCTCGCCGCCGGCCTGATCCACCCAGGCGTTGTTGCTCATGTTCTGCCCCTTGAAGGGCAGGGGCGTTTCACCGCGGCGGCGCAGCACCCGGCAGAGGGCGGCTGTCATCAGCGACTTGCCGGCGCCGCTGCTGGTGCCCAGCACCATCAGGGGCCTCACAGGCGCGGGCGGCTGCGGCGCAGCTGGTGGGTGATGCGCTCTGCCAGGGGTGCCCGCGGAATCTCGCCGGGCCACTGCAGCAGCAGCTCCCGGCCCATCGGAGTCAGCCGCACCCGCTCGGTGAGGCCCTGGCCGTCCACCTCGCGGCGGAGCACCCCCAGGCGGATCAGCCAGATGAAGTGGGCCTCCACCCGCTCGGGCCCCATCCGCCGCCAGCAGAGGCTGGCCGCTTCCGGCAGCCGGCAGAACTCCCGGCTGCCCAGCGGCTGCGCGCTCACCCGGGCATAGAAGCCGCGCCGGAAGGGCAGGCAGCGCATGGCCTGGCCGGCCCTGGCCCAGGAGCGGGGCGCGTGCGTGTCGGTGGGCTGGGCGATCACGCCCCGCTGGTCTTGCATGGGCCCATTCTCGCCTCGCCACCCCAGCCATGTTGGTGCTTGCCTCCGCCTCCCCCGCCCGCCGCCGCCTGCTGGAGCAGGCGGGGATCCCCCATCGGGTGCGGGTGAGCGGGGTGGATGAAGCGGCCATCCACCGCCCGGATCCGCTGCAGCTGGTGCAGCGCCTCGCCGCAGCCAAGGCCGAAGCCGTGGCCGAGCACGCTCGGCGGGCCGGCGAGAGTGGGGCTGAGCCCGTGCTGGGCTGCGATTCCGTGCTGGAGGTGGACGGGGAGGTGTTCGGCAAACCCCGTGACCGTGAGCAGGCCATCGAGCGCTGGCTGCGGATGGCCGGCGGTCGGGGGGTGCTGCACACCGGCCACTGTCTGTTGCCGGGGGTGTCGTCCGAACGCGGCGCGCCCCGACTGGCCGTGGTGAGCACTGCGCTGGCCTTCGCCGCCGTTGACCGGGCCGAAATTGAGGCCTACGTGGAGAGCGGCGAACCGCTGCAGTGCGCCGGTGGATTTGCCCTCGAGGGCCGCGGTGGCCTGTTGGTGGAGCGGATCGAGGGCTGCTTCAGCAATGTGATCGGCCTGAGCCTGCCGCTGCTGCGGCGCTGGCTCAGTTGCGACCGCCCATGAACAGGTCGTTGATCACGTCGTTGCTGTTGCGGGGTTGGGGCTGCTGGGGGTTGAGCAGGTTGTGCTGCCTGGTGGCCACCAGCTTGATGTCACTCCAGCGGAACACACCTGTGTAGCCGTGGTTGATGAACTGAACCGGCCAGCTGCCGGTGGCATCTTCCAGCTGGAAGGTTGAACCGGTCCGCTTGAAGATGTATTTGCGGCCGTCGTTGGTGGTCACGGAATAGCGGCTGATGTCTCCTGGCTCCCGGCTAACCAACCGTAGTTCGCAACCGCCGTCGTAGATGCCGCGCCCCCGTTGGGAGATGCTGCAGAGCCCCAGGGTTTTGGTGACATTGCTCTGCAGAGCCGGACTGTTGGGATAGAGCTCGCGGGTGAGCGTTTCATTGAGACGATCCCTCCGGTTGCTGGTCCAGCAGGTGGACTGGGACACATTGCAGAAAGAACCGTTGCTCAGGCTGAATTCACTGGGCGCGGGCCGGCCACTGAGGTTGGCGGTGAGACGCAGGGCTGCACTGCTGCCCAGGTATTGCTTGGTGAGCCCGATGGATGGCCCCTGCCGGTCAAAGCAGATGGACGCCGCGCGGTCACAGATCACCCCGGGTCCCACCCGACTGATTGTGCTGGTCCACTGCGCTTGACCCTGCAAGGGATGCATTACTCCTGCGCTCACTACCACGGCAGCACCAGCCAGGGTGAGGGCGCTTGGCCAGGGAGCGATCGAGGGGCGGCCCATGACAACTTTCAGATTCGCCTCAGACCCTAGAAGCACCGGATGGGGATGTCATCGCCAGCACTACTGGCCCTGGCCTCTTGATCAGGTGGACGCCCACCTGCGTTGTCCATGAAAAAGCCCCCGACTGAGCGGGGGCTGGTGCCGTTACCGAAAGGGGCTGGATCCGAATCGGGATCAGTCGAGATCAGGCATGGCCAGGGTGGGCTCGGCCTGACGGTCGATGCCCTTCTCGAAACCAGCGGCCGCAGCTCGGGCGCGGCCGGCATGCCAGAGGTGACCCACCAGGAAGAAGAAGGCCAGCACGAACTGCGTGGACGCCAGCCACTGGCGGATGTTCACGAAGTTCACCGAGTTGGGCTCGGTGATGATGCCGCCCACGGAATTGAGGGAAGCGTTCGGGGCGTGGGTCATGTACTCAGCCGCGCGGCGCACCTGCCAGGGCTGAATGTCGTTCTGGAGCTTGTCGAGGCTCAGGCCGTTGGGGCCGCGCAGGGGCTCCAGCCAGGGACCGCGGAAGTCCCAGAAACGCATGGTTTCACCACCGAAAATGATCTCGCCGGTGGGCGAGCGCATCAGGTACTTGCCCAGACCGGTGGGGCCCATGGCCGAACCGATGTTGGCGCCCAGGCGCTGGTCACGCACCAGGAAGGTGAAGCTCTGGGCCTGGGAGGCTTCGGCGTTGGTGGGGCCGTAGAACTCCGA
>JBBASN010000139.1:0-5332 GCA_040399225.1 Prochlorococcaceae cyanobacterium | reverse complement strand
GCCCTCGATGCCGAGGCGGAGGAGGCGGTGCAGCGGGGCCTGGAGCAGGCCATGGCCGGCCGCACCGTGCTGGTGATCGCCCACCGCCTGGCCACCGTGCAGCGGGCGGATCGGATCGTGGTGCTGGAGAACGGGCGGATTGTGGAGGAGGGCAGCCACAATCAGTTGCTGGCAAGCGGCGGTCGCTACCGCGATCTCTGCCGCCGCCAGTTCATCCATCTCGACCCCTGAATGCAGCGCCGATGGCCTGGGAGTACCGGGTGATCCACATCAACGTGGAGAGTGGCAACCCGCCCGAACCGCCCTCACCCAAGGCGGACAGCGAGCGCCTAGGCGGCGCCCTCAGCCCGGAGTACCTGCGCCGGGAATTCCCCCAGCAATACAGTGGCGCTGGCGCCCAGCCGCGCCACCCGGCGGAGCAGCTGCAATTCTTTCTCAATGCCCTGGGGCGGGACAACTGGGAGATGGTGGAGGCGGCCCAGGTGGGCCCCTTGCTGATGTTCTTCTTCAAGCGACCGATCGGCGGCGGCGGCTCCAGCCCCCAGAGGGGACCCGCCGCCAGCTGATCCCTATCCTGGGGCCGCACGCTTCAGCACTCCCCCGTGGATCCCATCGCGCAGCAGCAACAACCCCCCGTGCTCACCTTCGAGGGAAAGCGCTACGACCTCAACTCCCTGCCCGATGAGGTGAAGGAGCTGGTGCGCGGCATGCAGGTGGCCGACGCCCAGCTGCGCATGCATGAGGACACCCTCAAGGTGCTGGCCGTAGGCCGCCAGTCGATGGCCATGCAGCTGAACGAGAAGCTGCAACAGGTCGCCCCCCTGCCCTGAGCGCGGCAGGGGGCGCCTACGCAAATCAGCGCTCGGGGGGCAAGCTGGCGGGCTGCTGGGCCTCCTTGAAGCTGTATTCGCGGGTTAGGCGGAACACGGTGCCCGAGAGCAGCAGCAGGCCGATCAGGTTGGGAATGGCCATTAGGCCATTGAGGATGTCGGCGACCGTCCAGATCACCCCGCCGGTGGCCACCGCGCCGATCACCACCACCGCCACCCACACCAGGCGGAATGGCTGGATGGCCCGGGTGCCCGCCAGGAATTCGAGGCAGCGTTCGCTGTAGTAGCCCCAGCCCAGGATCGTGGTGCCGGTGAAGAACACGGTGCCGAAGGTCACCAGCCAGGAGGCCCCCGGCAGCCCCTTGTCGAAGGCGGCCATCGTCAGGGCCACCCCGCTCTGGTCGCCCGTGTAGAGGCCACTGATCACAATCACCAGAGCCGTCATCGTGCAGACAATGATCGTGTCGATGAAGGTGCCCAGCATGGCCACGGTGCCCTGCAGCACGGGGTCCCCTGGCTTGGCGGCGGCCTGGGCGATCGGCGCGGTGCCCAGGCCCGCCTCGTTGGAGAACACCCCGCGGGAGATGCCCTTCTGAATCACGGTGCCCAGGGCACCGCCGGCCACGGCCTGGCCGGTGAAGGCGTCATTGAAGATCACGCCCAGGGCTGCCGGGATCTCGCCGAGATGCACCAGCAGGATCACCAGGGCGCCCACCACGTACACGATCGCCATGAACGGCACCACCACTTCGGTGACCTTGCCGATGCGTTCAATGCCGCCGATCAGCACCAGGAAGGTGATCACGGCCATCACCACGCCGGTGAGCAGCTCTGGCACCCCCAGGGAGGTTTTCAGAGCGAGGGCCATCTCATGGGCCTGCACGCCGTTGCCGATGCCGAAGCCGGCCAGGGTGCCGAACAGGGCGAACAGGGTGGCCAGCCAGCCCCAACCAGGCCCCAGGCCATTGCGGATGAAATACATCGGGCCGCCCACGTGTTCGCCGAGGTCATCCACCTCGCGGTAGTGAACGGCCAGAACGGATTCGGCGTACTTGGTGGCCATGCCCACGAAGGCGATCAGCCACATCCAGAACACCGCACCAGGGCCACCGGTGGCGATCGCGCCGGCCACACCGGCCACATTGCCCGTGCCGATCGTGGCCGCCAGGGCGGTGGTGAGACCTTCAAAAGCGGTCACATCGCCCTCACCCTTGCTGCTGCGGATGGAGCCGAGGGCCTGGCGGAAGCCAAAACCGATGCGGCGCAGGGGCATGAAGCCGAGCCCCACCATCAGATACAAACCGGTAAGGCCGATCAACCAGAGGGTGATCGGCCCCCACACCACATTGTTGAGCGCGTCAAGGAAAGGCAACACATCCGCCGCGAGGTTGCGGCGATCGTGCCATCAAAACGCGGCTCAGGCCAGGGGTTCCAGCGCTTCGAAACGGAACAGCTGACGGCCTGCGGGGATGTCGCCGAAGGCCTCGGTCTCCACCAGCCGCTCCCGCAGCACCCAGGGGCCGCCCTCCACCAGGGGCACGAAGGTGTCGGTGAAGCGGCTTAGGCCGCCCTTCGGCTCGCCCGTGGCGGGATCTGCATAGCGGCTGGTGTAGCTGCGACTGAGATAGCCGCTGCCGGTGTGGGTGACGCTCTCGGTGAAGATCGTCACCACCGTGCCGTGGATGTGGCGGTGCACCATCGTCACCACATCGTCCTTGATGCGGTAGCGGTCGCCGGCGTTCTTGCCGCCCACGACCACCTCGGTGCCCACCGCATCGGTATCGCCGGCGCTGAAGGTGTTCTCGCCGTGGGTCTGCTCGAAGCTGCGGCGCACCCGGTGAATCGCCACCTCCCAGAGCTGGGAGGCGATGGCCTTGTGCACTTCCGCATCGTCGATGCCCTCAACCTGGGCCTTGAGGTCGGCGCCCACCTGGAAGGATCCCTCCAGGCGCCTGTCGGGTTCGCCTGCTGCACCGGGCTGCTCCCAGACACAGCGCCCGCGGTAGCCACCGAAACCCGGATCCCAGGTGTAGCGGTTCTCGTAGGCGGCGCGGAAGGCGGCGGTGGCGTCGCTGCCGGGGGCAAGGGCGGCGGGGCTGGGGGCGACCGTCAAGGGAGGTGACTGAACAGGCGGCAATCACCCTACGGGGTCTGCACCGCCTGTGAGACCGTGGCAGCGCGCCCGCGGTGGATGTCCTGCAGGGCGTTGATCTCCAGGTGCTGCTGCTGCAGGGCGGCGATCGCCTCCACGGCAGCCCGCGCGCCGGCCAGGGTGGTGACGGTGGGCACGGCGTAATCGAGGGCAGCGCGGCGCAAGTACTTGTCGTCGTGGGCGGCCTGGCGGCCGATCGGCGTGTTGATGATCAGCTGGATGCTGCCCGAGCGGATCGCGTCCTCGATGTTGGGCCGTCCCTCATGCACCTTCAGCACCGGCTCCACCGCGAGACCGGCGGCGGCGAGCACGGCGGCGGTGCCAGCGGTGGCGGTGAGGCTGAAACCCTCGTCGGCCAGGCGGCGGGCCACCGGCACCAGGGCCTGCTTGTCACGGTCGTGGGTGGAGAGGAACACGGTGCCGCCGGTGGGCAGGGCCTCATTGGCGGCCAACTCCGCCTTGGCAAAGGCCATGCCGAAGCCCCGGGCAATCCCCATCACCTCGCCGGTGCTGCGCATCTCCGGCCCCAGCAGGGTGTCGGAACCGGGGAAGCGCTTGAAGGGCAGCACCGCCTCCTTCACCGTCTGCAGGGGCGGGATGGGCTCAGCGCCGAGGCCCAGCTCCGCCAGGCTCTCGCCGGCCATCACCCGGCTGGCCAGCTTCGCCAGGGCCACACCGGTGGCCTTGGCCACGAAGGGCACGGTGCGCGAGGCGCGGGGGTTGGCCTCGATGATGAACACCCGCTCGATCCCCTGCGGGTCGCGCTGCACGGCGAACTGCAGGTTGATCAGACCGCGCACCTGCAGGGCCAGGGCCAGGTCCTGGCTCCACTGGCGGATCGTGGCCAGGGCGTCGGCCCCCAGGCTCACGGCAGGCAGACAGCAGGCCGAGTCGCCCGAGTGGATGCCGGCTGGCTCGATGTGCTCCATCACCCCACCGATCACCACCGTGCCGGTGGCGTCGCAGAGGGCATCCACATCCACCTCCACGGCGTTCTCCAGGTATTGATCGATCAGCACCGGGTGGTCGGGCTCCACGTTCACCGCCTCGGCCATGTAGCGGTTGAGCTCGCTCTCGTCGAACACCACCTCCATGGCGCGGCCACCCAGCACGTAGCTGGGGCGTACCACCACGGGGTAGCCCACCCGCTCGGCCACGGCGCGGGCCTCGGCCTCGCTGCGGGCCAGGCCGTTGCGGGGCTGGCGGATCTCCAGGCGGCGCAGGATCGCCTCGAACTGCTCCCGGTCCTCGGCGCTGTCGATTGATTCGGGCGAGGTGCCCCAGATGCGGGTGCCGGTGGCCTGGCCTTCGGGACCCTGCAGCCAGCGCAGCAGCGGAATCGCCAGCTTCAGCGGCGTCTGTCCGCCGAACTGCACGATCACCCCCTCCGGCTTCTCGGCTTCGATCACATTGAGCACGTCCTCGAGGGTGAGCGGCTCGAAATAGAGGCGATCGGAGGTGTCGTAGTCGGTCGACACGGTCTCCGGGTTGCTGTTCACCATCACGGTGGCGAATCCCGCTTCGCGCAGAGCGAAGGAGGCATGCACACAGCAGTAATCGAATTCGATGCCCTGGCCGAT
This sequence comes from Prochlorococcaceae cyanobacterium, assembly GCA_040399225.1. Lineage (GTDB taxonomy): Bacteria > Cyanobacteriota > Cyanobacteriia > PCC-6307 > Cyanobiaceae > NIES-981. Next base: position 770 of record JBBASN010000139.1, on the reverse strand, counting down.
GCGGTTGGGGCCGCCCCCCAGGATCATCACCTTGCGGCGCGACTCGGGCTGCACCTCGTCCTCCGGCGGCACCAGCTCCAGGGCGCCGGCGGCGTTGATGCGCTCCAGCGGCCGCTCATAGGTGGAGTAGTGATACGGCGTGCGCGAGGCGAATTCGGCCGCGCAGGTGTCCACCGTCTTGAACACGGCGCGGATGCCCCGCCCCTGGCGATAGCGGCGCACGGCCAGCTCGTCGCTGCCGGTGGCCCAGGCGATCTGGCGGTCGGAGAAGCCCAGCTGCTTGAGCTCCAAGAGGGCCCCCGCATCGAGGTCCGCCAGGCTGCGGCCGCGCAGCAGGCGCGCCTCAGCGTCGACGATGCCGCGCAGCTTGGCCAGGAACCAGGGATCGATCGCCGACAGCCGGTGGATCTCGGCGTCGCTGCGGCCGGCCAGCAGGGCGGCGCGCACGGCGAAGATCCGCTCGGGGGTGGGGGTGCGCAGGGCCCGGTTGAGATCGGCGGCGGCAATGGCGCCATCGGGGCGGTCACAACCCCAGCCGGCGTGGCCCGTTTCCAGGGAGCGCAGCGCCTTCTGGAACGACTCCTCAAAACAGCGGCCAATGGCCATCGCCTCCCCCACCGACTTCATCGAGGTGGTGAGCACCGCCGGGCTGCCCTGGAACTTCTCAAAGGCGAAGCGCGGGATCTTGGTGACCACGTAGTCGATCGTGGGCTCGAAGCAGGCCGGCGTGGCGCCGGTGATGTCGTTGACGATCTCGTCGAGCGTGTAGC
>JBBASN010000138.1:0-5414 GCA_040399225.1 Prochlorococcaceae cyanobacterium | reverse complement strand
AAGCCCTGCAAGCCCTGGGTCTGCTGCCCCCCTCCCCCCAGCGCCCGCCGGGCTGGTGCACGGAACTCCACCCCGGCCTCGAGCCCTGGCTGCGCCAGGCCGCCGGCGCCCTCTCCGCGGGCGCCCTGCTGGTGATCGACTACGCCCTGGAGGCCTGGCGCTACTACGCCCCCCAGCGCGCCAACGGCACCCTGATGGCCTACCGCGGCCAGCAGGCCTGCGCCGATCCGCTCATCGCGCCCGGCGAGGCCGATCTCACCGCCCACCTCTGCATCGACAGCCTGGAGCGGGCCGCCGCCGCCACGGGCTGGCATCGACTGGGCGGCTGCCGCCAGGGGGAGGCCCTGCTGGCCCTGGGGCTGGCCCAGCGGCTGCATGGGCTGCAGGGCGACCCCGGCGGTCTGGCCCAGCTGTTGCCGCGGCGCGAGGCCCTGCTGCGCCTGGTGGATCCCCATGCCCTCGGCGACTTCCGCTGGCTGGCCTACACCCGTGGCCCCCAGCAGCTGGCCATCCCCCGCTTTCTCCAGGAGCCCCCAGGCCCCAACGGCTGATCCGCCCTGCCTATGGTCCCGCGCAACACCTGGCTGGCTCGATGTCGATGCCCGACCCCTTCCGGCTGCTGGAGGTGCTGGTGCTGCCCACCGTGCTCGTGGGTCTGGTGGGCATGGTCTGGCGCCGCAACCTGTTTCTGCGGGCCCTGGCCATGGATGTGATGGGCACCGGCTCGGTGGCCCTGTTCGTGCTGGTGGCCGCCCGCCCGGGGCTGCGCACGCCGATCCTCGGCCGCCCTGAGCTCGCCGATGCCGCCGCAGCTTCCGCCACCACCGCAGCTGCCGCAGGGGGCTGGGCCGATCCCGTCCCCCAGGCCGTGATTCTCACGGCGATCGTGATCGGCCTGTCGATCCAGGCGCTGCTGCTGGTGGTGCTCACCCGCCTCTCGCGTTTCGACCCCCTGCTGGACACCGCCAGCTTCGAGGCGCTGATGGCGGCTCCCCCCTCCCACACCTGAGAGGCCTCGATGCTGCTGGCCAATCTCCTGATCACCTGGCTGCTGCTGCCGTTCGCGCTGGCCTTCCTGGCGGCCCTGCTGCCCCGCTTCGGCGCTGGCCTGGCCCTGCTCGCAGGCCTGAGCACCGTGGTGGTGGCGACCTGGGCGCTGTTGGGCGGCACGGTCCAGCTGGACCTGATCGGCGAGCTGGGCGTGCGCCTGCAGATCGATTCCCTGGCTGCGCCGTTCCTGCTGCTGAATGGCCTGGTGGTGCTGGCGGTGCTGCTCGATCGCTGGCGTCAGCCCCCTGCCGGGCCCTTTGTGCTGCTGCTGCCGGTGCTGCTCGGTGGCCTCAACTCCGCCTTCCTCGCCGTCGATCTGGTGAGCCTGTATGTGGCCCTGGAGGTGGTGGGTATCACCGCCTTCCTGTTGATCCTGCAGAAACGGGACCCTCGCCAGCTCTGGGTCGCCCTGCGCTACCTGCTGGTGGGCAACGCAGTGATGACCCTCTACCTGGTGGGGGTGGCCTTGCTCTATCTGCACACCGGCAGCTTCCGGCTCACGGCCCTGGCCGCCTTTCCCGCGGCAGACCGGGCCCTGGCGGTGATCGTGGCCCTCTTGCTGGTGGGCCTGCTCACCAAGTCGGGCCTGTTTCTCTCCGGGCTGTGGCTGCCGCGCACCCATGCCGAGGCGCCTGCGGAGATCTCCGCCCTGCTCTCCGGGGTGGTGGTGGCCGGGGGGCTCTGCCCCCTTCTGCGACTGGCCGACCAGCTGCCGGGGCTGCAGCCGCTGCTCACCTGGATCGGCCTGGCCAGTGCCCTGCTGGGCCTGCTCTATGCCCTGCTGGAGAGCGATCTGAAACGCCTGCTGGCCTGGAGCACCCTCTCCCAGGCGGGCCTGATCCTGATCAACCCCGCGGTGGGCGGGCTCTATGCCCTCAGCCATGGCCTGGCCAAGGCGGCCCTGTTTCTGGTGGCTGGGCGGGCGGGCACCCGCAACCTCGCCCACTGGCCCAGCCAGCCCCTGCCGGCAGGCCTCGCTCTCCCTCTGGGGCTGGCGGGCCTCTCGATCGCCGGCGCCCCGTTCCTGCTCGGCCATGGGGCCAAGACCCTGCTGTTCAGCACTCCCCTCGCGGGATTCGCCGGTCTGTCTGCCCCAACGGCGGCCTGGCTGCTGCCCCTGCTGAGTGTGGGCACGGCGGCCGTCTACGCCCGGATCCTCTGGGTGCCTATCCGGTCCGGGCCCCAGGCCCAGGCCCCTGGGGCCCTGCTGCTGGCGCTGCTGCTGCTCTGGCCCCTCTGGCTGATCCCGCTGGGCAGCTCCCCCCTGGCGCTGCCGTCACCGGCCGCTTCCCTGGCCAAGACCCTGGCGGTGCTGGCGGCCGGGGCCGGAGTTGAAGCCCTGCGCCGCGCCCTGGCGGGCCTGCGCCTGCCTGGCGTGCCGCTGCCGGATCTGGAGCGCCTCGTCGACCTGCTGGGCGGCATGGCCGTGGTGGGTGCCGGGGTGCTGCTCGCCTGTCTGGGCCTGGAGCTGCCCCTGGGTGTGGAGGCGGAGGTGGTGGCATGGCGCGGTTGATCGTGCTGGCGATGCGGCTGCTCGTGTGGTGCCTGCTCACCGCCGACCTGGAGGCCGCCAACCTGGCCATCGGCGTGGCGGTGGCCCTCGCCCTGCCCCAGCCCCGGCCCAACCGCAGCCTGCCCCCCTCCCAGCTGCTGCGGGCCCTGTCCGCCAGCCTGAGGGCCATCCCCCAGGCCTATGGCGAGGCGTTCCAGCTGGTGCTGCGCCGCCCCGGCAGGGAGCGGCTGGAGCACACGCCCGTGGAGTGGTCCCGCCAGGGCCGCAGCCAGGGCCAGCCCCCTGCGGCCCTGGTGTTTCTCGACGTGTTCCGCATCACCCTCACCCCGCTCACCATCGCCCTCGGCCTGGAGGCCGGCGGCAGCAGCTACCGGGTGCACCGGCTGGAGGAGCGATGACCGCTCTGCTCTTCGGCATGGTGCTGGCCCTGTTGCTGCCGATCCTGGTGGTCTGCCGCCGCACTGACGTCTGGCATCGCCTGGCGGCCTTCGCCAGCGTGTCCACCAAGGTGGCGATGCTGATGCTGGTGGTGTCGGTCGTCCGCGACGACTGGATGGTGGGCCTGGTGGGTGTGATCGTGCTCTGCGTGGGCAACGGCGCCGTGATGCTGCTGGCCAACCTTCTCCGGGGGGTCGACCCATGAGCACCCTGGTTGCCCGGGCCGCCGAGCTGCTCAGCCTGGGGTTGCTCGGCCTGGGGCTGGCGTTCTGGTTCGCCGGCACCTGGCCCCTGCTGGGCCGCGCCAGCTTCCTCACCAAGCTGCACTACCTGGGTGTCGCCGACACCCTCGGCTCGGCCCTGATGTTGCTCGGGCTGCTGCTGCGCTTCAACCGCGAGTGGCCGCTGCTCCTACTCGCCCTGCTGGCCCTGCTGATCTGGGACACGATCTTCGGCTACGTGCTCGCCGCCTGCTCCCAATCGCCACCGCGCCGATGATCACGCTCGCGTCCGATCTGCCGCTGCTGCTCCCGATCACGGCCCTGCTGCCGCTCACGGCCATCCTGCTGGTGGCCCAGACCAACCCTTACCAGACCCTGGTGCTGCGCGGCATTCTCGGGGCAGTGGCAGCCCTGATATACGCCCTGCTGGGGGCCGCCGATGTGGCCCTCACCGAGGCCCTGGTGGGCACGCTGCTCTCCACCACGCTCTATGCGGTGGCCCTGCGCTCCTCGATGGTGCTGCGGCTGGGCTGTGCCGACCCCGAAGCGGTACCCGCCGAACTCAGGGCCCAGCTGCGCCGCTGGCTGGAGCCCGCCAGCCTGCGGCTGGAGCTGGTGGGGCAGGGCCCGGCGGCTGCGGAGCTGCACGGCCTGCTCGAGTGGCGCAGCGAGGTGGCCCCGCCCCGGGTGCTTCTGCACAACGGCGGTCTGCGCCAGCGCCTGGCTGCCCTGGCGGCCTCGGCTGCCTGGCAACCCGAGCTGCTCCCGCTGGAGCGGATTGAGTCAGCGCTGAGCGGGAGTGATCAGGCCAGCGAGGTGGCGTCATGACCCTGACCCGCGTGCTCCTCTACGGCATCGCCGCCCTGGTGCTCTGCGGCGCCCCCCTGCTGCTCGCCCTGCCGGCCCCGCCGGAGCTGGGGGGAATCCTCACGGAACTGCTCGACCAGGGCCGGGTGCCCAACCTGGTGTCCACGGTGATCCTGCACACCCGTCTCTACGACACGGTCGCCGAGGTGGTGGTGTTCACGCTCGCCTCGATCGGCGTGCGCTGGATCTTCAGCGGTGAGCCCCAGCAGCGGCGGGTGCTGGCCCTCGACGACGCCCCCTCCGTGGTGCTCTGCCAGTTGGGGGCCACGATGTGCGCCCTGGTGGCAGTGGAGCTGGCCCTGCGCGGCCACCTCTCCCCGGGGGGCGGCTTCGCCGCGGGCGTGGCCGGGGGCACGGCCATCGGCCTGCTGCTGATCAGTGGTTCGGCCCGCCTCACCGACCGCCTCTACAAGCGCTACCGCGCTGACCTCTGGGAGAAGGCGGCCGTGGTGGCGTTTCTGCTGGTGGCCTGGCTGAGCCTGGAGGGGGTGTTCCCCGGCGGCGCGGCCGGCAGCGGCGGCCGTTTCGGCGCCATCGCCAGCGGCGGCTGGATCCCCCTGCTCAACGTGCTGGTGGCCCTCAAGGTGACCCTGGGCTCCTGGGCGATGGTGCAGCTGCTGGTGCGCTATCGGGGTCTGTTCTGAGCAGGTCTGTTTTGAACTGGGTTGTTCTGAACAGGGTTGTTCTGAATCTCAGCTGGCGGCCAGCCACGTTTCCAGCGGCTGGGGCGGCTTCTGGGGGCTGCTGGTGATCTCGATGATGCGGCCCTCGGCGGCCGGACTGTGCAGGGCCTCCAGGCACACCCGTGCCACCAGCCGGCGGGGAATGCTGTTGCTCTCCTGCTCGTCGGCGCCGCTGAACACCACCCCTTCCCGCTCAAGCCCCTCCTCCCGCTCGTTCAGACCGCCGGGGCGGATCACGGTCCAGCGCAGGCCGCTCTGCTCCAGCCAGCGCTCGCCCACCCGCTTCCACACCAGGATCAGGCCGAACAGGTTGAGCGGATGGCGCCAACGGCCGGCGCAGAGCGCACTCACCAGCACCACCCGCTCCAGCCCCACCGCCTTGCAGGCGGCGATCTGCTGACGCACCCCCAGGGCGTCCACCTGTAGGGGACCGCTGAGGTCGATCGAGGGCCGGGCGCCGGTGGCGATCACCAGGGCGTCGCAGCCCTCCAGGGCCCGGTGCAGGGCCTCGGTGTCGCCCAGCTTCAGCCGCACCACCTCGGCCCCCTCCAGCCCCGGCGGCAGCTCGGACCCCGGCCGCACCAGGGCCCGCACCGCCAGCCCCTGGCCCAGGGCCTCCTGCACCACCCGCCAGCCGGTCTT